>CALFSW010000144.1 GCA_937916505.1 uncultured Verrucomicrobiales bacterium | reverse complement strand
GGTCGGGGTTGGCCAGAAAAGCTTCGACCCAGGTTGCGATCATCGCCGAGCCCGGCCAGGGAAACTCCATGCCGCCGCCGGGGCCGTGCTTGTGGGAGTGGGCATGACGGTTGAAGTCGCCGGTCTCCTTGTCCCGGATATAGTGATCCCAAAGCCCCATGGCGTATTTCTGAAGGGCCTCCGGATTCAGCTTCCAGAAGGGCCAGACGTGATTGAATTCGAACTGCCCGGACCCGCTGTCTTTCTCAAGGTTCCAGTGGGTGTGCGAGCCCCACGGGTAGAGCCCGATCGGAGACTGGGCATTTGCCATCCACCAAGCTGCCGTCTTGTCGGCCTCGGCGGCGTAGTGTTTCTCGCCGGTGGCCCCGGTCAAGCGATGCATGAGTTTGAGCAAGACCAATTGATCGAGAGGATCGGCCTGCCCGTAGTTTCGATCCGACCCTCGCAATTCGCGATCCCGCTCCCAACCCGGCATGAATGGCTTGCGTTTCACATGGGCGAATGGCGGCGAGATTTTTTTACCGGTGCGCCGATCCATCCCCGTCACGAACAGCGGGGTGTGCTTCGAGCCGTATACGTCCCTCCCGTGTTCAATCATATGGTCGGCATAGGCCCGAGCGATGCCAACATAGTCACCGGATGCACGCATGGTCTGCCAGGCTTGAAGTTCCGGCGGGGAAAGAGGACCTGCTCTTACCGTGCCGATCAGGAGGGCGGTAAGAAGAAGCCCGGGCAGAGGGCTAAGAAGAATGCCTTTCATCGTGTGAAGTTCGTGCCTAATACGTGAAACAAATCCGCTATTCATCCATTCCCTCGAGTGCCACAAAACGGTGCGCCATCTTCCCCTTCGCCGCAACATCCCACCATCGAAACCCCATCGGGCGCTTGTCAAAATTCCTGCTGGTCGTCTCTCCATTTACAAGCTGGATCCCTTTGTATTCGTTCACCACCAACTTGTGGGTGTGTCCGGCCAGGAAGGCCACCACGCCATTCTCTTCGCAGAGTTTCAGAAGTTCCATGCGTTTTGCGAACGGGATGTTGTAATAGTTTTCCTTCTCGTCCGGACTCTTCACGAAGAGCGGGTAGTGCACCACCACCACGACCGGACTGGCCTTTTTCTTTGCCGCTTCGAGAACCCCTTTGAACCACTCATCATGCTTCTCCGACTCCCCCTTCAGCGGTGCCTTCCAGAGCTGCGTGTTGGCGATCACAAAAGTATGCCCCTTATGTTCAACGGAATAGTAATCCTTCCCAACCTTTTCGCGATAGCGCTGCAGCGACTCCGCCGTCGGCTTGTTTTCAACGTCGTGATTCCCCGCCGCGCAGTGACAGGGGATTTTAAATCCTGCCTTGATCCGGTTGAAGTCAGCCCATGATTTGTCGTTGGCCTTGCCGACGAGATCTCCACAAATGACCACGAAATCGGGCTTCATCCGGTTGATTTGGTCCACGGCAAGCCCAAAGGTTTTCACGTCGTGCTCATAGCCACCCATGCCGAGCTGCGTGTCGCACATCTGCACAAAAGAAAACAAGAGAGGCTCGGACAATTTGGCCGGCTCGTTCGGCTCCGCTTCCAGGGTGGGGCGGGAGAACGCAAAGGCCAGGATTACGACGGCAAGGGCTGGCAAAAGACGGCGGACTGATTGACAGTTCATTCTTTACGAAACTATCAATCCAATCCCCGATCCGCACACCCTAAATTTACGCGGCAGGATTTCCAAGCCGCCCGCCAATCCGGACCGGGATTCGTCGCCACCAGTGCTCCAATGCGCATCGGCACACCCTTACTCTTTCTGGTTTGGCCGCTGCCTCTCCTCGAATCAGAAGCTCGATCGCTTGATCTTCCTGTCACACGCGAAACGGCATGAGGATGTTGGATGGGTTCATGCCAGGGTCGGCAAGCAAGGTCACGGCCGATCTACCTGCTTGATGGCGGTGGAAGGAGTGAAATTGCAGTCCACGAGCCACGGCTGCCCCCCATCAGTTCATGCGCCTGAGCGCCACTGCACCCTTGCGCAAAGTCAAGTGACCTATCGATCCTGCCTGAGGATTCCCTTCCTGAACTCAGTTTCCAACTGCGTCTTCAAACGGTTTCGTTCCTGCCTTTCGAGTTCGGCTCGCACGGAATCGAAGGACCGTTGCAAGGCGGGCTCGCGCGCCATCCAGCGGACAAGAAAAACGCCCTCTGGCCGCGTCGTGACCGGGCTGAGGTCGCCGACCTTGGCAATTGCGAAGGCCATTTCAGCCACCGCACGATTCCAATCGGTGGCACCATCCCTGGCGTCGATCCAGCCCAGCCCACCCCTTGAAACGGCTCGCGGCATGTTCCGAGTGATCGACTGACAGGACTGAGAAACCTTTCCCGGGTTGATCGACCAGATCACTTTCCTCAAAGAACCATTCGCGTGCCTTCGTCAGTTTGTCGACATACCGCTATACCCGGGCCGGATCGGGACCGGGGTTCCACCAGAGCACCGCGACCTGTCGTTTCTCGGGGGAAGCAAAACGCGCTGATTGGCTGTCATGGATTTCACGCAAACGTTCTTCGGATATTGGTGTCGCCGCTGCCGCCCTCAGTTTTGGGAACAGCTCTGCTTCTCTCAGACGGCTTGCCAGTAAACGCGCAATTTCGGCGCGGACAAGCGGGTCTCGATCCAGGTCGGCGTCGAGGGCGGCCTGTGCAAAGCGCGCACGCTCCGAGAGTTCGGTCAGAGCCGGTTCACGTATTGCCTCGTCACTGCGTCCATCGTGTTTCTCTTTGAGATGGTAATCGAGATCCCCCTGATAGATTACAATCGATCCGATCCGAATTAACACCTCACCATCCTCAGCTGGTGGTGCGGTGACAGCCGGCTCTGACTTCTTGCAAGAAGCGGCTGCCAAAACGAAGGCAAAGGCGGCGACGGCTGGAATGACTCTCATAGGAAGGAGATACTTCGATCCATCCTATTGCGCAACATTTCGGATCACCGTGTTGCCGCTGCCCCGGCGCTTGATCGGTCTGAGCTGATCGGCCATCCAGACAATGCCGCCGGCTCTCCCAATCACCCACCTTCGAAAGGTGCATGAAGGCCTCGTTGATCTGAATAAATCCCAAGAAAAAAAAGCAGCGCGACGAATTGCCTCACCGTAAACCAAATCAGGATTCCAGACAGGTGGTCCGGTCGGGCGGGGAATTGACTGGGCTTGTCTATTTCCATTTCTCTGTACTGAGTGTCACCATGAAAAGTAAGCGGGATGTTTATCTCGACGCCAACGCCACGACCCCGGTCCTTCCAGCGGCGGCCCAAGCCGCAATGGAAACGATGGAGGACTTCTTTGGAAACCCCAGCAGTTCTCACATTGCAGGCCTCCGGGCACGAAACATCCTCAACAAAGCGAGGGCCTCCGCTCTGCGGGTCCTCCGCGCGGATCAGGGCCGCATTGTCTTCACCAGTGGTGCCACCGAAGCAATTCAAACAGCCGTTCTCTCGGCGATGTGCGATGTTCGCCAGCGGGAATCAACCAGGGACAGCAGCCCCCGCTATTGCCTCTACGGCGCAACAGAACACAAGGCCGTCCCACAAGCCCTCCATCATTGGTGTGACATTCTTGGCATGCCTCACGAAATCGTTCAGATTCCCGTCGACTCCAACGGGTGTCTCGACCTCAAGTTCGTCGCCAAACACGCCCCGAATGCCGACTTGATTTGCACCATGGCCGTGAACAACGAAACCGGGGTGGTGCAGGATCTCGCCGCTCTTGAGGAAACCATTCGCTCGAATAATCCCCAGGCACTCTGGCTGGTTGACTCCGTTCAGGCGATTGGGAAACTTGACCTCGATCTTTCCTCATCAACCATCGACTACGCCGCCGTCAGTGGACACAAAATATACGCGCCCAAAGGGATTGGTCTTCTTTATGTCCGCCAGGGAGCCCCTTTCAAATCTCTGATGGCTGGCGGCGGTCAGGAGAGCGGAGCCCGGGGCGGCACCGAAAACCTCCCGGGTGTCGCCGCCATCAGTGCCGTTTTTGAGTCAATGGAGTCCGGCGCATTTCAAGATCACGAAACGATGAGCGGCTACCGCGATCAGTTGATCAAGAGCCTGCGGCAAGCTTTCCCCGAAATCGTTTTTAATACTCCTTTCAAACAATCCGTCCCCACCACCATCAACTTCGCGGTGCCCGGATTAAGCGGGAAGGAGATCCTCGACCTTTTTGACGCGGCCGATATTCGGGTCAGTTCGGGGTCGGCATGCGGTTCGGCGCTCGTCGGTTCATACGTCCTCCGGGCCATGGGCCTTCCCGACTGGCGCACTGATGGCGCGATCCGGCTTTCTTTCGGCCCCCTCATCAGCCAAAGCGAAATCAATACCGCGTGCAGCAGAATCACAGAAGCAGGTCAGGCTCTTCAAAGTTCCTGTCTCATGGTGCGCGACGATGACGCGGCACCTTCCGAAACGGTCGATGGCTTACTCCAACTGAAACGCGATTCGATGTGCTCGTGGATCTATCTCGATGGCTCCAACTCTTCCGCGATCATCGTAGATCCTTTCGCCGAACTGGCCGACCGCATCGAGACCATTATTCGATGCCGGGGATGCAAAGTTCTCGCCATTCTGGACACCCACATGCACGTCGACCATGAATCGTGCCGTGATGAACTGATGGAAAGGCTGGCCGACCGCCTCGCTCCCGGGGCATCGACTGAAGATCCTCTTGGCTGGCCTGAGACCAATGAGGCCATCACGGTTGGCTCAGGCCAGAAGGCCCCTTTCATTCAGCTTGGAAAGGATCAAATCGTCGCCCGGGTTGAACTCCCCGGACACACGGTCATAGGATGCGCCTACCTCCTGGGAACGCCGAACAAGGGAACCCTCGATCCCGACACAGTCTTGCTCGCCTTTACCGGCGACACCATTCTCATCGGTGGAATTGGTCGCACTGACTTTGACAGCAGTTCAATGGGATCTCTCTATCATTCCATCCGCAATCTTCCCCAGCTCCTGGGCTCAGCCACCGTGATTTGCCCGACCCATGATTACAACAATGGCTTCGCGACCACGCTCGGAGCCGAACGGAATGAGAACCGCTTCCTCCGCCACTTGCTCGATGAGCACAGCCCCATGACACTCGAGGAATTCAGCAGGGAAAAGCCGCTGCTTGATGACGGAATTGACGACGAATCCTCCTGCGAACTGGTGTGTGGAAACATTGCTCCACCTTCAAAATTTCACGCCACCCTCGACGTCGCACCTGAAGACCGTTGTGAGTTCTTCCGTGATCATCGTGATGCCCTTGTCATCGACGTCCGGGAACCCCACGAATTTGGTTTTGCCCAGGACTGGCAGACCTTCGGACTCGACAAGCCTCCGATCAACGTCCCTCTCACCCGCTTTGCCGGCTATCTTCAAGCTCTTCTGGCGCAGCACCGCGACCTCTCATCGCTCGAGGTCATCTGCCTTTGCCGCAGTGGCAACAGGAGCGGAAAAGCCGCCGAAGCCCTGCAGCGCTGCGGCATCGAGAAAGCCTGGAACCTCACCGGAGGTCTTGCGCTAAGTCAGTTGAGCTATCAGGAAATACTCGAGATGGAGTATACCATCTAGAGAGGGCCTCAACTTGTCAGTTCACGAGTGATGATGGCAATACCGATCACCAGGACAAACCAACCAAACCCTTTCTTCAGGTGAGACGTGGAGATCTTTCCTCCCAATCCCACCCCAACCAAAACCCCGGCCGCTGAAAGAATGAGAAGGCCATAGAGAAAAGGCCAGTCAATGACCTGTGATCCATGAAGGTCCCCCAGAAATCCAATCAGCGATTTCACCGCGATCACCAGCAAGGAGGTTGAAACAGCAGTCCGAATGGGCAGATTGAGCAAGCAAATCATCACCGGGACAATCAGAAACCCGCCGCCGGCGCCCACCAGGCCGGTGATTCCTCCAACCACAATCCCTTCGAAAATTGCAATCACACGTCGGGAGAGCTTGGACTTCCGGGATGCCACCGACACCCCCACCCGACCACAAATCATCATCAACGCCGCGGCCAGCATGAGCACCGAAAAGACAAGCATGATGAGCCCATCTCGCGTGATTTCAAACCCACCCACCGATCCCAGGCTATCCGGAGTGGCAGGTAAGAGAAATCGCCGCACAAGATAGACGCTGACGACGGAGGGCAACCCGAAAACCAGGAAAGCCTCGCGATCAAAGCTCCCTCGCAACAAAGATTAAATTCCACCGGTTGCAGCGGTCGCCCCCACCAGGACAAGCGAGCATGCCGTCGCAAGGATTGGTTCCACCGCGAAGAGGTAAACAAGGATGGGAACAGTCAGGATTGCCCCTTCGGCACCGATCACTCCCAGCGTGATCCCCATCACGAAAATCGCAAGGTAGCCCAACATTTCCGGTTCCAGCATCGCGGAACTATGAGGCTGGAATTGCCCTCACTAAAAGGACCAATTCACAGCCGCGACCGCATCCCGATCATCTTCCCGGCATTGTCGCGCTCCCCGAAACCCGGATCAACTTTCTTTCCCCGGCATTAGCCAGGTCCATGACTCCCACAAAACGAAAAGGGCATTCCCGCCCGCTACAGACAGACGAGAAGGTCAGTCATTGGAACATCCGCCGGGACGCTCAAGTCCATCTCAAGCACCTTCGATACCGAAGGCAACATGACCGCGTAGGAGGGCAAGCCGGAACTACTCCCCTGCAGGAGCTTCACCTTCCTTCTTTTCACTTTCAGGCTTGGCGTGATCTTCACCTTCCTTGTGCTCACCTTCTTTCGAGGGCTCCCCGTGTTTAAAAAGGTTGATGGTGTCGCTGGATTTTGGAGATTCGGATTCCCACTCATGTCGCTCACAAGAGCACAAGCAAACACCGATCACTGCCAAAAGAACCGAAAACTGTTTCATCGCGCCCGTTGGATAGGCGACCGAGCCAAAAAAGGCAACTCCTCTTTACAGACAAACCTTAAATGATTTGACGGGTATCGAGATAGGTATTGGCCAGCGCAACCGGGAATTGCTGTGCCGTCTCGTCGAGGGTGACAATTCCGTCTCCCCTCAGCCCTGCCAATACCGCCTCCCGCTCAGCCGCATAATCTTCTGCCGCAAGGTATCCCAGGGCGTCATCAAAACTATGGAGATCTTGATCCAACATCTCGCCGATTCCCGATTCTCGAAGACTCGCGAGAACCACGACATGTTTTTCTCGAAGTTTCCGCAGAGGTTCCCTCAACTCCTCCGAATCCTCTCCCCGGAGATTTGTCATCACAACCACCATGGAACGCCTCCGCTGATGCTTCAATAATCGCTCGGCCGCTTCGCTGAAATCGCTGGGATACGGCGAGGTCTCGTAGTCGTAGAGATGATTCAAAACCGTCGTCATGGAATTCGCTCCCTTGACCGGCGGAAGCCATCGGTCAGTCCCGCCAAAACTCAATATCCCCACCTGATCCCCCTGCCGCAAAGCAACATACGACAAAAGCAGCATGGAATTCAAACAGTGGTCAAACTGACTGATCTCGCCATCAATCGTCCGCATCCGTCTCCCGCAGTCAAGCATCAGAATCACCGACTGGTCGAGCTGTTCCTGAAAATCCCGACTGATGAGATTTTGTCGCTTCGAACTCGCCTTCCAATCAATCTGCGAGAGTGAATCGCCCATTTGGTAGTCGCGAAGCTGATGAAAATCGCGGCTCAGGCCAGCCCGGTTCTTACGAATAATCCCGGTATGTTCCTGACGATGGGCCATCGCCAACAGCGCATAACTCAAGACGGGCTGATAATTGGGGTAGACTTTCACCGCCGATTCTTCTCCTCCGAATCCTTTCCGAGACCACAGCCCCAACAATGAAGTCATCAGGAGGTGCGTCTTTCCGAAACCAATCTCCCCTCTTTCGTGAAGGGTAATGGGATAATTGAGATTGAGATATCCCTTCCCCTTGATCCATCCCTTCCAGGGAAAAGCCTCGCAGTCACTGCGAGCCGGGATGCCATCGAAAACGGCAAGGTGCAGCTGTCGCTTTGTCGGATTAACGATTCGCAAGGCCACTTCTCCCTCGATCCCCACTGCCAATCTTCCCGGAAGCACGCGTTCCACTTTCGGAAACCGCAGAACAAAGACCACGAGGGCATCAAACAAAGCCACCGCCGCCAGGATGGAACCCATCCATCCCCACCATGGCACGGCAGGCCGCCACATCGACCCCGCGAGACCCAGCAGGGTCCACAGAATCAAAAGAGCAACGAGGGCACGTGTCGGTCGAAGCGGCATAATCGTTTCCTAGACCCTCGGTGCCGCCACTGATTCAAGCGCTGATTTTAACAAGTCATCAACATTCTGCCCGCTAATGGCAACTTCGGGGGCCACTTGCACCCGATGGCGAAAAACAGGCAGCGAGGCCTCTTTGATGTCATCGGGAACCACGTAGTCACGACCCGCCATCACGGCATAGGCCTTGGCCACCTGAACCAAACTGATGGCACCACGGGTTCCCGCCCCCAGACTCATGCCATGGGCTTCCCGGGTGTGACGGGTGAGCCGCAGCGCGTAGTCGATCACCTCCGGAACAACCTTTACCGCAGCGGTCAAGCGCTGGGCTTCGATGATCACCGCCGAATCACAAACTTGATTCACCTTGCGAGGATCAAGTCCCTTCGCTCCGGGTGCTGAAGTCACCGCCGAGACCACTTGCAGTTCTTCCGCCATGGTCGGGTAATCGATGATCACCTTCATTAGAAAGCGATCCAATTGGGCTTCCGGAAGCGGATAGGTCCCCTCCTGCTCGATTGGGTTCTGGGTTGCGAAACACATGAACGGCGGCGCGACCGGCAAGGAGTTGCCGTCAATGGTCACCTGCTGCTCCTGCATCACTTCAAGAAGTGCCGCCTGGGTCTTCGCCGGTGCCCGGTTGATCTCATCCGCGAGCAACAGATTCGTAAAGACCGGACCACGGCGGGTTTGGAATGACTGGCTCTTCATGTCGAAGATCGTGAAACCGGTAATGTCCGACGGCATCATATCTGGAGTGAATTGAAGACGCCCGAAGTCACCGCCAAAGGTGCCTGCAAGCGCAAGAACCATGTGGGTTTTACCAAGCCCCGGTTTCCCTTCGAGAAGGACGTGTCCACCTGCCAACAAGGCGGCCAGAACCTGGGTAATGGTATCACCCTGCCCGTAGACAACCTTTTGAATCTCGGCGCGCAAACTATCGGCAAGCCGCGTCACCCTGCTAAGATCGGGACCGGTATCCGCAGGAGGGAGCTCTTCGGCGGGAGGAGGGGCATAAGGGTCATTTTCTGTCATCGTTTTAAAAGTGCCTGGAGTTTTTGGACCACCTTCAGGGTGTGTCCGGGATCTTTGGGAGCATCAATGGTGAGTGCCTCGGCGACCTCGTCTCGCTCAAGGCCGGACTCTTCCGCCAGTCGATCATAAAGGGACTTGGGATCACCTTGATTATCCTTTTCCAATCTCGCCCGCAAGGGCCGGAGAAGATGTTCAAGTTGACCGGTTCGCCAGAGGAAGCGGGCCGAAGCCTTCAATTCGTCGCCATACGGCCTCCGCTTGACGGCAAGGTCCTGCAAAATTGGACCGAAGCGTGGAATCCTCATCCATAGCCAACAGACCAAAAGAGCCAAGCCCGCAATGACCACCATTCGCCCTTCTTTCCAGATCAGTCCAAAAAACGAATTGGAGGAACCATACAAAAAGACAATCTCTCCGCCCCCGTAAGTCTCGGCAAGCATCTCAAGGAATTCGGCATGGTCCGCTCGTGCCAGATAAGGACTGCGGAAAGGCCGTGCGTGAGAGAGCAAAATAACCTGACCGCTTCCATGCCGGCTGCCTGCCACCCGGGAATACCCTTCAACTTCCGTGTCCCAATTGAGATGATTAGGGGCCAGAAATCCGATCCCCCCCTCAAGCTCCAATCGATGTCCGCCCCGGTTTTCACCCAATTGGGTGACATGCCAGGATCGGGCGAGATGACCGTAATCCTCCAGTTCGATTTCTTCATCGACAAAGTCATTCCAGTTGCGCTCCTCAACCGAGATCCCGAGCTTCTCCAGAATGTCGTTGAATCCCGTAAACCCGTCCTCTTCCCCGGTTGGCCACGAGGAGGAATTCCCGGTGAAATCATTCCATTCGGGTTCACCACCTTCGGCGGTCAAAACGAGGGTCCCTCCTCCGGAAACCCAGTCAAGGGCACGGATCCCCATGCCCCCGGTTGCAAGAAACGAGGCGGGCATAAAAATGATGCTCGTCCCTGAGTCATAGCCGGACCACGAGCGCGAGCTTTCAACAGTCCACCCTTTCCGGGAGAGATACATTTCGGCCCCCAGGTAGGGATTAAGACGAGCTTCCCCATGGTAACCCAACGGGATCTCCCCGGTTTTCTCTCCCTTTTCAGGCTCCCCGCACCCCGCCAGAATGAAGATCAAAAGCAAGCAAATCCACTTCATGACCTCCTCCTCGCATCGTAGGGCCAATGACTCCAAAGCTGATTCACCGTTTCGTCATCCGGTCGCCGGCGGGCATACGCTTGAGTCATCCAGGCTCCCGTTAGTATTTTAAAGTAGGCGGCATTGGCGGTCTCACCTTTGCAAGTGACCCGGCGAAGACAATCCATCTCGGTATCACTTTCTTCAATCTCAACAACCTGTCCCGTGATCAAAGAAGAAATGGCACCCCGATAAAGCAACCCCAACGCTTCCTGATATTGCCCCCCATCCCAGAGGATCCGGGCTGATTCAAGGAGGTTGGGCGGGAGATTCTCCGGCTCGATATTCATCCCCGCCACCGTGGTCACTTTCTTACGATCCCCGGCAGACCCACCGGGGCCGCCTTTTCTGAAAAGATGGGCATTGGCGATGATGACCCACACCAGTCCGGCAACCACAACTCCGATAATGATCCAAAAGAGAACATGGCCAATCCCCGCAAAAATACCTGCACCTTCATTTGAAACCTCCTTGTGGGATGAGTCGCGATTTTCCTCGTCTCCGTCTTCCTCTTTTTCTTTTGGGGCAAAAACGTCACGCGTCCGGACTTCGAATTCCTCACTCTCAAGGATCCTGCGGGCTTCTTGGTTCGCATCCGCCACCGGAGTTCCACCCAACAAGGCCAAAGCGACGATCACAATCCCCAGGCGCTGACCCAGTCCCTTGAACTTTAGTTCGACATCCCACCCCTCGGTCCACGTCCGCGTGTTGACATAGAGCCCAAATCCGGCACCGGTGTAGAACCAAGCCACCACAGACATCGTATTGAGATAGAAAATCGCAAACATGGCCCGGATCCAGGCAGGGAACATCCTTGTGGAATTTCCATATTCCGCCCCGTGAAAAATGGCGTCGTTTAACGTCGTTCCCACAGGGCTCATGATTAAAACAAACCAAATCTGACTGCCAAAAAGAAGAATCTCCATTAAGAGACAAATAAAGGTCAAGGCAACTGCCGATCCCGAACATCGGTAGGATAAAATCTGGATTCTTGATTTGTAACGGGGACCTTCCAATCCCTCCAAATATCGGATCGGAAGAGCCAAAGACCGGCTCAGTCCGGACCGGTAAAAAACGAGCCCGATCACCGTGAGCCAAAAAAGAACTCCGAATCCGGCCGCCTCGCCCGCGTCTTCTACCGAGTAGATCAACCAACCCGCCCCGGTGAGAGCGATTCCCATGAGAACAAGTCCCTTGTTTTTAAGCAGCTCTGTCGGAAGGACCCTCATCGTTTCCCTCCAGGTTGGGTGCTCTCCGAATAAACTTCGACTCAGCGGATAGAGCGCAACCCGTTCCCAGATTGGTTTTAACCACCAAATTAGAAAAAGGCCCCATCCAATGGAATTCCAGCAAATGGCGAGGATGAGCAAACAGAGCGGATAAACCGATGCCATCCATCCCTTCAAGAGACCAATGGCATGGGCCCGAACCAGGCTCACCCCCAGATCAATGGCCTCCCATTGGGTCCGGGGACGGATTTCCGCGGTCACCTTTTCAAGCTCCACGAAACCTCCTTCCTGCAAAAACAAAATAAAGAAGATGCAGGACCCAGAAAGTAATCCCAACCGTATACTTGATATTCGCAGCCACCGGCCGGGCCGACCAAAACCCCTCCACCACGGCTGCCAGAGCCGTCATCAGAACGCCTCCGATGAGTAGAGGCAAACCGTCCCGCCCCGCTTTGGCCAGGGCATCACCACGACCCAGCTGGCCGGGGGCAAGAAGCGCAAATCCCATCTTCAATCCAGCCATTCCGACCACCAGCATTCCCAGGAGTTCGAACGAAGAATGCCCCGCGACAAAGCGCCACAAGAGTTCCGGTTCACCCGTATATTCAACGTAACCCACCACTGCTCCAAAAAAGAGTCCGTTGTAAATGAGATAGAAAAGACTCCCGATTCCAAAAAAGATGCCACCTGCAAAAAGTCGGAAATCGATTCCGACGTTGTTGTTGATGTAGTGGGCAAACATCATGAAGTTCGAGCCATGCTCCTGCCGAAGGTGTTCAACGGTGTCGGACTTCTTCCCATACATCCCTTCGATGCCCGCCATCTGCTCCGCCCCCAGCAGCGCTTGCACCCACTCGATCTCCTTATCGGCCGACCACCACATCGCGAAAAACGGGAGCCAAAAGACGGCGGAGACGACCGCAAAGAGTTTCCGCTCCTTCCGAATGGCTTGCGGAAAAGTCTGCATCACAAACTTAATCGCGCCTTCGCCAAAAGCCCCCCGCTTCCGGTGAATTGTCCGATATCCACGAATTGCGAGAGCATTGAGCTGATCGCAAATCCGGTGTCCGAACATGCGATACTGGGCAAGCGACAGGTCGTAGCAGATCTTACGGAAACGTGATGGAAGTTTATGCCCGTCCGTTGGCGCTTTTCCTCCCTCCGACCCCTTGAGCTGCGCTTCAAAAATCTGCCACTCCTTCTGGTTCTTATTTTCGAATTCCTGTCGATTCATCGCTGTTCCTCCAACCACTGTGCCATTCCCAATACTCGCGAAACTCCCTTTGGGCCCACTTCACCCGTCACCTTGGAGAGATGATTTGCCAGTTCCATGCGACGAGCTTCCGACCACCCCCCGCTCCTGTATCGGAAAGATAAAATGGCCGCCTCCTCCTCCCTGCTCAATGTCAGATTAACCGGCACTTTCGCCAAAGGCGGCGGCCCCGGAATCAGGGGGTCGACACGGGGCCGCGCGTAAACAACGAGGGTCCCGGCCGCGAGGTCGCCCAAGCGTTGAAACCGGGGATGAAAGAAGGCGATCAAGGGGATCAAGGGCAACATGATCTCCGCTCCTCGAATGAAATTACGAATCATCGCCTGCCCCAGGGTCACGCCACCTCCGGCCTCATCCACAACCCGCAAACCAAAGACCTTTTTCCCAACGGTCGCCCCCCACGGGCTGATTTCAAAAAGGACGTGATAGAACCACCACACGAAAAATACCGATAGGAGCGCAAGGGCCTGGCTCACATTGTATCCCACGAATGGAAAGATCAGCTTGAAAAGCAACTGAATGAGCAACAAGGCAGCCACTTCGACCAACAGATCCAGGATATAGGCCACGATTCGCAAAAACGGACCTGCCGCACGGAGATGAATCTCCATCCCCTCGGCCAGTTCCACCGTTTGTAATGTATCGATACGCCGCGCGGGAATTGCCATCTTTTCTGATCCCTCCCAAGCTATCGGCCCAAATCCCGAGGTAAAGCCCCCAATTTAGTCAGGGAACACGATTGCTCTGCGCCCGTCGATGATCGTTCGGTCGTGGACATGATAGCGAATCCCCTTGGCCAGGGCCGATCGTTCACAATCACGTCCAAGACGGACCAAATCCTGCACACTGTGATGGTGCTGAACCCGCTCAACCTCCTGCTCAATAATAGGTCCGGCATCCAGCTCTCCCGTCACGTAATGACAGGTCGCGCCAATGAGTTTCACCCCCCGCTCGTAAGCCTGACGATAGGGGTTTGCCCCAATAAATGCCGGAAGGAAACTATGATGAATATTGATCATACGTCCCGCATACTTTTGACACAGCCACTCCGGCATGATCTGCATAAAGCGAGCCAACACCACCAACTGAACATCCTGTTCATCTAGCAAGCCCTCGATCCGGCGAAAACCAGCCTCCTTGTCCTCTTTCATTTCTACTAAATGAAATGGCAGATTGGCGTTCTCCGCAATTTCCCGGCAATCGCGGCGATTGCCAATCACCGAGGTGATCTCAATCGGCATCTCCCCCAAACCGGTCCGCCACAAAATCTCATTGAGACAGTGGTCGGTCTTGGTCACCAACACTGCCGTCCGCATCTTGTAGGGCAGGCGGCGGAAGTGCCAGTCAGCTTTAATGGACCGCCCCAGCACCTCGAAGCTCGCGATAAAGTCTTCGATGGGAATCTCCAAACTCCCCGTGTCAATCTCAAGACGTGCATAGAAACGCCTGCAACCTTGATCAATAAATTGATTAAACTCGACCAGATTCGCGCTGAATTCCGAGGCATGGCTCGCAATTCGGGCAACCAGACCCGGCTTGTCGGGACAGCTAATTTTCAGGATAAGTCCCTCTCGCATGAACAGTTCAATGCAACATCGTCGGAGAAAACTCAAGCGAGACCCTTCACATGATCTTTCGCGATCCGAAGAAAATCCCGAACCACGCCCTTTGGCCGACCTTGATACATGGCCCCAATCACCAATGGCGGAAACCCTTTCATGGCGATGGGCTTGACCCCTTTTGGCAGTTGCAATCCGGGAATAAAGATGCCCACCCCCACTCCAAATCCTCTTCCGACAAAGTCTCGTACCACGTCCGTCGAATTGACTTCAACCGAAACAGGCCAGTTCACCTCCATGCGATCAAACTCACGCTGAAAAAGTTGCTGCAGAATTTCGTTAGGGGGCAAGCCGATGAGCGGTTCTTTTCCAACATACCCGGTCTTGGCACAGGGATCCTTCTCCAGGTAATCCTTCCAACTCTTCGCTCGGGAACGCGATGGCACCCACAGCACGGTCGGGATCTTCAGGAGTGGTTCACACTTCAAACCCTCGGACATTTTACCACCCAGCACTCCAATCGCCACGTCGGCTTGCTGCGAGGTCACCAAAGAATGCACGTCCGATGGCGCCACCTCCCGGAGCGAGAGCTTCAGATGGGGTTCCTCATTTTTGAGTCTTTCAAGGACATCCGGAAGGTGGTTCCGCAAAGCCGAAGCGGTCGCGGCAAGACGTAAATGGCGCCCTTCCTCTCCTCGCAATTTCTCTTCCAGGTCTCCCAAACGGGAAAAGAAGGGATAGATGTAGTCGTAGAGTTCCTCTCCCGCCGGAGTCAGCGCAAAGGGGCGACGATTAAAAAGTTTCACTCCCAACTTCTCCTCCAATTGCAAGATCTGACCACTCACCGCAGGCTGCTGAATGCCATACGGCATCTTCCGAACCGCCGCGGTAATCCCTTCAAACTTTGCCACAAAGTAAAAAAGCTCGAGATGGTGGATGTTCATGACAGGGAATCATACGCCTCGCCTTCATCATTTCAATCAATGATTAAAAACAAGATATCAATATGGAAAATGAGAAATCCAGATAATCACTCATGGATAAATTTGTTTCAGAGAACCTCTCACTTGGGAACCGAACCGGCGGATCTTCCCCTCGAATGCCCAACAAAGCTGAAATCGCGGGAATTCCAACAGCTGACAACTTCTTCCGAAACATCGGGACAGAATAAGCTAAGCCGCAGAGAGATCATCTAAATCAAAATCATTTCACAATCTCCTGCCGAATCTCTCCGATCCCTTCCACTCCCAATTCCACGACATCGCCTACCTTTAAAAACTGCGGTGGCCTCATTCCTGCGCCCACGCCCCCGGGCGTTCCTGTCGCAATCACATCTCCGGGGAGGAGCGTCATAAACTGCGAAATATAGCTGATGAGTTTCCGCACTCCAAATATCATATCGCTCGTCGAGCTGTCCTGGCGGATTTCCCCGTTCACCCTGGACCAAATCCGTAAATTCTGCGGATCTGAAATCTCCCCGGCCAAAACAACACCCGGGCCCGCCGGACAGAAGCCGTCGTGACTCTTGCCCTTGTTCCATTGACCTCCCCTTTCCTTCTGCCAGGAGCGCTCGGAGTAATCACAGAGGACCAGATAGCCCTCCACATGGTCCATGGAATCCTCCTCGCTAATCCGCTTTGCCTTTTTCCCAATCACCACCCCCAATTCGACCTCATAATCAAGCTTCTCCGCTCCCGGCGGCAATTCCACGGGATCAAAGGGACCCGCCCAACTACTCGGGGCTTTTTGAAAAAGCACCGGCTCGGACGGGAGGTCGTTTCCGAGCTCACGGGCGTGGGCTGCGTAATTTTGCCCGACGCAAACAATCTTGGAAGGCTTTGGCAGAATCACAAGGCAGTCTGCGCTGGAAGTTTAAACACACGGTTCTCGGCAAGATCATCGAATGGGGCAACCAAAATCATGGAAACCGGCACGGTTGGAGCATCAGTGACTGGAGCGACATATCGCTTGGTTCCCGACATAACTTTGACATTCAACATGATTCGTTCCGCCTCCTCAAGCCAAGATCCAGCTTCCTTGAAAATCGCCACCTCGCCTGCTTCAGGAAATTCAATGTTCAATTTCACCCGCTTGCGCTAACACCCGCCTTGTCCCACCGATCATGTTCGAACTCCTCCATACCGATCCCGCCTGCAAAGCACGGCGCGGCCGTCTCACCACTCCGCACGGCGTCATCGAAACCCCCATCTTCATGCCTGTCGGCACCCAGGGTTCGGTCAAAACCCTCCATCCCGATGATCTTCACATGATGGAGGCGCAGATCATTCTCGCAAACACCTACCACCTCTGGCTTCGCCCCGGTACCGAGGTGATCGAAAAACTCGGCGGCCTCCATTCCTTCACCACCTGGGACGGGCCCCTGCTCACCGACTCCGGCGGCTTTCAGGTTTGGTCTCTGTCCAAAATCCGAAAAATCACCGAACAAGGCGTCCAATTTCAAAGCCATCTCGACGGCACCCGCATGATGCTCAGCCCCGAGAAGAGCATGGAGATCCAATCCATTTTTGGCTCCGACATCGCCATGCTCTTCGACGAATGCCCGCCCTACCCCTGCGAGCGCAAGTATGCCGAGGAGTCCACCGGCCTCACCACTCGCTGGGGAAAACGTTGCAAGGACTGGATTGAAACCAACAAGCCCACCAGCGGCAACGGCCGACAGCTCCACTTCGGCATTGTCCAGGGAAGCGTCTATCCCGATCTCCGCGAGCAATCCGCCCGGGAACTCGTCGACCTCGATTTGGACGGCTACGCCATTGGCGGAGTCTCGGTCGGGGAGCCCGAAGCCGAAATGTTTTCCGCCATTCAAAATGCCGAACCTTTCCTCCCACAAGACAAGCCCCGCTACGCCATGGGCCTGGGCACCCCCACCCAGCTCCTCGAAATGATCGGGCAGGGTGTCGATATGTTCGACTGCGTTCATCCCACCCGCTGTGCCCGCCACGGACAGGCCTTCACCCCGGACGGTCCCATTCACATCAAAAACAAGGCTTTCGAGTTCGACGCCCGTCCCCTCACCGAAGATGCCCACCCCCACGTTTCCCGCTTCTCCCGCTCGTTCCTCCGCCATAGCTTCCGGGCCGGCGAGATCATCGCGCAACGTGTCCTCTCCTTCCACAATCTCCACTTTTACCTGGGGCTCATGGAAAATGCCCGAAGCGCCATTTCAGAGGGTCGTTTCCGTGAATTCCAGCGGGAATTTGTCGCCCGCTACACCGCAAACTCGAAATGACTGAATCGAAATGCATCAAAGACGCTGAAATGACGCGGTTTAGAGTTGCTTTCCTTAGCTAATCCTAGTTTTTTCCTTCCCCTCAGCTGATTCGCTATAGCGATCAGCACAAAACTCCATACGTTCATTCCTGTGACTTCAACATTCTCTCTTCTCGCCCAGCAAGGTGGCGGCGGCATTCTCGGTAATCCCTTAGTCATGATCGGTCTGATGATCGTGATGTTCTACTTCCTGCTGATCCGCCCCCAGAAAAAGCAACGCAAGGAACAAGAGGCCCGAATTGCCGCCATGACCAAGGGCGACAAGATCGTCACCATTGGAGGAATGCACGGAATCGTTCATCATATTTCCAAGGAAACGGTCACCATTAAGATCTCGGAGGGAGTCTTCGTCCCCTATAATAAAGTAGCGATCGCCACCGTGGAAAAGAATGGCAAGGGCGACAAGAAGATCGAAGACGCATCGTCCGAAGACGAAAGCAAGGAAGCTTAATCCCTCTCAAGTCCCGCTTTTAATGCATTCCTTTCGCCCTGGTCCAATCTTCAGCCTCTTCATCCTTGGCTTGTTTTGCTGCCTGGGCGCTGCCTTGGGCAAGGATAGCGACCACATTCGGCCCGGGAAATCAAAGCTTCTAACGTCGCCCCAAACGCCCACTAATTTTTCAGACCCTCATTCAAACTAATCAATGAATCTTCAAGACTACCCCCTCCTCGTCGTTGGCGCTGGTATCGCCATCGTCGCCCTCATTTTCTGGTATGTTGCGACCGAAATCGACCGCCGAAAACGAAATGTCGGCACCATCGCCATCGGCATCGTCATCGCTCTCTGTCTCGCAGCCATCTATCCTCTCAATGAGAAACTGAAGGGCGGAATCGACCTGATTGGTGGATCTTCCTTCATTGTTGAAGTTCAACCCGGCACCAACCGTGCCAACGAGCCTCTCCCTGTCACCAAAGAGGCGATCGACCAAGTCATCGCCACTCTCTCCGACCGTCTCTCAAGCAGTGGCCTCACCGACAACCTGATGCAGCCTCTTGGCGACGACCGGGTCATCATTGAGATGCCCGGTGTCGGTGATGATCGCCGCGCCGAAATCCGCGACATCATCGAGCGAACCGCCCGCCTTGAACTCAAGGAAGTCCATACCGACAGTGATCGCCTCGCGGGTCCTGTCGACTCCGGTGACGCTCTCGCCCCTCCGGGATATCAACTCTACCAACTTCCCATCGTTGATCCGGAAACTGAAAAGAAAATCGGCGAGCGCCCTATTCTTCTCAGTCGGCGAAACATCGTTGGCGGTGAAGCTGTTCAAAACGCCCGTGTTGTCACCCAACAAATCGGCACCGTCGCCGTCACTTTGAAAAAAGAAGGCGGAGATCGCGTTCTCAACTCAACCAAAGCCATGAAACTGGGCCAGGACCGCATGGCGGTCGTTCTTGACGGCGAGGCTCTCATCGCTCCCACCGTTCAGGCAAAACTCGGACGGGATTTCGTCATCAATGGCCTCGACGGCAAAGAAGAAACCCGCCGCATCACCAAGGCCCTGAACAACCCCCTCAAAAACCCTCTCGAAATCCTCTCCGAGCGAAACGTCACCGCTCGTTACGGTAAGGAGGTCGTTCGCCAGGGGATCACCGCCGCGATTGCCGGCCTTGTCCTCACCCTCCTCTTTGTCCTCGTCTACTACCGCTTCGCGGGACTCGTGGCCCTTGCCGGCCTCATGATCAACATGCTCATCCTCTTCGGCTGCATGGCCATGTTCGGAGCAACCTTCACCCTCCCCGGAATTGCCGGAATCATTCTCACCATCGGAGTCGCGGTCGATGCCAACGTCCTGATCTACGAACGATTGCGTGAGGAAATGGCTGGCGGAAAATCCCTCAAGAATGCTCTCAAGGCGGCTTACGAAAAAGCCTTCAGCGCCATTTTCGACGCCAACATCACCACCCTCCTCACGGCCATCATCCTTCTCTGGCGTGCTTCAGATCAAATGAAGGGTTTCGCAATCACCCTCACCATCGGCATTCTCTCCTCGATGTTCGCGGCCCTCCTTGTGACCCGCGTCTTCTTTTTCTGGGGCAACGACACCGGAGCCCTCAAGAAACTGAGCTTCATGAACCTGATTCCCGAGCGGACGATCAAGTTCATGCAGATGCGCAAGCCCGCCTTCCTCATCTCGGGCCTTCTCTTCATTGGCTCGCTGCTCATCGTGGGAACCAAGCGTGACTCAGCCCTTGGCATCGATTTCCTCGGAGGAAGTATTCTCACCGTCCAACTGCAGGAAAGCCAGGAACTCAGTGCTGCCACCGTGAAAGATGCCATCGCCGATCTCGATCTGAGTAAGAACGCTACGGCCCAGCTTGAGACCGTTCCAAACAGCGATGGGGGCATCATCACCATCAAGTGTGGCACTGATGACATTCAGACGATCAAGGACGAGCTCCGCAAGGACATCCAAATCCTTTCCGAGAAAAACGAAGAAGGATCTTACAGTCTCACCATCGATGAAAACACCATCTCAGCTTCACTTGGTGGCGAGTTTCTCAAAAACTCTCTCATCGCCCTCGGTCTTGGCCTCCTCGCAGTTTTGATCTACATCAGCCTGCGATTTGAATTCTCCTTCGCCGTTGGTGCTTTTGCCGCGCTCTTCCACGACATCGTCATTTGTATTGGAATCGTGATGATCTTTGGAACCGAACTCTCCCTCATTCATGTGGGAGCCTTCCTCACCATCGCCGGTTATTCCATTAACGACACCATCGTGGTCTTCGACCGCATGCGTGAATCCCTTCGGAGCAAGCGTGGCAACGTCATCGACGTCATGAACATCGCCATCAACGCCACCCTCTCCCGAACCATCCTGACCTCGGTCACCACTTTTGTGGCTGTTCTCGTTCTCTGGATTTTCGGTGGGGCCGCCCTCAAGGACTTCTCCTTCGCCATCATGATCGGTGTCATCATCGGAACCTACTCCTCGATCTTTATCGCCGCACCTGTCGTCTATATCTGGAGCAAGGCCCGGGGAACAAACCTCCGCAAAGAGCTCCTCGATGCCGACCTCGACATGTCGACGCACATCGCCAAACCAACCGAGTAATCTTCCGACTCATTTCTTCAAAAGCCTATTCGAAATCGCTTCGGATGGGCTTTTTACGTCATTGCCAAAACTCCTTTAATCTTCTAAACTAAAGTCCAATGATTCCCCCCCTTTTTGCGCTCATGGCGTCCCTCTCCGTCATTTCAACCGGCTTCGCCCAGGATGCACCCGCCGTCACCACGGCCCTTCTTAAGGACTCTCCAGTCCTCCTCGAAGACGATGGTTCCCGCGTCGCCATTCTTGGCTACCACGTCTTTCACCCCACCCAGAAGGCCAGCCAAATGCGCATCCCAACGGCCAAATTCCGGGAACAAATGAAGGTGATCAAAGACTCCAACATCCCGGTGATCTCGATGACCCAATTTCTCTCCTGGCGTCGCGGTGAGATCGAGCTGCCCCCTCAATCGTTTTTGATCACCATGGACGATGGCTGGAAATCGGTTTACACCGAAGCTTTCCCCATCATGAAGGAATTCCAATTTCCTTTCACCATCTTCCTCTACAAAAACTACGTTGGCTCCAATCGTGGCGGACGGGCCATGTCTCTTGCCATGGTCAATGAGATGGTCGAAAGCGATCTCTGCACCATCGGTTCGCACTCCGTGAGCCACCCCTTCCCCAGTGATGTCAAAAAAGCCGCTAAATTGGGCCCGGAAGCATACGACCAATTCCTCCGCACCGAAATTGGTGAATCTAAAAAATTCCTGGATGAAACCTTCAAAATCAACCTCACCACCTATGCCTACCCCGGAGGCTACCATACTGATGAGATGTTTCCTCTCGCTGACGAATACGGTTACGACCATCTCTTTACCGTGAAACCCGGAAAGGTTCGGCGCGACTCTCCCGGGCGCACCCTGCCCCGGTATATTGTTCTCGGAAATCATGATGGCGCATTCAATGCTTCGTTGATCTTTCGCAACGGAGCCCGCGTTGCCGCCGCTCCGGTCGCACTTCCTCATCCCGCACAGCCGGGATCCGGTGAAATCGTTGCCTCACGCCTTCCCACAATCAAAATCGACCTCTCGGCCGTTGAGGACCTTGATCCGGACTCGGTCGTCATGCGTGTCGCCGGATTCGACAAGGTTCCAGTTCAAATGAATCCTCAAACAAAGGTCTTTCAGTGGACTGTGATCCGCCCTCTTCGCCAGCCCATGTGCGAAGTCACAACCCAGTGGCGACTGAAATCCAAAGAGAAATACGAACCCGTGATGCGCTGGTCCTTCCGCGTCGATCACGAAGCCGCCTATCAGGCCCAATAGGCTCGCTTTTGATCTGAGTAATCCTCAAAAAGAGAGAACTTGCCTCAATAGAGTGCTGTTTTCAGAGGGAAAACTCCGGAAAAATAGAGATTTAGAGAGAAAGGCCTCATTTTTCTTGCAAAGACCTCATAATAATACACCCTTTACGAACTTTCACTCAATTTTCATGAGCACTCAACCACTCGACGGAGCACAAGCTCTTATCAAAACGCTCGATGACCTCGGCATCGAGTATATCTTCGGTTATTCCGGCGGAGCCGCCATCCCCATCTTTGACGCACTGGAAACGGTGGAAACAAAGATGAAGTTCATCCTCGTTCGTCACGAACAGGGTGCGGTCCACATGGCTGACGGCTATGCCCGTGCCACCGGAAAACCTGCAGGTGTCCTGGTCACTTCCGGTCCCGGAGCAGGCAACACTGTCACCGGGCTCATGACCGCCCAAATGGACTCCGTTCCAATGCTCGTGATCTGTGGTCAGCAAGTCACCTGGATGCTCGGTAAGGACGCCTTCCAGGAAGCAGACATTTTCGGCATCACCGTTCCGGTGGTGAAGCACAATTATCTGGTCAAAGAAACCAACGACCTCGTTCGCGTCGCCAAGGAAGCCTACCACATCGCCACAACCGGGCGACCTGGACCTGTTCTCATCGACGTCCCCAAGGATGTTTCCTCTGGCGAATTCACCGCATCCATGGATCCCGAACTCGATCTCCCCGGATATGACCCCTTCGAATCGCTCAATATCGATCCCAAAGGCATCGCAGACGCCTTGGCTCTGATCAAGGAAGCGAAACGCCCGGTCATCCTTGCTGGTCAGGGGACCATGATTGCCCGGGCCGACAAAGAACTCATGGAGTTGGCGGAAAAACTCAATTGCCCCGTAACAAGCACCCTGCTTGGTAAAGGCGTTTTCCCGGAAACCCACGATCTTAGCCTCGGAATGCTTGGGATGCACGGGACCGCCTACGCGAACAAGGCGATGGTTGAGTGTGACCTTCTCCTCAATGTCGGCTCTCGATTCGACGACCGCATCATCGGCCAGCCTGACAAGTTCTGCGCGGACGCCAAGATCATCCACATCGACATCGATCCCTCCGAGATGGAAAAAATGATCCACCCGGATGTGCAAATTGTGGGCGACGCCAAAGCGGCCCTCACCCTCCTTAACAAGGAGGTGCCGGCTCTCGAAACGACCGATTGGCTCAAGAAGCTGGACGGTTACAAAAAAAAATATCCCCTCTCATACAAAAAACAGGGGGGGCTTCGGATGCAACAGGTCATCGAAGAACTTTACGAGCAGACAGAAGGCAAGGCCATCGTCTCAACCGACGTGGGTCAGCACCAAATGTGGGCCGCTCAGTTCTACAAAAACAGCGAATCCTTCCACTGGCTCTCCTCCGGAGGGGCCGGCACCATGGGTTTCGGATTCCCTGCAGCCATCGGAGCCCAGTTGGCGCAACCTGACAAGACCGTGATTTCCATCTCGGGTGACGGAGGATTCCAAATGACACTCTTCGAACTCGCCACCGCAGCGATCCATAAACTTCCGATCAAGATCGTTGTTCTCAACAATCATTACCTTGGGATGGTTCGACAGTGGCAGGAACTCTTCTTCGAAAACCGCGAATCCGGTGTCGATCTCGTTGGAAATCCCGATTTCTGCAAGCTCGCAGCAGCCTATGGAATTCCCAGCGTGCACTTCAAACGCCCCGCCGACTGTCAGCGTAAAATCGAGGAAGCCCTCGCCTACAATGACGGGCCCATCCTAATCCATGCCGAATGCGTCAAATACGAAAATGTCTTCCCGATGATTCCCGCTGGCGCCGCACTGGAAGATATGATCACCGAGCCGCCCAAAACCCAAATGGCCAAGCCCGTGGGATCAACCTAGGCAAACACCGAGTCTAACCAACGAACACCATAATTCGACATGTCCAAGACAATCGTCACCACCGACACCCCCGTTGAAAACGCAACCCGCGGTGCCTCCAATACTCTCTCGATCCTCGTGAACAACAGCCCCGGGGTGCTCATGCGCATCTGCCAGGTCTTTTCACGACGCGCCTACAATATCGATTCCCTCGTCGTCTCAGAAGGCCGCACCGGCGCCTTCTCACGCATGACCATCGACATCTCTGGAAACCCGGAAGGACTCGAACAGATCATCAAGCAGGTCAACAAGCTCATCGACGTCATTCATTGTTACGAACACACCGCTGAAAACTCGGTGGTTCGAGAAATGCTTCTTGTTAAAATTCTTGCAGGGAAAGAAGAGCGCTCCGGCGCCCTTCAAGTCATCGAACATTTCGCAGGCAAGACTGTGGACATGAGCCCAAGCTCAATGATTGCCATGTTTACCGGTACCACCAGTAAGATCGATGCCGTTGTCCTGATGCTGGGTCAATTTGAAGTCATCGAGACCATCCGGACCGGTAAGGTTGTCATGGCCCGTGGAAGCCAGGCAACCTAAGATCATAACAGATTCAAGAGAATGCGGCCCCGGATCACCGGAGCCGCTTTTTCTTTGTGAAATTTTTGATGAGAAACTACCGCGAGTAAATGCCCGCCGGAGTCGAAACTGCTCCGGATCCACCTGAAAGCCCCTTCTCTGGAATTGTTACTTCCAAGGGATTCCCATCGACAGTCACCGTTGCAAAATTCGACTCGGCCTCAAGGACTTGTTGAAAAAAGGGTGTCATTTCACCCGGATTACGATCAACGGCGGCAAGCTTACCAAATGACGACAGCGAGCAAACAATCTGAAAACCTTCCACTTCAATTGTCGCAGTCAATGCCCCGGCATCTTCGCTCACGGAGATCCGGGCATCGAGAACCGGAGCATTTTCGAAGGGAGTGCCCCCAAAGATTTTAGGCCCAAAGTAACCACCCACCTCTGCATCGGGACTGACAAAGCCCATCAACTCGGGGGCTCCATTTGGGTCTGTCTGCAGCAAGATCATGCCTGCCGGAGCTGACCCAACCGGGGTGTGAACCATCCGTGCGATATGAATAATCACATTGGGCTCCAAAGCA
>CALFSW010000143.1 GCA_937916505.1 uncultured Verrucomicrobiales bacterium | reverse complement strand
AACCTGGTGCAGCATTGCAAAAGGAAAGCCGATCAAATAGAGGCACCCGGCCGGATAAATGGCATGCCGTTTCCCTCTTAAGTCGATCTGATGCGAACCACACTTCGGGCATGCGCTTGACTGATTCTTTCCCATTGACGTTTACGAACTGGAGACCTCTCACCGCAAAAACGGCTCCTGGGTCCGACTGGACGAAATTACCCCAACGGAACTGAAAACTCCAAAACAAACTCAGCGCGCGGTATGTGGACGCTCAGTCTCCGTTCGGCAATGTGACATTCCGGTATTCGAGGCCGGGATGATCAAGAAAAGACAGACATCAGAATGCCTCCGTCCATTGCACGGTGTCGACAAACCATCGCTCTTCGTAGATCTTGTCGCCTTCAAACTTGAACAGGACGGACAGCTGGGAACCCGCAACCTTCTCGGACTTCCACTCGACGATCGAGACGACTTCATTCTCCCCTTCGAGCTGACGTAAGCCCGTGATTTCAAATCCTGGTGGGAGCATCTCTCCCAGACCATTCAGTACCGCGCGAAACGCCTGTCGTCCCTCAAGGTGATCGGCCTGCCCCGGCATGATGAATGTCATCTCCTCCACGTAATCAGCAACCAGGGTATCAAATTCTCCGGCTCCGACCGCGTTCCAGCCTCGTTCTACTATATCTGTAATGCTCATGTGTTTGCTCTTTTTTGATTGGCTTCCTTCTGGCTTCAATCCTCTTTCCAAAGCTTTGGGAACCGGCGACCCATACCGTCAGGAGCCAACTCGTGTTGAAACTGAAAAATATCCCACCGGAACCTGATGGCGAGATCAAACTCAGCGACCTCGCGACTCGAGATTCCATCGGAAAAAATGTTCATCGGGAAATTCCAATCCTCACCACCCGAAAGATCTCCATCCAACTTATGAAGGGAATATCTAAAAGAAATCGATGCCCAGGAAAGCCATAGCCATACCGAAACCATGGCAACAACAATCGCAATCGCAATCGGGAGAATGACTTTCCAGGAGCGCGTGATCTTCATTCCTGGCGCAAGTTTGAGTCCAGTCACGCCCTGCCGGGAATGCGCTCCGAAATTAGAATTTGAGTTTGCGCGGTCATTGGGATTTTCACCTCGTGGCGGACAGAGCATTGATCTGCCGCGCCTTATGTGGGCGTAGCTTGCCGTGAAGCCAAACGGGTTCAAGTCCCCCGTGTATAGCATGAACATCGAACCAAAATTATCGGCCGGGCGTCTCTGTTGATGGCTGGCGCAATTGGAACCTTCAGGTTCCCTCCGGATCCCAACCAATCTTCATTCATCCCCCAACAGATCCCGAATCGGGATTCGTTGAAAAACCAAATTCGCGCGACTCGATTCGTAGAGAATCCCAACCGTTTCTTCGTCAATCACGACCAGACTGGAATAGCCCCGCCCCCTTCCCTCATCCAACAGAATTCGATTCTTCTCCGGCCAGCTGACTCCCTGATCGCGGCTCACTTGCACCGTCATATGGCTTCGCTGTGACTTGTTGCGAGGATTGGAAAAGATCAAAACCTCTCCGCTCTCGATCAGCGACGCCATGCACGTCGGCTCCGGCAATGCCCCGTGATCACTCGAATGCTTCTGCCACGTTTTCCCAAAATCAGAGGTCACCGAAACCGCCCGTCCATTCGTCTCCGACTTGTCGCTCCGGTTCCGGTTGTCCCGCATATTCAGCATCAACTTTCCGTTCGCCAATTCAACCACGGCACACTCGGTGGTGTTCTGCCTCGCCGGTTCACTGACGGTCCAGCTCTTCCCTCCATCCTTGCTATAAGTGATGTTTGAAAACGGGAGCCCTTGGGCATCCCTCCCCTGGGTTGGCATCACCAAAATACCATCCTTCAACGCGATCCCGTTTCCCGGAGCCGGAGCAAAAAGGTGCCACTCCTCTTTCTTTAACTTCTTCGTCCAATTCTCCGGCTCACTCCAGGTCTGCCCGTCGTCGTCCGATGTCACGACCATGAACTGACTGGTCCGGTGAAGATCAAAGCCCGGCTCCGAACCCTTCCCCTGCCATTGATGGGTGTTGGGTTTTCCATGAGTCCAAACCGCCGCCACGAAAATTCGCCCCGTCTTTGGATCAACCAGAATATTGGGATCAGAGCACCCATTTTCCTTCTGTGGCTTTCCGCCAAACCCACCCATGTCCATGATCGGCCGGGGCTTCTCCCACGTTTGTCCTCCATCGGTCGATCTCGACAGCCCGATATCAATGTCCTCCTGCAAGTCCCGCGCGCTGTTGTATCGCAGATCATAGACCGCGAGCAAGGTCCCCTTCTTCGTCTTCACGATCCCCGGAATGCGCGTGGTATGACAGTCAAAGTCACCCTGTCGGTGAATCGGATACGCCGCTCGATAGTTCACCTTCAACGGAAACAAAAAAGTCGTACCATCCTCAAACTCCAGTCCTTTGAAATCCAGTTCAATCTTCTCCGTGAGATCGACATCGGAAGCGAGCGTTCCAACCAACTCATTTCCCTCCATTCTCAATCCGGCAAGCCGGGGAGACGATGCCAGGACACGCTTCACGGGTCGCGATCTGTTCAAATTCAATTTCACCGACAAGAGTGGATTCTCACTTCCAACAATAAGCGGGATCTTCTTTGCAATCACTTCCTCCGGTGGAAGCTCCGCCAGATCCCCCATGAGAAGGAGCTCACCAAGATTCATGACATTTCGATGGGGTCGAAAGATCACCGGGAACGACACCCCTTTCAGAGATCCCGTTCGAAGCTGCACCACATCATCGATTAGGAATTCCGTCATTCCCTTTGAGTCTCTTCTCGCGGTGAATTGAAATTCCTTTCCAGGAATCATTACCAACTTTTTCAGCGCTTTTCGATCAGCGTCCGTGACCCGGTCGCCCTCCACAAACAATCCCGACGAACGGGCGTCGAAGCCAAAATTCAGGGACTCCCCAAATTTCACCGAAGCCGCCGTCCCATTGATCGTCTTCAACGACAGCACCGAGCGCATTTCAAAGGCCCCTTCATTGACCGAGCGCGCAAATTGGTAAGGCTTGCTGATTTCACCGGGAGAGAGCGGAGACCTTTTTTCATTCAACTTCCTGACCAATGCCTGATCCATTTCGGCAAGTTTGAGCCTCGTGCTCACCACCGAATGCTTCTTCTTGTCCGGGCGATATTTCACGTAGGTGGTGAAGACGATCGTCTCGTCCGGCAACAACTCCACGCCCGGATAACCACAATCACCGGTCCGCTCGGCATGGCTGTGGAGGAGCTTGATGCGATACTGCCCGCTCCTGCCATTCCTGATGTCATCGTAGGTTCCCACCCACGCTACAAAATGCCCTCGCGTTGGGCTTCCCGGTGCTTGATCACGAAAGGCAAACACCCATCGCCCGTCGGGCGTCTGAACTCCGATGTGTCGATCCCCGCTCAATCCCCAGGGCGTATCGACCGGCTTGCTCCAGGTCTTTCCTTCGTCCCGGGAAAACATCATCAAGCTCCGTCCCTTGTGAGTATTCTCACGCATGAGCGTGCAAAGTTCCTCCCCATCAGGAGATCGGAAAACAAAGGGCTCACAGGGATTCTTTCCCTTCACCGAAGCGACCACCTCGGGCTTCGACCAAGTGAATCCCCCATCCGCGGTAATTATTTGAAGCACTTCCAAGGGCGAACGATCCTTCCCGTCCGGCCCCTTATGATACAAGCCAAGATAGCGCCCGTCCTTGAGCTGAACGATACTGCTGAAGGTCATCACACACGGAAACCCAAGAGGGGGCATTTCCTTCCAGCTCTTGCCATCATCCTCACTCATAATGGCCGGCATGCCCGGGCCACCCCGTCGACCAAGTGCGGCCGAAAACACCCAAAGCCGCTCCTTTCCATCCGGACCCACCAATCGATAAATACTCGGACAGTTCTGATGAGTCGCATAGCCCTTCGGGAGTTCCCCGTCGATCCGCTTCCAGGTCAGCCCTCCATCCTCACTCCGTGCCATCGGCCCGGCAGCGCCACCGTGATTGATGCACCAAACACAAAACATCGTCTTCCCATCCGGCATCAACAAAGTCGTGGGATGCCCCTGGTACAGCTTCCCGGTTCCCTCTGCGATCACGATCTGTCGTTCCACCGCTTGGGAGACATCCACCATCGGCAAGTCCGGCCCCTCGGTCCGGGCAAACAATGGAACGGCAAAATAACAAGAAAGGGCAAATACGAATAGAATCTTCATGGGATAAGCTACGAACGAAAAGACATCCTTGGCTTAAGAGCGCCCGGATGCCACCCGAAAGTCTCAATTGCCTCTCCGTTTGCTTGTCGAACGGGTCACTCAAAAAGATTTCTCTTCCCCGGCGGCATTCTTTCTGGCGGCTTCAAAGTCGGTCATCCACCCCTCCATCGCGGAAAGCGAAGAAATGGAGAACATTGCCACAGTGAATCCGGTGAAAAACTGGAAGAGATTAGGTTTCATCGCCTCAGGCTCGAGCGATGTCTCCGATGAAGCAACGGGAAGAATTGGGTGACATGGGTGAACGGTTGTGGTTCAGTTCGCCGATGAAATTATTCACTGCAATCCTGGTCGCCACCGCTTCCCTCTCCTTTGCCGGAGAGTGGGCCAACATGTTTGACGGAAAAACCCTGAAGGGCTGGAAGGTCAATTCCGAGAATCCCGCGACATTTTCCGTGGAAGAAGGAGCAATTAAAGTCGAAGGCCCGCGCGCTCACCTTTTCTACGGCGAAGACGGCAATGCCAGGTTCAAGAACTTCGAATTCGAGTGCGAAGTGAAGACTGCCAAGAATGCCAATGCCGGGATCTTCATCCACACCAAGTTCCAGGACAAAGGCTGGCCTTCGCAGGGCTATGAATGCCAGGTCAATGCCACCCACGGTGACTGGCGTAAGACCGGCAGTATTTACGGCCTGCAAGACCTCAAGAAGCCCGGCCACAAGGACGGCGAATGGTTCACCTACAACATCAAAGTTGAAGGCAAAAAAGTGACCGTCACCATCGATGGAAAAGTGACCAACGAATACACCGAGCCCGACGACCACAAGGAGAAGACCAAGCGCCTCAGCAAAGGAACGATCGCCCTCCAGGGCCACGATCCCGGCAGCCTCATCTACTTCCGCAAGCTTCGTATCAAGAAGCTGGACTAAATCTCAATAGCCTCAAATCACCACTTGGCCCCGCTGTTCGCAATGAGCAGGCGGGGCTTTTCGCTTCTGTCGTTCAGCTTAACGAAGATTTTGGAACTTGATGGGGAGAAGATCAGTTTTGATAAGGATACGGCAAAGACAAAGGAAAACTAATCGCAGTGTTGTAAAGCCGCCTTTGCCGCCAGCGTACCACTTGCGAAGCATCCCTGTAAAAGATAGCCGCCGGTGGGGGCTTCCCAATCAATCATTTCTCCGGCCACGTAAACGCCGGGGAGATCCCTGATCATCAGTTCGTGATCGAGCGAGTTCCATGGCACGCCGCCAGCGGAGGAAATGGCTTCTTCCAAAGGACGCGGGCGGATCAGCGGAAGACGACACGCTTTGGCGTGTTCCGCGAGTTGGGCCGCTGACTCAAACGGACCGTGAAAGTGGTCCAAAATGATCCGCATGGGCTCGCTGAGCTTCCAGCGATACTGTGATTCAGCGAGAAAGTTCTTTTTGGCCGACTCCATCTTGGCGACGAGTTTTTCAATGGTGAAAGTCGGTTTGAAATCGAGAGTCACCTCCGGTTCCGACAGACCGCGCAGGGCGGGACCAAGAGCATAGAGCGGGCCGCCTTCGAGCCCGTATCGAGTGAGCATGATCTCCCCGGGAGCCTTTTCGTCACCCACCGATGCGATGACGTTTTTAAGCGGTTGCGCCTCGAGTTTGGAAAGAAGGTCGACGGGCCAATCAACCTCCCAACCGCAGTTGGCCGGAGTGAGTGGAGTAACCTCGACACCGGCATTCTCAAGAGTGCTCACCCAAGTGCCGTCCGATCCGGTTTGAGGCCACGAACCACCGCCAAGAGCAAGGACGATGGCGTCGGCTTTGATCGAGATTTCGCCGGAGGGGGACGCGAATTTCGCCTCCCCGCATGAGAGAGAAGTCAGGCGGTGGCTCATATGAAACTCAACACCGTGGGCTCGAAGCTTTTCGACCCAGCGGCGAAGAAGCGGAGCCGCTTTGAGGGCCTTGGGATAAACCCTCCCGGACTTTTGCACGAAAGTTCCGACATCGAGGCGGGCGGCCCAGGCGCGGATCGCCTTATTATCGAATCCGGCGAGGGCGCGCTCCCAAAAGTCATTCGGCTGATCCGGGCCACGATAACGGGTGACAAAGGTCCCGGATTCCTCGGCATGCGTGAGATTCAAGCCACCCTTCCCCGCGACAAGAAACTTCCGGCCCACCGAGCGTTTTTGATCACACAGCGTGACTTTGGCTCCGGCGGCGGAAGCAACTTCGGCGGCCCGCAATCCCGCGGGTCCGCCTCCGATGACGAGGATGTGTGGCACGCCCCCTTATTCCTGCGGAGCGGCAAAGACGCCAGCAAAGTTTTTGCGGTACGCCCGGATGAGGAAGACTTCCATCACCAGAACGGCAAACCCAACCGGGTTGAAGGCCTTGGCGAGGAAGAGATCGTAGAGGAGAATATTCGCCACGATGGGTCCAAGAATGACCAAGCCAAAGGGCGCGTATCGTTTACTGAGAAGGGCAAGACCACCTACGATCTCAAGAACCTTTACCACCGCCAGAAATCCGGACGGAGCGATGGCACCCATGAACTGGGCTGCTCCACCTTCAGGTTTCGGATTCCCCAGAAATCCCAAAAAAAAGTTCAGTCCGAAGACCACAAAAGCGAGGCCGAGAAGATTGCGTATGATGAGTGTTTTCATGATGCAGAAAGGCGGGCAACGGCTTCGCTCATTTGTGAGGCTAAAGCGGGGTCGGATATTCCATTTTCTTCTGAGAAGTTGTCGTAGAAAGATGGCAGCGACAGGCTAGCAACAATATTCCCGCCGAGGTGAGGGAAGGTCGCTTCAGCTGCGGCGAGAACAGTCGCGCCACCTCTGCCACCCGGAGAGGTCGCCATGAGGAGCATGGGTTTCCCCGACCAAAGTTTTTGCTCCAGGCGACTGGTCCAATCAAACAAATTTTTAAACGCCGCAGTGTAGCTCCCGTTGTGCTCGGCGAGGGAAAGAACGATGCCATCCGCTGCCTGAATCACAGCCAAAAACTGTTGTGCTTCGTCCGGAATCCCGGAGGCCTCTTCCCGGTCTTGGGAATAAATGGGCATTTCAAAGTCGTTGAGATCAAGCGCGTTGACTTCCGCCCCTTCAACTTGCGCGGCAGCATGACTGGCGAGAGCGAGATTGATGGAGTCGCGATGGGAGGTCCCGGCAATGACGAGGATGTTTTTCATGGGTCTTGTTGGAACTAGAGTGAGAAGAGAAAGAAGAAGCTTTCTTGAGAGGATTCGAGAACGGGAAAGTCACCTTCGATGGCCACTCCATCGCCCGGCCTAATGAACTCACCACCAATGGTGAGCCCGCCGCAAATGAGATGGATCCAGTGACGTTCCCGTGATGAGGAAGGTGTGAGGGATTCACCGGCTTGCAAATGACCAAAGTGGATCTCTCCTTCCGCACGGATTGCGATGGAGTCCTCCCGGCCATTGGGCGAAGCGATTAAGGTCAAAGATCGCCCGGCAGCATGTGTCAGGAGATCGTAATCGTGATAACGTGGCTCGCCACCGGGGTTGTTGGGTTGAAGCCAGATCTGGAGGAAATGAACCGGATTATCTGCGGAAGGATTAAACTCGGAATGCTCAACTCCGCTCCCGGCGGACATGTATTGAAACTCACCCGCCTTGA
>CALFSW010000142.1 GCA_937916505.1 uncultured Verrucomicrobiales bacterium | reverse complement strand
ACTAGGCTTGCTCGATTGTTTCCCTGGGAATCCCCCGAAGCGCGAGGACACGCACAATGGTCTCTTCGATGAGATTGGCGGGACACGAGGCGCCGGCGGTGATGCCGATGGTGGCTTCTTGATCATCGAATCCAGCGAGGACATTGGGCGTGGATACCTCGGAGTTTTTTTCGATGTCAAAGTGGACCACCGTTTCGAGAGATTCGAGACAGGACGCTTCGCGAATGAAGTAAGTGGGGAGGTTTTCATTTCCAATTTCAACCAGGTGGGTCGTATTGGAGCTGTTGTAGCCTCCGACTACGAGGAGAAGGTCCATGGGCTTGTTGAGCATGTCGAAGAGGGCGTCCTGACGTTCCTGGGTCGCTCCGCAGATCGTGTCGAACATCTGAAAGTTTTCCGCGTTTCCATCACGGTCGATGATGGCTTGTCGGATTCGTCTTTGGATCTCTTCCGTTTCGCTCTTGAGCATTGTGGTCTGGTTGGCCACTCCAATTTCGCCAAGTTGAACGCTGGGATCGAAGTTCTCCGAGACCGCTCTGTCAAATTTGTTCAGAAACTCTGCAGAGTCGCCTCCGTTTCGGATGAAGTGGCACACGTATTCGGTCTCTTCAAGAGTCAGGACGATGAGGTAATGGCCCTTGCCATCGTCTCCCGTGGCACGAGAGGCGGTCGCCCGGGTTTCCTCGTGGCCCCGTTTCCCGTGAATGAATGAGGTCACTCCGTTTTTCGCGTAGGTGCGAACACGTCGCCAGACTTTCATGACGTCACCGCAGGTTGTGTCAATGATGTGGCAGCCCTGTTGTTCGATTTTTTCGGTAAAGTTGGTGGGAGCACCAAATGCGGGGACGATGACAACATCGTCCTCGGTGAGTCCATCGTATTCCTCGGTGAGTTCTTTCCACGGGAGTGAGACAATGCTCATTTCGGCGAGCTGCCGGTTCACCTCGGGATTGTGAATAATTTCGCCAATGAGGAAGATCCTTTGGTCTGGAAAGACACGTCGTGCCGCATAGGCGAGGTCGATGGCTCGCTCGACTCCGTAGCAAAAACCAAACTGCTCGGCGAGGCGGATGGTTGTTTTTCCGATGGTCAGTGAGCCGCCACGATCACGGAGTTTTTCAACGATGGGTGAGTGGTAGTGTTTTTCGACTTCAGCCTGTACGAGTGTCATGACGTCGGGTCGACGGACGTTCACTCGTTTCTTTTTCTTGGACTTGGCGGCGTCACTCATGGGTGGGACTTACTCCGATTCGGCAGGGTCGCCAAATGTTTATTGTCTTTCGAAAGGGCAAAAGGAGGAAGGTCATCAAGACAGCCGCCAGGATTTGAAGCCAAATCAAGTAAACAGGCCAGTCTCCCATGTGATCGAGGGGAGATTGAACTTCGGGTTTTGCTGCAAGGAAACCGAAATTGGTTCCGAGGGCTCCATTGATTGCCATCGCGAAGAGGAAGTAGGCCTGATTGCAGAGAATGATCCGGGGCACGACTCCGGCACGAGGTTCCCATTTCAGGGCAAGGGGAAGATAGAGCGCTGCGATGACAACGACCCCATGTTGGATAAAGAAGCTCCAGAACATCGGGGCGGGGAAGTCCCAACCGAGATTGGGGAAAATGAGCCCCTGAATGGTCCCGACAAGCCCCCAGCAATAGGTGAGTTCGCAAAGAAGGGGCTTTTTTGTGAGGATGCCGAAACCGGCGGTGAGGGCCGCGACGTCGCAAAGGTGAAATGGAAGGAGGTTGTTAAGAGGGATCTTGAAATCCAAAGTCATCAGAGCGAGCTGATTGATTGGAAAGACGGCAAGGCAAATGAAGGCGAGGAAGGCCCGGGGCCAGGAGGAACCGCGCCGTCCGGAGGCAATGCAGATCAAGGCGATCGCGGCCAGGGTGATGATGGTCAGGCTGTGAGAGGTGCCAAAAAGGCGCATGAGCGGGTCTTAGCATGTATTTCGCTTGAGGTGAATCTTTTCCAGAGGTGGTCGATCCCTGATGAGAACAAAGGGAATCGTCTCTGAAAGCCGCGGTTGGGATTGCAAATCCAGGGGGGCTGGAGCCGATCATGCAATTCATTGACCGGGAGCAGGGTTTCGCCTAAACCGTGCTCGCGATCATGTCCCAGCCGACCATTATTTATACCAAGACCGACGAGGCTCCGTTCCTTGCGACGCAGTCACTTTTACCGATCATCAAGGCCTTCACCAAATCCTCGGGAATCGAGGTCGAGACCCGCGATATTTCCCTGGCGGGACGGATTATTGCTTTGTTTGCCGACAAGTTGGCGGAAGACCAGCAATTAGGAGACCACCTTGCAGAACTCGGTGATTTGGCAAAAACCCCCGAGGCCAATATTATCAAGCTTCCGAATATTAGTGCTTCCGTGCCACAACTGAAGGCTGCCATTGCCGAGCTTCAGGAGCACGGGTATGCCCTGCCCGACTATCCGGAGAATCCGGCGACTGCCGAGGAGGAGGACTATAAGGCACGCTACGACAAGGTGAAGGGGAGTGCGGTGAATCCGGTCCTCCGGGAGGGGAACTCCGACCGTCGCGCCCCGAAAGCGGTCAAAGAGTTTGCGAGGGCCAATCCCCATTCCATGGGAGCCTGGAGTGCTCAATCCCAAACTCGTGTGGTCACGATGAATGAGGGTGATTTTGCTTCGAATGAGAAATCGGTCACGGTGGAGGACGCCACGAGTGTTAAAATTGAGCACACGGCGGCTGACGGAACGGTGACGGTCTTGAAAGAAGGCATCGCTCTGGAGGCTGGAGAGATTTTTGATGGAACCTGCATGAGCAAGGCGGCATTGGTGGCCTTCCTCGAAAAGCAGACCGCGGCAGCAAAAGAGGAGGGGATTCTTTATTCGCTCCACATGAAGGCCACGATGATGAAGATCTCGGATCCCATTATTTTTGGACACGCGGTCGAGGTGTATTTTAAAGATCTTCTTAAAAAGCATGCCGAAGTTCTCGGCGGCCTCTCCATTGATTTTAAGAATGGTTTCGGCGATCTTGTTGCCAAAATTGAGGGTTTGCCGGCTGATCAAAAAGCGGGCATTGAAGCTGATATTACGGCAGCATTGGAAGCCGGGCCTGATTTGGCCATGGTGGATTCTGATCGCGGGATCACCAACCTTCACGTGCCGAGCGATGTCATCATCGACGCCTCGATTCCCGCCATGATTCGTAATTCAGGTCAGATGTGGGACAAGGATGGGAAACCCCGGGACACAATTGCGATCATTCCCGATAGCTCCTACGCGGGGGTCTATCAGGCCACCATTGATTTTTGTAAGAAACACGGAGCCTTCGATCCAACCACGATGGGAACGGTTCCAAACGTTGGACTGATGGCCCAGAAGGCCGAGGAGTATGGTTCTCATGACAAGACTTTTGAAATTCCCTCTTCCGGTGTTGTCCGCGTCATCGACTCAGCAGGCGAAACTCTCATGGAGCATGAAGTCGGTGAAGGAGATATTTGGCGAGCCTGCCAGACCAAGGATGCCCCGGTTCAGGACTGGGTGAAGCTTGCGGTGAACAGGGCCCGTGCTACGGGATCACCCGCTATTTTCTGGCTCGACGAAGACCGCGCCCACGATGCCCGTTTAATTGAAAAGGTGGGTTTCTATCTTGGCGAGTATGATATCGAAGGTCTCGATCTTCGGATTCTCAACCCGGTTGAAGCTGCCGAAGTTTCTCTGGAGCGTCTCAAAGATGGCGAGGAGACGATCTCGGTGACGGGCAATGTTCTGCGAGACTACCTCACCGATCTTTTTCCGATTTTAGAAGTCGGAACGAGTGCGAAGATGCTTTCGATTGTGCCGCTGATGAACGGTGGAGGTCTCTTTGAAACGGGTGCCGGGGGATCGGCTCCCAAGCACGTGCAACAATTGGTCGCGGAGAACTACCTGCGTTGGGATTCCCTTGGTGAATTCCTGGCCTTGGCGGTCTCGCTTGACCATGTTGGCACGGCGAAGGCCAGGATTCTGGGAGCAACTCTCGATGATGCCACCACCGAAGTCCTGCTGAACGGAAAGAGCCCGCAACGCAAGCTTGGCCAGTTGGACAACCGTGGAAGTCACTTTTACCTCGCTCTCTTCTGGGCGAAGCAATTGGCAGCGCAGACCGATGACGCCGGGTTGGCCGCGCAGTTTGCTCCCATCGCTGCAGCACTTTCGGAGAAGGAAGATGCCATTGTTGCCGAGCTTAATGGAGTGCAGGGGAGCCCGGTTGAACTCGATGGCTACTACGCGCCGAACGAGGAAAAACTTCAAAAGGCGATGCGTCCCAGCGCGACCTTCAACGCCGTCATTGACAGTATTTAGACGGACACGATGAGAGAACATATCGCCACTTTTCTGAAGGGCTTCGCGATGGGCGCGGCCAACGTTGTTCCCGGGGTTTCCGGGGGCACGATCGCCTTTATTACGGGGATTTACGAAAGGCTCATCGATGCCCTGAAAGCTTTTGACCTTAAAGCTCTCAAGCTCGCTTCAAAATTTCAGATCGCCGAGCTGTGGGCTAAAATTGATGGACGTTTTCTCCTGAGTCTTGGGTTGGGAGTGATCGCCAGTGTCCTGACATTGGCCAAAGTTCTTAAGTGGGGCTTTGATGAACATCCGGTCCTGATTTGGTCTATCTTCTTTGGCTTGATTGCGGCCTCCATTCCTTCGGTCGGAAAAATGGTGAAAACCTGGAGCGGTGGGGTGATGGCTCTCTTTTTACTGGGACTGGCAATCGCTGTTTCGATGGCTTTCCTTACGCCGGCTTCGACAAATGAAAATCCGCTCTATCTCCTCCTTTGTGGGGTCGCTGCGATGTGCAGCATGATCATTCCGGGCCTGAGTGGCTCTTTTGTGCTGCTGCTGATGGGGAACTACGAACTGATTGCCATCGAAACCATAAATACCCTCCGGCAGGGGAACCTGGGAGAGGCTTTGCCGATTCTCATTCCTGTTGGCAGTGGGGCGGTTGTGGGCTTGTTGGTTCTGTCTCGCTTCCTGAGCTGGCTTTTTAAAACTCATCACGACAAAGCGGTCGGAGCCATTACAGGATTTGTTGCCGGGTCGCTGGTCATTATCTGGCCGTGGAAGGATACGATTGAAAAGAACGGGAAGATTGTCAGATTTGAAAACTGGCATCTCCCGGATTTAACAGCTGGCGCAACTTGGATGCAAATCGGAGCAGTGCTGATCGGCGTCTCTCTCATCGTGGTCGTGGAACTCTTCGCCCGTAAAAATCAAAAATCATGAATCCGGCAATTGGGATTATCGGAGGAAGTGGAGTTTCAGGATTTGATGGTCTGGAGAATGTCGAAGAGCGAAGGGTGGAAACGCCCTTTGGAGATCCTTCCGATGTTTTGATCGGCGGGCAATATGAAGGCCGCCAAGTCTGGTTTCTTTCCCGTCATGGAAAGAGTCATACGATCCTGCCGACAGAGGTGAATCATCGCGCCAACTTCTGGGCCCTTCGTTCTCTTGGCGTTCGCTGGGTGATCTGTGCCACTGCCGTTGGAAGTTTGAAGGAGGACTATCCCCCTCGTTCGGTCGTGCTTCCGGACCAATACTTTGATCGCACAAGCCAACGAGCCAACAATACCTTTTTTGGAAGGGGCATCGTCGCTCATGTGGGATTTGCCGAGCCGATCAGTGATGGCTTGCGCGCGATTCTCGCGAATGCCGGCCGAGCCGAAGGGGCGGAGATTCACGACGGGGGAACTTATGTGTGCATGGATGGTCCCGCCTTTTCGACAAAATCCGAATCGCGCTACTACCGGCATTTTGATTTCGATATTATCGGAATGACCAATTTGCCTGAAGCCAAACTCGCCCGTGAAGCCGAGATCGCCCTGGCCACTTTGGGAATGGTGACCGACTACGATTGCTGGAGGGAGGGGGAGGATTCAGTCGAAGCGAGTTCGGTGGTCGAGCATCTCGCCGCCAATGCCGAAATGAGTGCCCGAATCATCAAACGGGCGATTGCAATGATTCCGAAGGAACCAAATTGGCCCGAGCATTCTTCGCTCGATGCCGCGATTTTCACACCGCGAAGCGCATGGCCGGCAGAAACGGAGGAGAAACTCGCTCCGATTCTGAACGGTCGATGAGGTTTGCTAACGTTCCATGATGAGCAGACGCCCAAACAGACGGGGCGAGCCGGTCGCTGGTTCCGGAGTGCGGAAGGTGTAGGTGACAGTGCCATCGCCATTGTGGGTTTCCTTGCCGTCTTCAAGAGTCTCCGTAGCAAGACCCCAAATATTCAAGTCGGACGAAACCTGAAGAATGATTTCAGCATCATCAGCCGAGAGATTACGGGGGAAGGTGAGCGCGTAGCGCCCATTGCTGTCGATGCTCCCAACCAAAACTTCAGTGTCCGGAACACTGTCGTCAGTGCCCATTGCGTATTCAGCAAAGGCATTAAAGCCATCGTTGTCGTTATCAGCCAAGGCATCTCCTGCGAAGGTCGTGGCATCTCCTGCACCGGGATTTCCAGATGACTCAACACTGGGTCGCCAGTTTGATGCCAGTCCCTGGTCTGTTCCACCTGAGAGATAGACCAGACTCGGCCCGTCTCCATCGGGAGACTTAGGCCAAGGATATTTGTTGTTGTAGGTGATGTCGGCGATGACGCCAGACATGCCCTCCATGACAATTCTCTCCCCACTGCCGGAAAGGCCCGTATCGTTGGCGAATTCACCCGCGATGAGCGATGACAAGCCGGCACCGTAACGCCGGGCAAACGCGGTCTGGCTGCGGACGACAAGAGCACGTGCCCCCGGGTCCAACGAGGTGAGGGCGGATCCGGCGAAGTCGAAATCGATTCCCGTGGTGAAGGTCACCTCCGAAAGATTGACCGTGGAGGATGAGGTGTTGAGGATCTCGAGATACTCGAAGAAAGCATCGTCATCAAAACCTGCCGCGAGTTCCGCTTCAGTCGGTCCGCTGGGGTCATACATGATCTCAGAAATGACGAGGTTGCTGGAATCGGCCACAAGTCCACCGATGACGAAGGTCGCCACGGTGGGAGCTCCCCACTGCTCGCCATCGTAGGCGCGGGCCATCACGGTCGTGGTGCTGTCCAAGGTGACACTTGAGGCCTGGGTTGCCCCCGCTGCCGGGCTGCCCCCGGGGGCTCGTGGGTCGCTGCCATCCAGAGTGTAGTAAATATTACCATCGGGAGTGGTCATGGTGAGTTGGAAATTATCGGCGACTTCGCCGCCATTGCTGTTGAAGACGGGAGGGGCGAAGAATTGATCATCAATCCACTCGCTCCGTGCCGTCAGCCAGCCTCTGAGGTGGGAGATCTCACGTGCCCATCCGGAGGTGCCTGCCTCGGCAAAGTTGATGCCACTGACAGATCCCGGATTCAGAGCGGTCCAACGGGTAAAGTTCCGTTGCTGGGCTTCACTCAGCTCACCGGCCATAAGGTCGATGGTTGCTTCGATATTTGGCATCGAGAATTCGTTGCCCCGAAGTTCATACCATCGATCAATGACCTTTTGAAAGACGTCAGGGCGGCCTGTGCGAAGTTGTGGATTGGCCATATTCCGGACCTGATCATCCGCAGTCGTAAACCCGAAAAGCAGGCCAAACCACTCATACTCGCGGTCGAACCACGTGAAGCTGGTGTCAGATGTGTTGGCTTCCCAGCGCCGCGGATTATCATCACGTCCATCGCGCGACCCCATGGTGCGGTCATAGTCCCAGATGGGGCCTGCCACGATCTTTCCGCCGCGATCCTTGTAAAAGAACTGACTGAGACGTCCCCAGTCCGGATCCATGGCAAGCAGGTTGAGCCAGAAATGATCCACGAAAGTGTCGACATCAAGGTAGTCGGAAAAATGGAGTCCGGTGGTCGGATGAATCCCGTTGGATGCGCGGAGTGCTGCCGTCACCTCGTTGGCGTGGGTTGTGATGTAGGACTTCTGGGTTGAGCTGATATCGATGCCATCAGGGTCAACATGGACCAAGTCTCTCGAGAATCCACTGACGCGGAAGGTGGGCTCACCGGGGTCCGGGCGGTCATTTTTAAAGACATAACCACCGGTTATCTCCCCGGGAGTATTTTCCCAGGGATCGAGTTTGGAAATATCGAGACGGTTATTGTCCGGTTCAATCTTTTCCATGAAGGTATAAACACCAAAATAATCATTTCCGGCGACTTCGGTGCCGCTGATATCATTAAAAAGTTCTACGAAGCGGGTTTTGACGGCCCATTGTCCGATCTGATTGCTCATACTGTAGAGGAAGGGATTCCTGATTAAGGAAAGATCGAAAGTGTAGCGGGCATTGAGAATCCAATCCGCTTCGGGGGCCATTCCAAGGGGTTCGATGTCCTTGTCCTCACGGTTTTCATCCCAACTTTCGAAGGACATTCCGTATTTTGGAAATCCAGCCGAGCTTGATCCCCGCTTCCGGAAACCTCCCCGGGTCGCGACGGAGGGGGTGCCTTCAAAGGTGCTTCTCCCGGTGGCGGGATCAGGTTCGTAGATGAGCATGAAGGTGTCTTTACGGGTTGTTGAATTACTCCCCGGAGGGCCTCCTTTTCCAAAGGTCGAAAGAAGAACGATGGGGAGGTCCGAGGAGAAATCGGCATCGGCGGCTCCGATCTTCATGAAGCCTTCAGATCTTCCCGGTCCCGGTAAGGATCCGGATGCGAAGGCCTTCGACTGAACCCAGGTCGAGCGGTTGATCGTGATGGGGCCGGTGAACTCAGGCGAAGGGGAAATGGGATCGTTGCTTGGGTCGGTTCCATCGATTGTGTAGCGAATGATGGCAGTTGGATGATCGACGCTGAGATTGAGCACGAAATCTTCGGTAAATGCCTGGCTTGTGATATCGTAATCAACTTCGGGAGGAGGAGTAAGGCTGGGAGCTCCATTTGCGGCTCCTGGTGTCGGGGTTGGGAAGTAGCCGCTGGGAAACGGCGGGGTCAGGTCCTGAACTTCACCGACCAGTTCCGGGATGATGATGAAATCGGAACTATTGGGAGAATTGTTCATGGCCTGGACCGCGAGGATGTTTTCACCCGCAAGCAATTTTCCTGAGATGTTGAGACTGTAATTTTCGTAATCTTCGCCCGGATCAACTTCTTCACTGTTAGTTGCCCTTGAGTTAAAGAGGAGCGGAGTAGGGGCATTTTTTGAGGCAACCTGCTGCCCGTTGAGGGAGACCACGAAACCGTCGTCTATTTTGACCCTGAAGGTGAGGCCGGCGACCCCGGCAGGATCGGTGACCTGGAACGGGAACCGAAGATAGACAGATGCGTTGACTCGCTTCATGTCTGATTCGAAGGTCTCATTGTCTCCTATCTGGGCACCTTCGTCACCGACATAGCCGAATCCCAGGGCTGAGTTCGCATCTGTCCAGGTGGAATCATCGAATTCCGGTGTCTGCCAATCGCTCCCAATATCCGAACCGGGAACGAGGTAGGTGAGGGGGGCGCCTACGGGGAGAATGGTGGCCTGGGTGATTGGGCCACCATTTCCACGTCCATACGAGATCCCGGCGATTTGCGGGGGATACTCCGGAGCGAATTCGTCGGCGACGGTCGTTCCGTCCGGCTTAACAAGGGCGAGGTATTCGCCGTTTATGCCAAGGCTGAAGTTGGTGTGAAGACGGGCGGGATTGGAGGTCCGGTCTTTCCCGGTGGCGTAGACGCGGAGATATCCGCCGGAAGAAAGATTTACCGGGGGAAAGGTCCATTTTGCCGGCAAGTCGGGGTCGTCAGTCAGGGAATACCCCTCCAGATCGACCGTCGATGCGTCGGGATTGTGGATTTCAATCCAATCTGCCGGAAAGTTGTCTTCGTCTTTGATTCCACTATCCGTATTTTAGGCAAGAAACTCACTAATAATGAGTTCCGCTTGTAAAAGCGAAGTCACTAAAAATGTGCCGGATAGGAGTAGCGCGAATTGTGTTGTGGGTAACTTTGATCGCAACATAGCTGTCGAATGTGTTTCTTCAATAAAGATGAGAAAACACTCCACTTCCAGCACTATTCCCGAGGGAAGGACTA
>CALFSW010000141.1 GCA_937916505.1 uncultured Verrucomicrobiales bacterium | reverse complement strand
GACGCAGTCACAATCGACTTCCTCGTCAATCGTCTTAAGGAGAACAAAGGCAGCCTGAAGGAACTCGTTGTCGCCATCATCGAAAGCGCTCCTTTTCAAAAGCGCCGTGGTGGGTAGAGATGAGTGAAAATACTGTGAGAAAATCCCAAAAACACACGTAGATTACCAACATGAACCCCCGAGCCGGATTGGATCGTCGAAAGTTTTTGCGTGGCATTGGTGCCGCAGTGGGACTTCCTGCCATGGAATCGCTGGGCCCGCTCATGGCCGCGACAACCGGCAGTCTCGCTACGACGGCCAAGGGCAGCCCGCTCCGCATGGCTTATCTTTACATTCCGAATGGAGTGAACCTTGAGCACTGGAAGCCAAAAGGCAAAGGGGGCAACTATCAGCTGGGTAAGAGCATGGCGGCTTTGGAAAAGCTCAAAGGGGACATGCAAATCTACTCCGGTTTCGCCCACAAGCACGCCTATGCGGGACGCGATGGGGCGGGTGACCACGCCCGGAGTAATGCGACGTTCCTCACCGGTCAGCGGGCCAAAAAGACCTCGGGGTCCGACATCAAAGTGGGGACTTCGGTGGATCAGATCGCAGCCCGGGCCGTTCAAAATCAAACACGGCTGTCCTCTCTCGAATTGACCTGCGACGGAGTGCGTAAATCCGGACGCTGTGATTCCGGTTATTCGTGTGCCTATCAATTCAATCTTTCCTGGCGCTCCGAGAATCAACCGAACACCCCTGAAGCGAATCCCCGACTCGTCTTTGAGCGACTGTTTGGTGCGGGTTCCGTGGAAGAAAGGGCAAAGAGCCTGGCACAGCGTCGGGCGACTCAAAAATCCATTCTCGATTTCATCTCTGACGATGCCAGGGCAATGCACAAGCATCTGGGCCGGAATGATCAGCACAAGCTTGAGGAATATCTCACCGGCGTTCGGGAGATTGAACGTCAGGTTCAAAAGACCGAAAGCCTCGGGGCACCGATTGACCCGGGGGTTCCTGCTCCGCAAGGTCAGCCCGGAGATTACAAGGACCATATGCGCCTTCTGATGGACATGATGGTTCTCGCCTTCCAGACGGACAGCACCCGGATCTCAACTTTCTTACTGGCCCACGATGGCAGCAATCGCTCCTTCAAGGACATCGGCGTTTCAGAAGGACACCACAACCTTTCCCACCACAAACGGAAGAAGGACAATCTGGAGAAGATCCAAAAGATCGATCAATTTTACATCGAGCAGCTGGCCTATTTCATGGAGAAAATGAAATCGACCGAGGATGTCGACGGCAAATCACTCCTTCACAACTCCATGATTGTTTACGGAAGTGGAATCGCCGACGGCGACCGTCACAGTCACAGCGATCTTCCGGTGATTGTTGCCGGCAACGGTGGTGGAGCCTTCGAGACCGGTCGCCACGTTGATCTTGGCGAAGAGGTGCCACTTTCCAATCTCTACGTCCGAATGCTCAATGAATTTGGAGTGAAGACCAAGCGCTTTGGTGACTCGACCGGATCACTCAAGAAGATTTAGGGATTTCATCTTTCAAACCCTAAAAAAGCCCGCTGCGAGAAACTCGCAAGCGGACTTTTTGTTGATTAGGGGTGTCTTCGAACTACCTACCGGGGAATGACAAAGATCTTGTCGGTAGTGGGGTCTTTCGCGAGTTGCCCGGGTTTGAAGCCGGTCACGCGGACCTTGTTGTATGGCTTGTAGGGGCTCACAACGACATCGGGATCACTGCTGCGAGTGGCCGCGGGATACTTTGGTGCCGCAGGCTGGGGAGCCGGGGCAGGTTGATTGTAGGTATCGCCACCGGTGTTGTAGGCCCCGCGATTCTCATCCTGTTTTTCGCGGTAGACGGCGTAGCCGGTTCCGGCAGCTCCGCCGATGGCGGCAGCTTTGACAATGTTGCTTCCGTCGCCTCCGGCCATCGCACTGACGGCTGCTCCTGCTGCGGCACCACCCAGGCCATACTTTTGCTGGGTGGGGGTGCAAGAAACGAGGGTGAGTGCTCCGGCAGTCAGGCCGGCCGCAATGATCTGAGTGGTTTTCATGTGATTTTTAAACGAGTGGTTGATGATGCTTATTCAAGGATGAGGTATTTTTCACCTCGAGGCCATGAAGAAGGGCATTATTTTTACCATTCATCGTGGCGATTGAGGTTGAGTATTCATGATCCATTGGTCCATCCGGTCGACCTCGAGGATGAGTTGGAGGGCGATAAGGTGGTGGCCGAGAGGGGCGGTCCAGCGTTCTGGTTTACCAAGAGCTTGATGGAGCCCGAGGGCTTGGTTTTTGGGGATGATTTGATCGAGGTTGCCGGAAATCATGAGGATTTTTTGATCCCGAAGAAGCGGAGCGAGGGCTCCGGAGTGATAGTTCGTCATCGTAGCGGCCTTGCGAAAGATTTCGTGGTATTCCTCGTCGGAAAAGATTCGAGTGACTCCTTTGGGAGGAGCCTTTCGGGTGTGCCTGGCCCATTGCAGGGATTTTTTGAAGAGGCCCGCGGAGCCGGATTCGTAAAGCGAGAGGAGGTTGGTTCCACCGCTGACAAAAATGAGAGCGTCCCAACCGGGATTCATGAGAGCTTCGGCCGGGAGGCCGAAAGTGCCCGCGCTTGTGCCCATGAGGACACGTTTTTTGGTGAGCCAATCCGGGCGGGTTTGAGCAAGATAATCAAGCGCGACCCGTGTGGTGCGGGCCTGCTCCAGGTAGTGGCGGTCCATGTCTTCGGCGACGAGTTCCGCCGCCCCCTGCGTCGTTCCTTTTGCAGAGGCGAGGGCAGGGAGCTTGATGCGATACAGGCTGTCGGGTGGAAGGCCAACCATCACGTTCCAACCTTTTTTCCGAAAGTTTTCGATGATCCGCTTCTCGGCGGCCGAGAGGAGCATGATGGAGGTGTGATAGACAAGGAGGCCTTTGGTATCGTTGGTGCGGGCGGGGTAGAGGTCGAAGAAGGTTGATCGAAAGTTAAAGGCTGAAAAAAACCACTTTCGGCCAGTTGCGAAGAGGTTGTTTTGACTATCATCGAGGGGACTCGGCCCCGCGAACATCGAGGTGGGGATAAAAGAGAGGCGGAGTGGGAAAATACCGGTCTTTGGATTTTCCTCCCGTTTGCTGATGACGGCGAAGTGTTCCGTTCCATCCAGGCGGGGACCGTAGGTGACGAGCTCGCCCGATTGCGTCCGGACGAAGTCAGGGTCGAAGGAGGTTTTCACTTTCGTGTCTCTGGCGAAGGTCGAAGTTTGCCAGCCTTTCCAGCTCATCTGTTTTGGGTGAAGGGATGAGACCCCGGTCGCCGCCTGCTCGATGCGAACGCCGCATGAGCTGAACAGGAGAGGGAGGATCAGACAAAAAAACCGCACGCGGAATAGATAGCAGTCTTCGGGACAAAAAAAAGCCCCGTGCCGAAGCGCGGGGCTTTCTGAGATTGTGAGGAAAGTGGCTCTAGCGAATGCGCTCAAGCAACCATGGGAGGAGGTCGCTAATGGCAATCCGCTCCTGTTCCATTGAGTCGCGATGACGGATGGTGATGGTGTCCTTCAGATCTTCCTTGCCTTCTTCAAGACCAAGGGTTTCGAAGTCGATGGCAATGCAGAATGGTGTTCCCACTTCATCCTGACGACGGTAGCGGCGGCCGATGGCAGCGGTCTCGTCGTAAAAGACGTTCATGAAAGGTTGGAGGAGGTTTCTCACTTCCTTGGCCTTTTCCACGAGTTCGGGCTTGTTCTTTAGCAAGGGAAGAATGGCGGCCTTAATGGGAGCAACCGCGGGCTTGAAGCGCATGACGGTACGGACATCGGGCTTGCCACCTTCCTTGGTGAGATCCTCTTCGTCGAAGGCCTCGCAGATGAGGGCGAGAATGGTGCGATCGCAACCTGCGGAAGGTTCCACCACGTGAGGAATAAAACGCTCCTTGGTTTGCTCGTCGAAGTATTCGAGAGGCTTGCCGGAGTGTTCCTGGTGCTTGCCTAGATCGTAGTCGCCACGGTAAGCGACGCCTTCGAGTTCCTGTTGGCCGAAGGGGAAGTCATACTCGATGTCGTAGGTTTTCTTGGAGTAGTGCGCGCGCTCGCCATCGGGGATGTCGAGGACGTGAAGCTTCTCCTTGTCGAGTCCAATCTCGTCGTAGAAGGCGAGACGGTTTGCCAGCCACTCGTCGGTGAGGCGGAGGCCGTCCTCCGGGCGACAGAAATACTCGACTTCCATCTGCTCGAATTCACGCGAGCGGAAGGTGAAGTTACGCGGGTTGATCTCGTTGCGGAAGGACTTGCCGATCTGGGCAATGCCAAAGGGAAGTTTCACGCGGTTCGAATCAACGACGTTCTTATATTGCACGAAGATCGACTGGGCGGTTTCCGGGCGAAGGTAGGCGACGGCATTCGGGTCGTTTTCGTCCGCCGAAGCTCCCATCTGGGTTTGGAACATGAGGTTAAACTCGCGGGGCTCGGTGAGTTCGCAGGTCTTGTCCTCGCCCTTGGGAAGAGTGGCCTTTTTCTCGCACGCGGGGACATCATCCAACTGGTCGGCGCGGTAGCGTTTTTTGCAAACCTTGCAGTCCACCATGGGATCGGAGAATCCACCCACGTGTCCGGAGGCCGTGAGCACGGCGTGGTGGGTCAGAATTGAACCATCGAGTCCGAGGATGTCATCGCGCTCCTGGACGTTTTTACGCCACCAGAGATCTTTGAGGTTCCGCTTCACCTCTGTCCCGAGCGGGCCGTAATCCCAGCAACCATTCAGGCCGCCGTAGAGTTCGGCGGATTGAAAAATAAATCCTTTGCGTTTGCACAGGGAGACGATCTTCTCCATGCGGGCGGTATCGGTCTGGTCTTTGTTGGCCATTGTCTTGGAGCGAGTGATTTTCCTCGCGGGCCGCGAGGAAACAGGAGAAATCCCGCAGGGGAAAGGCTTTTTGGCAGATTCGGGGTGAGAAATGTTAAGAATCCGGAGCGTCATTCTGACGACGTATGGAATCGGTGCCTCGTGGTTTCCCCGCAAATTAATCAAAACCCACGGGCCAGCTTCCTTCCGGGCATCCCGCAGGTTTCATCAAACCTCTTCCAGCATCGAGGTGGCATCGCCAAATGTTCCCGGGCGCACGTCCATCTTGTCCATCATGGAAAGATAGAGCCGGCACATCTGGCGATCGGTTTTTCCTTTGTAGTCGAGCACGCGCCCGCCCTTGATGCGGCCGCCGGCACCTCCGAGAAGCGCGACCGGAAGTTGGCTCGCGTCGTGGTTGCCGGTGAGCATCGAAGAGCAAAACATCAGCATCGAATTGTCGAGAGCGGTGCGTTCGCCCTCCTGGATCGCGTCGAGTTTGCCGGCGATGTAGCCGACCTGTTTGAGGAAAAACCGGTTCACCTTGAGCCAGTCCGCGGTGTCGCTGTGGGACAGGAGATGGTGGATCATGTAGTCGACACCGAGGTTCGGGAAGCGCAGTGACGAATGGTCGTTGTTCAACTTGAGCGTGCAAATCCGCGTGGTGTCGGTCTGGAAGGCGAGCACCAGAATGTCGCACATGATACGCATGTGCTCGGCAATATCCTGCGGAATCCCGTCCGCCGGGCGCGGAAGATTTGGTTCACTCAGCGTTGGGCGCCAGCCTTGAAACTCGCCGCGCTTGCCGGCGTTCTCGATCCTGGTTTCGACCTCGCGCACCGAGTCGAGGTATTCGTCGAGCTTCCTCTGATCGAGCGAGCTCACCTTGCGGCGCACGTCTTTTGCGTCCTCCAAAACGGCGTCGAGCACACTCTGGTCCCCTTTGCTCGCGGTGTCTTTGAACAAGCGGTCAAAAGCGAGGGCGGGATACAACTCGAGCGGCGTCGGGGTCGTCGGCGAACTCCACGAAATGTGCGAGCTGTAGAGCATCGAGTAATTCTTGTGCACCGACGGATTCGATTTTTCGCAACCGAGCACCAGGCTGGGGACCTTGGTTGAGCGCCCGTGATGTTTGGCCAAGAGCTGGTCCACGCTCATGCCCGAACGGATCTCCCCACCGGATGCGAGCGGCGCACCGGAGAGGAGGTTGCCGGTCTGCGAACTGTGAATATTTCCCTTTTGCGCTTCGGCGTTGTGCAGGCCGCGGATGAAGAGGAGCTTTTCACGGTAGTCGGCGATGGGGTCTAACACTTTCCCCAACTCCATCGCCTTCCCTTCGCCCTTCGCCCACCATTCCTTCGAGTGAAAGCCGTTGCCGGAGAACAAGACCGCCAGTCGAACCGGAGCCTCGCTCCCGGGTTCACGCGGCTTTGTCTCGTCACCCCAGACGGTGAGCGATTCCATCCATGGCAGGGCCATCGTCACGCCGGCTCCACGGAGGAAGGTGCGACGGTTGAAGAGGTGGGATTTTTTTTTCATCGTGATTGGTTGTCGGTGCTATTTGATCGGATGGTCGCGGCCGCGGATCTCGAGGAATTGACGACTGCGGACGATCCCCTCGACGATTTGGGAGATCTGAAAATCGCTGGTCACGAGCTGCGCCAGGATCTCGTCGAGCAAGGGTTCGTCGCTCAGGAGCACGCTGCGGCCGAGGGCGTAACCGAGGAGCTTGCGTGAAAACTGGCGTAAAAAGGCATTGCGGCGCTGATTAAGAAGATAGGCACGCAGCCCATCGACGCCGGAGAACCGGGTCCCGTCGAGTAGCTTCGCGCTCGCATCGATCGGCAGGTCGGCGTTGTCTTTCAAGCGGAAGCGACCGATGGCATCGAAGTTCTCCAGTGCAAAACCAAAGGGATCGATCCGCGCATGGCAGCGCGCGCAACCGGGATCGCTGACGTGTCGCTCGGTCAATGCGCGCTCGGTCAGCCCTTTCGGCGGTGCGTCACCCAGAACAGGAATCCCTTTCGGCGGTCGCGGCAAGCGTTCGCCAAGCAAGGTCTCGCTGATCCATGCACCCCGCAGGATCGGGCTGGTCCGTGAGGCCCCACTCTGCTTTGCGAGCGTCGCACCGAATCCCAACACCCCACCGCGCCCTTGCGCCCGCACGCCTTCAACCCGCCGCCACCCGGCATCGTCGGAACCGCCGATCGCGTAGTATTTGGCAAGCGTGCCGTTCACGAAGGTGTGATCCGCGTTGAGAAGATCGAGCACCGACCCGTCGCGCTGGAAAAGGTCGGTGAAGAATCGCACCGGCTCTTCGCCAAGGGCACTGCGGACAGCGGCGAATTCAGGAAAGTGACGCTCGCTCTTCCCGTCGAAGCCATCGAAGTCGCGCACGTGGAGCCACTGGCTGCCAAATTCAATGGCGAGTCGGCGCACGCGCGTGTCCTTAATCATCCGCCGCGTTTGGGCCGCGAGGACATCGGGATTTTTCAATTTTCCGGCAGTAGCGAGCGAAATGAGTTCTTCGTCTGGAGCCGAACTCCACAGGAAGTAACTCAGGCGCGATGCCAGCTCGAGATCGCTCACAGGCGCAGAAGCTGCTCCGGGCTGCGGACTCTCCAGTTTGTAGAGAAAGGCTGGGGCCACGAGAACACGGGCGAGAGTGAGGCGGGCTGCGGCTTCGTGTGGCAGTTCCTCTTTGCGCAGCTTTTCGTAAAGCGATCGCAGATTCAGCTTCTCCTTCATCGTGAGCGGGCGTCGCCACGCCTGGCCCGCGAAGGCGAGAATGCTTTCCAGGTGGTTTGGCTCGGCCGCGATACGCTCTTGTTTGAACGCTTCCGCGCGCTGCTTGATCGGTTCGCGCATCGGCGTGAATGCGCTCGGGTCGGCATCCTGGGTTGCAAATTGCCACAACTGCTCAAAGGCATCGACGAGCTGCAAAGCGTCCTCGCTGACAAAGTGGAGTTCGCTCCAAAGTTGATCGAGTTGTTCCGCTTGAGCATCATCGAGCATCAATCGTCGCAAGTGGTGATCTTCACGATAGAAGAGAGTGAGTGTCACGACTTCATCGACTGGAACGATCTTGGTGTAGCAGAGCGCCGCCGGGAAGAGTTCCCGGAAGTCCTCGATGTCTGCGGCGAGACGGCCCCGCGCTTTACTGTCGTCATTGACGATGATCGGTGCCGAGGATTCGACGGGCACAAGGCCATCGCTCCACAATTTTTTTCCTCCCGTGGGATTATTCGAGCCGGCAGCGGGCCCAGTCGTCTCCACGGGAGGGGTGAAGAGCGCGCGCATTTGCACACTTCCCTCTTTTCCATCTTGCGGATGCAAGCTGACGCGGGTGACAAGTTCCGCTCCGGCGGCCAGTGCCGCGGGGATGCGGTAGGTGAGAACCGAAGGTGCCGTCGCGCGGATGTCCCCGGAGACAGTCTTGATGCCCGGAGCGCTTTTTCCCCATTCCAAGGGGCCGTTCCAATCGAGAAGGTTCGCCCGCAAGGTTGTGTCGGCATCTCCGGCGACACTTGAATCAAGCAACAGTTCAAGCACTTGGTTGGCGGCGGTCTCTCGGTCTGCCTTCGACTTGCCATCAATGACCGCAGCCCGCCAATTCGCCAAAACGGAGCCAGGAGGCACCGCGTTTCTCGGAGCACCATCAGTCTCCGAGGCACAGAAGTGCCAGACATCGGCATTGCCAAAGGTGTCGGCCAAAGGATTGCCATCATGCAGGCGATCAACCACCTGCTCCGCCAGATCCCATGAGCGCGTCTTGCCGCCAACTTCGAGGATCGTGAGTCCGACGACGGTCGAGTCACAGACATGATCACGGTTGCGCGGGTTGATGGCGAACTTCACCAAATCGCCGGGCTGCACCGCGAATGCGGCTTTCGGATCGAAGTTATTCCGGGCACCATTGTCGATCGCGCCATTGGCGAGGGGGGCGATCCCGGTCCGGCTCACCAAATCCACGTGCCACTCGACGCCGTTGCCGCAATTGCCATCGGCATCTGCGACGAATCCGCTGATGCCGATCCTGCCTGCGATGGGGCTGCGCCAATAGACGATCGCCTCTTTGGTCGGTGACGGATGCATGATCACGCTGCGACCGGGCATGTTGAGGGTGCTGAAGTTTGCCGCCTTTTCGGAGGCATTGCCGGTCAGGCTGGGCGTCTGGGCCGAACCCCAGCCGCGGATGTCGGGGTCACCCGCGACCTTGACGTGCTTTTCGATGAAGTGACCCTCGGCTTTTGGCAAAATCGATTGCCCGAGCTGCACCAGCGAGGCCCAGCGAGCGGCGACGATGACATCCAGATTCCTACGCTCCGCAATCTCATGAACCGGCCTCTTGCTTCGATGAGATTCCGCGAGTACCTTGAGGTAGGCGCTTGTCCGACCCAGCTCCGCAGCCATGACTTTGTCCACGCGTTGCACCAGGGACACCGCCTCGGCGAGCGAGACCGGCGGACGTTTCGGGTGAAGGATCTTCGGGCTTTGCCAGATCGCGACATCGCCTTCCTTCCCATCCCCGGCGTCGGAGGTGTGGAGGTAGATCGTCACGTCTTTGCCATCGACGGGAGCCGGTAGTTTTACCCGGATTTCCTTCGAGCTAACCAGAGGGGCGACCGGCTCCTGCCACGCCTTGGGGCCATCACGTTTCCCGATGTGCCCAACGGTGGTGAATCGCCATAGCGAATGCTGCCAACGGGTGATCGCATCCGTCAGAGTCTGCGCATCTTCAGGTTTTGATTTGCGCCACTGACTGCGGATCGGATCCAACAAAAGCGATGGCTTGGTGTCATTCAAAGCCATCCACAGCTTGCCAAGATACTTCGCATTCACACCATGGTCATGCGCGAGTTCGGCAATATCTTTCCTTCCTGCAAGCAGATCCGCCCGTCCTTCCAAAGTCACCGCAAGATAGCGAGGCAAGGGCAACACGCCGCCGTCTTTCGTATCAAATTTAATTCCCTGGAGATTGACTGCCGTTCCGCCTCCCGGATTGGAGAACCTGGCATAGAAAGCTCGAATCGCCGCGAGCTTCTCGTCCGTCAAGTCGCGACGCGTCGTCTTCCCGGAGAACGCGATTCCATCAGGGAGGAACACCGCGTGCTTCGCGACTTCCTTTGCCGCATCGAGGTACTTCGTAAAGAGCGATGGCGACATCACGAGGGCGGCTCCGGCATTGGTGAAACCTTCGCCAGCCGCGCCATCGACCGGGAATTCGTGTGCCGGATCCAAGGATTCGACCCCGGTAAGATCTCGCAGACTGTAGGTGTATTCCGCATTGGAAAGCCGCCGGACCACCACCGGCCCCGGGTCGCCGGCATTGGCCTCGCCTATTTTCCGCAAGGTTGAATCCACCCAGGCGAGTAATTTGGCTTTCTCCTCCGCCGAGAGCTGCGGTTTTTTCTTTGGCGGCATCTCGCCGAGCTCCAGTTGCTCTTCGACGAGTTGCCAGACCTTCCCGTCGCCCCGGATTGTATCAAGCGAATCGAACCGTTCGAGATCCAGATCCCCCTTCTGTTCCTCGGTCGAGTGGCAGTCGAGACAGAATTTCTCCAACAGCGGACGGATCCCGGACTTGAACTGACCGACATCATTTTCGGCGGCCGAGCGGGGCAAGGAGAGGAAGACAATCGCGATGACCGCGGAAATTTCACGGAGCGATGGAAGAGCGAAATTCATGGTTAGGGTGATGTGATCTCCAATCCACGCATGGTGCCGTTCGAGGTTGCAAACTTGTCGGAGTGGATTCCGGGCCGGGGCAACATCGGGACGCAGAGGTTGGCGAGTGAATGGTTGTTGTCTTTGTCGAAGCCGAGGTGCTGCCCGTGTTTGAAACCACCACCAGCCAGAAGCACTGGAAGTTTCACGTAACGGTGTGAGTTGGAGCTGCTCATCGGCGTAATATAGAGAACCATCGTGCGGTCGAGCAAGGATTCATCTTCCTCATGGACCAACATCATCACCGCTGCCGCCGTCATGCCTTTTGACTGCGAGGCGATCCGGAACATCGCATCGGTCTTCAGTTCCTGACTGGCAGCGCGATTTTAAGGAAAGTTTTTTTAATGGGTTCTCTTGACTGAATTGGAGTTCCACCGTGGAAACCGGCCCGGTCACTCCGAATTCAAAACTTGCCTCAAATATGAACAGGGACACTTTCAAGCCCGGTATCTGCTCCCAATAATTGAAGATGAACATTCTGAACAGCGCACGACGCAATGATGTGATATCCGGGCTCGTTGCCGTGGCTTTCCTCCTCACTGTCTCCATGAGCAAGGCCACCAACTGGCAGGCGAATATCAAACCGGGCTCGGACATTGTCATGAACGATCTTCGTTGGCCTGTTTGGGATGCCGGCACGTATTATTGCTTCTGGTATATGAGTTTTTATCCCAGGTTTTCCGCGCTCTATGGCGGCGTGGCGGTGCATGGGCCCGACAAGATACCGGGAATGTTTACCTCATACTGGTGTGTTACGGAATCCGTTTACGAGGGACCGGAATTCTATGGCAAGGGCTTCGGAGCGGAAGGCAGCAAGGGGGGCGCGAATGGCTCGCCCACTTTTCAGCGTCCGAACTCGTGGTATCGCATGGTGAAGCGAACCTTCCCACCCACCCGGGGTGCCGGGGGAAAGACCAATGTCGGCTGGTGGATCAAAGATGTGGAGAAGGGAAAATGGTATACGCACAGCGTGTTGCGCATCCCCGCGGTGGTCACGGGATTCCAGGCAAACAGCGGATTTGTGGAAGCGCTCGCCCCGGAATCCACCCCTCGCGCCTTCGAACGCCGTTTCGGTTACTGCCGCCTGAACGGCGAGTGGCACGATTCCCCCCTTAGTGCGAATGACGAAAGGAAATTTAAACTGATCGAGAACGACACCGTGGTTCGATTCGACCGGTCGGGCCCCGATGGCGGCGCGAAGAAGGAACAAACCTTCTTCCGCACCAAACAGCCTGCGATGCCGGTTCTGGACAAACCCGCGATCAATCATGCGGAGGCCCGCTCATGGGGCCATCAGGTGAGCGTGACGTGGGAGATTCCCCAAAGCGCGTCACCGCAACTCGGCTACAAGCTCGAGGCCTTTGCGGAGAGCGGTGCAAGAGGCGGGCTGATTGCCAGCTGGGAGGATGCCGCTCCGCACATCATCACCAAACGTCTTGATACCAAGGTTCCCGCGAAGTCGGTGCGTCTGACGGTCACCGACATTTTCGACCAGGAGATCGCGGTGATGATCCCTGTTAAGAGCGCCACGATTCCCGGGCCTGCGGAGCGTGCCGGCATGACCCGGGCCGGCCTGAGCTACTCATACTACGAAGATTCAAACGACAAAACGTGGCAGAAGTTACCCGATTTTTCGACCCTGAACCCGGTCAAGCAAGGTTACGTCAAGGACCTCGATGACACCGTGCGGGAGGATCGTGCCACCGGCTATGCGATTCGCTACAAGGGCTACCTTCGCGTCCCGGCCGATGGCTTGTATGTCATCTCAGCAGGCACCAGCGACGGCAGCCAATTGTACGTGGATGGCAAGCTGATTGCCGATAACGACGGAATCCACAGTAATTCCCAAAAGCGTTACGCACTCCCATTGAGCAAAGGGCTGCGCGCTTTCGAATTGAAGTATTTCAAAGGGGCCAATGACGGGAACAGCAGACAATCGACGACCGCCAAGATTGCCATCTCCTGGGAGGGACCCGGCTTCGAGATGCGCAAGCTGACGGGGGATGACTTTCAGTGCGATGATCGCGCTGAAGTCCCCTCGGCAACACTCGTGCTGAAAAGCGTCGTCTCCGCAGGCGTGCTGGAGGATAACAGGGCAAGGATTCAAATTGAGATCGAGCGGCGGGGGCAATCGATCCGGAAGTTGCAGCTCTTTGCCGGCAAGGTTCTGCTGACGACCAAATTTCCTGACGAGATCGACGAAAAGGGAAAGGTGAATATCAAGGTCCTGCTACCCGAGGGTAGGAATCAGCTTTGGTCACGCCTTTGGTTTGGTGAAGGCCATTCCATCGACTCCGCTAACGAACTGGAGCTTGAAGCAAAAAACCGAATCGCGGAACCTTGGCAATTTAATAGCATGTTAAAGGGGGGCTTCCCTCTCGCAGTTCGAGGTGGGTCCGAAAGCGTATCTTTCAGAGGAGAGGGCTATGGATTTATGCACCAGACGGTCGCCGGCGATTTCACGCTCACGGCTCGGATTGCGGACATGCCCCTGACTTCCAAAGAAAATGGCCTGTGGCCGTCGAACTGGCTGGGACTCTCGATTCTGGCCAAGCATTCGAATCCCAAAGTTCGCATCGCGGACAAGGGACCTTACAACTCTGAGATCAGCCTTTTCCTGACCGCTGGGGGAAAGATGAAAGGGGGGAAGGACTTCCCTGACCTGGCAGGGTCCAATAAGAGCATCGCTTCGTTCGAAGGGGATCACCGCTGGCTGAGACTGGTTCGACGCGGACGGCGATATCAATCATTCACCTCGGCGGATGGAAACAGATGGCAGCTCGCCGATGAACGATTTGCCAGCCATGCCCCCAGGGAAGTCTACGCCGGTGTCTGTTTCCGGTCGGGACCAAACAAGAGCCGCAGCCTTTTCCAGGGCGCCGTCGATCAGATCAAGCTGGAGAAAAGCGTTCCCAAAGAGCTGCGCGAAAACCCCGGAAAAGAAGACCTGCATCTTGAGAATCGCATCACCGCCTTGGTTCAGGCTGCGAAAGATCCCCAAGTCCTGTATGCCAGGAGCGCGGGGAGGGGACTGCTCAAATCCGATGACCGCGGAGAGACCTGGACCGCGGTGAACAACGGCCTAAAAACTCCCGATGCCATGGCCGTCCGTTCGGTGGCGGTGCATCCCGGGAACAGTTCCATCGTTCTGCGCGCCGGCGGCAGCGTCGTGAATGGCGAGTTGAAGAGCGGGCTCTGGCGAAGTGAAGATGGCGGGCAGTCATGGAAGCTGGTGACCAACGAGATCGACTTTGACGGTGGTGGTCCCACCACACTGTTTGGTGAGGTCGTGATGTTCTGCCCTCTTAATCCCAATCTTGTGGTGGCGGGAGGGGAAACCAAAGGTTTCTTCATCAGTCGTGATGTCGGCGAAACATGGACCAGTGCCGGGCTTTCCGGAGAGCGGATCACGAGCATGGCCTTTTCTCCCCAAGCTGAGAAAAACACCAACTCCCCGGCCGTTGTCATCGGAACCTTTGCCGATAGTGAATTTGAATCACTGGGCTTGGGGAAACCGGTCACTCCCATCGAAGGCCCGGGGCGGATTTATTGGGTGACCATTCCCGACGAAGGGGCGAGGATCAAAGCTTCGAAAGTTTGTGAACTGACTGACTTCGGCGTGACGAACCTGGTGTTCGACACCCAGAGAAACTTCGTGAACTTTGCCACTACCCGGGGCGTGTATTACACTTGGACTCACTGCACCCTGTATGCCAAACGCCAGGTGGGGGCGTCTGGTGACAAATTTTTCACGGCCATCGGGGCCCGCCCCTTCGATAAATGGAGTCAGTTCACCTGCGCCGCGCCGTTCTCAGGGAGCGAGCAAAGCCCTGTTTATTTTACCAAAGAGCGAAGCCGTAATTGGTCGGCTCTCTCCAAGACCTCGCAGATAGCCAAAGATAGCGCGGAGCTCGCTTTGAACGCGGGCATCTCGTGCCTGCTGCCCGATGCCGCGGAAGACAACACGTTCTTTCTCTGCAATCGCCACGGAGTTTTTAAAACCACCGAAAAAGGCAAATCCTACAGGCTTGTTTTGAGGGCTTCGGAAAAGTAATTTCGTTGAAAGTGAGGAAAATTCTGAAGCGATCGATGAATGAAGGTGGGATTCGGTTTCCCTCCGGGAGCGAGCAGGGATTCCCTCATACAAGCCACAATGCTCTCCCCGCGAAATTCTCGTCCAACAAAATAAAACAGCCATCACTGGCGCTTCGGCAAACGCCAACCGCAGGATTTATTTAAGAATCTCCTTGATCGCTGGTTCGATCGCATTCGCCATTTTCATGAAGCCGAACGCGGTCGGGTGCACTCCATCGACGGTGCCTTCGTCGGCGTGCTCCCCGAGGAGAGAACCTCCATCGAGAAAGTGGATGTTGGAATCGCCGGCGACCCGCCGCGCCTTTACGAGATCTTCCTGGAACTTGGCGCGCGCCTGTGCCGATTTGAGTTGCCCGGGATTGTGTAGTTCCTCGGCGTAGCGGATTTTTGAGATGACGAGGATCGCAATTTCTTCGTCTGCGGCACGCAGGATGTCGATGAAGGGGCCAAGGGTTTTCCTGATCGATTCTCCGGCGTTGGCCTCGTAGTCGAGGACGATGAGCCGCTTTCTCCCGATCTGATTGATCAAGTTTGCCAGTGCGGGCTCACCTTTGCCATTCCCGGAAAAGCCGAGGTTGACGAACCCGGCATTGAGCCGGCGGCTGAGGATATTGGGATACGCCATGCCCGGACGCGCGGCACATCCACCCTGGGTAATCGAGGTCCCATAGACGACGATTCGGCCTTCGTGCTTGAAAGGCACCGGCGGGTTCACCGTCGATCCGGCAACGACGCCGATTTCCACTGACTCGACTCCGTTGTAGAGCGGGAAGTTTAGGGTGAAGTGGCGATTTGTTTTTGATCCGTTGAAGAGCGTCGTTTCGTAGTCCTTCGCGCTCGCTGAAAATCTGGTGGTGCTCAAGTAGAGTTGTTTTCCGGGTTGTCCGACGTAGAGATCGAAGCCGCTTTGTCCGGTTGCGGGCATGTGGTACATCCCGGATATCTGGCGCAATTTCACGCGTATCAGAATTTTTGGACTATCAGATTGAAATTGAATTTGACCGCCCGCGGTCGAGTTCGCGAGGCTGTCGACCGCTCCCCGAATCGGCCATTTCGGTTTCACCGGCAGTCTCCGGTAGACCTTGTCTTCGCTGATCCAGGGGAAGCCGACGAGGCGGAATGGCGGTGTGCGCGGATCGAGCCAGGCAACGCCTTTGGCATCGGCTTTCTCCAGGGTCATGTTCGGATCGAGTTTTTCGATGTCGATCTTTTGAGCCCACACGATGGAGCTAAGAAGTGGGAGGCAGTGAGCAAAGAACAAGACCGGTTTCATCTTTTGAAAAGTGGCCAATGATTTCGGCGCGGACAAGCCATTTTGCTTCCGCTGGTCACTCTGGCTGCTGCGTGTGGAATCAGCGGGCTGGCGCTGACCTGCGTCCGGGATCCGGGGTCACCGTTTTGGATAGGAGCCTGTTTCCCCGCAGATGGAGGATCAGGAGGCTACTCTGAAGGCCCTGTGCGGAGCCAGGCGAGAAGATCGGCCATCGCTTGAACATCGAGGGCGCTTTCGAATCCGGCGGGCATGAGGGAGAGACCGGCGGGATTGAGTGATTTGATGGTGTCTCGGAGGACGGGGTGGTCGATGCCTCCGGGGAGGCGGAAGGTCAAACTGTTCGCGGTTTCGGCGGCGATGATTCCGATGAAGGTTTCGCCCTTGTGGGTGGTGACGGTTCGGGTGGCGTAGCGGGCTTCGATGGCAGCGGCGGGATCGAGGATGGCGCCGAGGAGCCAGTCGGTGGGCTTTCCTCGCACCATTTCAAGATCGGGGCCAACCTCTTTTCCTTCTCCTTTGAGGCGGTGGCAGATCGCGCAGTTGGTTTGAAAATGGCCGCGTCCGCGTGCCGAGTCACCTTTGGTTTTTGCCACGTCGGTATACCGGGCCATGACCCGCGCGCGGTCGGCATTGCTGGGTTCTATCTTGAGTTCGAGAACGGCAATCTCTGGTTTTTTGGAAGTGTTCAGCGAGGCGAAGAGTTCGCTTTTGGGAGACAGGGAAGACATGATCGCGGCGCGGATCCAATCGTCGTCGGCATCGCGGGCGGCGATTTTTAAAAGGAACGGTTTGGATTTTTCGGCAGGCCATTCGCCGAGGGTGAAGGCGGCCTGCATCCGGACGCGCGCTTCGGTGTCATCGGCAAGAGAAGAAACGGTGGTGAAAAGGTCTTCGGTTTCGATTTTGGCGAAAGGCTCGGACTGACGAAGGGCTTCGATGCGGATGCCGGGATGTGGGTCTGTGAGGGAGGTCAACAACGAGGCGGGGTTCAATTTTTTAAGCATGCCCAAAGTTGCGAGTGCCTGGATGCGGACCTGGGGGCGGTGACGGAGAGCCAACAAGCTTTCCAGTTGGGATAGGGCTTCCCCATCGGGGCCCTTCTCCCACAGAAGGCACTGGGCGGTATCGCGCTGCCAGCCATTCGGGCTGTTGATCGATTCAACAAGCTGGCGGGAAGTCAATTTGGAGAGATCGGGGATGGGGCGGCGGTGCTTTCCTTTCGGGCTGAGGCGGTAAATACGACCTTTGTCCTGGCCGGCGCGGAGGTCGAGGCGGGCCCGGGTTTCGGGTGAAATCCACTCGGGGTGCTCAATGACGAAGCGGTAAAAATCGGCGACGTAGAGGGCGCCATCGGGACCGGTGCGCGTGGTGGTGGGTCGGAACCATGGGTCCGTCGAGGCGAGGAATTCTTTGGCCTGTTCATTCTCGACGCGGTGGCTTTTGAAGCCGGATCCGGCGGGCTCCAACACTTCACGGTGGACGCAGTTGTGGACAGGTTCGGAAATGAAGATGCTCGTGGAAAATTCAACACCGAAGAGGTCGTCGCGATAAGGGGAAGGGCTGCAGGCGCTGGTGACGTGATTGAGCGACCAAGGTTGGTTGGGACGTTGCGCGGGTCTGCTCGCAGGAAAGACCCGCGAGGGGTTTGCGTAGTTGGCGAGGACACGTTTGGGGCTTTTGACGGCGAGCTTTGGATTTCGGCGGAGGTAGCGTTCGGGGAGTCCGATATGCCAGAGCCAGGTGGGATTGTTGTTGCCGAACCAGCTTCCAAAATCGTCGCGACGGCGGCCGAACTGGGACTGGGAGGAGACGGTTTCGATCTCTCCGGTGTCAGGACGAAAGCGGACATCGCGTCCGGAGATGTTGAGGGTTGTTCCGGTCTTCTCTGATTTGACGAGGCCGCCGCTATCACCGTTGGCGGCGTGGATCCAACCGTCGAGCCCCCATTCGAATCCGTTGACGCGGTGCTGTTGGTTTCCGGGTAAAAAGCCACTGAACAACACTTCTGTTTTATCGGCTTTACCGTCACCGTCCGTGTCCTCGGCGTAGAGAATATCAGGGGCGGCGGAGATGATGACCCCGTTTCGCCAAGGAAAGACCCCGGTGGGGCAGGGGATGTTCTCAAGGAAGACGGTGGCGGTTTCGTAGCGACCGTCGGCATCGCGATCTTGCAACACTTTCACGACGCCGCCGGGCTTGCCCTTGCCATCGAGGCCGGAGGGATAGTCGCGCATTTCGACGACCCAGAGGCGGCCGTCGGCTCCCCATGCGAAGGAGGCGGGATCGACGACTTCAGGTTCGGCGGCGGCGATTTCGATCTGGAAGCCGTCGGGAAGTCGAAAGGTCTTGAGGGCTTCTTCGGGAGATTTCGGCAGAGGAATGTCGAAGGCGAGGAGGCGGGCGAGGGGGATGGGGATTTGCTTATCACCGGGTTTGGTGACGAAAAGAACACGGTCTTTGATCTGAAGCCTGGCACCGGGGAGCAGCGGCGGTTCATTGGCAGCGCCGGTTCTTTTGCCGGAGCGGACGAGCTGCGACCAGCCCTTCGTCCAGCCGAGCTGCGGCTTCACCTGGGTGGACCAGAGGGCGATGTGGAAATGGGTTTTGTCGGAGAAGAGGAGATCTTCGAAGCCGTCGCCATTGAGATCGATGAATTTCAAAGGGGCGGTTGCCGTGACTTCGGATGGAAGCTGGAAGTCGGCGTTTTGCCATGTTTTTGATTCGGACTCGAACGATTCGATGAGGATTTTCCCCTCACGCGCGACGATGCGCTCGTCGGCGCCGTCGTGATCGAAGTCACGGGCGGTGGCCGATAGGGAAAACAAGGCGAAGAAGTAGAGCGGTCTCACTTTGGCCGGGAGAGTTTTTCGATGATGTTCTTGGTGATGCGTTCGACGACGGGGTCGCCTCCGCGAAGCCCGTGTGCCCAATCGGTGGTCCCGGTGGTGACGACGGTGCCCCCCCTTTCGTAGATGCCGAGGACGGCGTTTCCTTCGCGGCCCTTCTCCCATTTTTCATACCATTCGGAATCGTCCGGGTGCCAGCGGGCGGGGGCGGTGGCGAGAATTTTAAAGTTCTTCGGGGTGCCATCGCGATGGGTGGGGAAGGGGAGTTTGTCCCGCCATTCGATCTCGCAGCCATCGCATTCATAGCCGACGACGGTGTCTTTGCCACCGATGGCGTCGCCGCGTTTGAGATCAGTCCCTTCGAAGATCCAGTGATCGGTGCGGTGGGCGGTGAAGGCACCGCTCCCATCCATGTGTTGGCCGTGGCTTTTGTGGTAGCCTCCCCAGAGGAAGCCGACTCCGGTGAGGGTGTTTTCGGGGCGGCCGATGAGGTGGTGACTCCAGAGGGAGGAGAGGAGGGCATGGCCTTTTCCGGCCTCGAAGACGGGGTCGGATTGGTAACTCTGTTTCCAGCAGGTGAGGGCTTTTCCATCGTCTTCGCTGCGAACCTGCCAACAGCAGGTGTTGCCGCTGAAGAAGGCGACATTTCCGCCATCTCCGATGAAGGATTCGAGGTGGTCGCGCATGGGGGCCGACCAGTATTCGTCGTGGCCGACGCTGATGACAAGGCGTCGCTTTTTGAGAATGTCAGGGTGAAATTCGAGATCACTATTTGCGGCGAAGGCGAGCGGGATTCCCTGCTTTTCGGCCCAGGCGACGAAATGGTGTTCCCAGTTCCCGAACAGGCTTCGTGGCGGCCGGTGGAAAGAGACGCGGTGGCCCTGGACTTTGTCCCGGCCGTTATAGGCGTAAAGGCTGAAGCCCCCCCAGTTGTTGTAGGCATTGTAGGTGTTGGTGGAAAGTTCGAGGAGGATGGGGGCTGGCTCGGCGGTGTCGGGAGATTCGCGGAGGACGAAGTAGCAGGAAGAGGCTTTGGCCTCAGGTGCGCTGAGGGTGACGTGGTAGTATCCGGATTTCCAATCCGGGGGGATGGGAATGCTGATCGCTGAGGGCCAGTTGCAACCATGCGAAGAGGCATTTTCGGGAGTCGGATGGGCGGCGCCGGCGATGTTTTCCATTTTCCAAACGGAGACCCGCTCGGCGCCGAGACGGGTGAATTCGGCGGAGAATTCTGGGGCGGTGCTGGAGACATGAAGCGTGACGCTTTCGCCGGGCGCGTAGCTGACACGGCCTGCGTAGCCTTCGACCGATGCGGCGCAGAGAGAAATTGGAAAAAGGAGAATGGTGAGGAGGACGGATCGTTTCATGGTGCTCTCATCGAATCGTGATGAGTTGTTAGGAGATTTCTTTTCGACCCCGGGGGCTCCCTGATGCGGTTGGGGAGGGGATTCGGAGCAAACTTCGAATGGCCCAGTGTGATCGGGAATCGCGGGCTTCTTCAAGACTGAAGTTGGCCTGGGCTCGCAAAA
>CALFSW010000140.1 GCA_937916505.1 uncultured Verrucomicrobiales bacterium | reverse complement strand
ACTAGTGCAACTTTCCAGCTGGTTTCTTTCGCCAAATGTCTTTCCACTCAGACTCCACCACCCGCCGCTCTTTCATGCGGCTTGGCAGCTCCATCCTGGCCCTTCCTTTCCTGGAATCCTTCGCCAGCGCCAAGGCCATCGCCGCCACTCCACCCAAGCGCATGATTTTCCTCGGTGGCGGCTTCGGCTTCACCAAGGACACCTTTTACCCAAAAAAAGCGGGCCGCTTTGAAGAAATCGGCATGACCGAAGGGCTTGCGCCACTCGCTCGTCATCGAGACGACATCACCATGGTGACAAACCTCACCAACCTTGGCGCCTCCGACCCCCACGGTGGCTCCACCTCCTATCTCACCGGAGCAAACGTGGCCGGCACCCCCGGTAAGCGCTTTCATAACTCCATCTCCTGCGACCAAATCGCCGCCCAGCACCTTGGAAAAGAGACCCGCTTCTCTTCCCTCATTCTTTCCGCCAACGAAGTGGATGGCGGTTCAAACTCCGGTCACGGAAAAGGGCTCTCCCTCTCGTGGGACGAATCCGGCAACCCCATCCCCGGCATCAACAAGCCCCTCGATCTCTTCCGCCAGCTCTTCGCCCACCCCGGCGACTCCCGTGAAGAACTCGACGCGCGCCTTAAGAAAAAGCAGAGCATCCTCGACCTCGTCCGCATCGATGGGGGAGGGATGAAGCGCTCTCTCAGCAAGGGCGACCGCGAAAAGCTCGACGAATACTTCACCGGCGTTCGCCAGGTTGAAAAAGGCCTCGAGCGCCAGGCCAGGTGGGCCGACATCCCCAAGCCCAACGCTCCCTTTGAGGCCCCCGCCGAAGGCCTCACCGGCGAGCAAGCAATCCACCTTATGTATGACATGATGATCGTCGCCCTCCAGACCGGCATGACAAATGTCATCAGCTACCGCCAACCCGTCTGCTCCCTCCTCTCCGGCATGGGCACGGCGCTCAAAGCCCATTCCCTCAGCCACTACGGATTCTCCCGGACCCGCATCATGGCCTCCCGCGAACGCGATAAGAAATGCTCCGGACTCTTCGCCCATTTCATCGATCGCCTCAAGGACGCCAAGGACTCCGATGGCTCCCGCCTCTTTGACAACTGCATCGTCAGCTACGGCTCCAACCTTCGCAGCGGGCACGAACTCAAAAACGTCCCCGCCATCATCACCGGAGGCGGAGCCCACCAGATCAAACACGGCCGCAATATTGTCCTCCCCAAGGAGAACACCCCCCTCGCCAACTACTGGCTCACCCTCATGCAGCAGGCCGGCATCAAGACCGGGCAATTCAGTCACAGCACCGGAATCCTCCCCGAGCTCGTAGCATGATCCGTCCCTGTCATGATCATTCCCCGTAACAAAAAGCCCTCCGCATGAAGGTATTCACTCTCCTTGCCGTCTCCTTGATCACGGCAGGTTCTGCTGCGCCAAAAGATGTCATCGTCTCTAAGGAAACCCTCAAACCTTTTCTCGATAACTACTGCCTCAAGTGCCACGGCCCCAAGAAGCAAAAAGGCCAGGTCCGCTTCGACGAAGCCCTCTGGGAAATCACCGACAACGACTCCGCACAACGCTGGCAGGACGTCCTCGACCAACTCAACGGCGGCGACATGCCCCCCGAGGATGAAAAGCAACCCGCTTCCACGGAAATGGCGACCGTCCTCGATTCCCTCACCGGCTCCGTCAATGCCGCCCGCAAGCGCCTCACCGACCACGGCGGCGAGATCAAAATGCGCCGCCTTAATCAGCGCGAATATGCCGCCACCATCCGCGATATTTTTGGCTTCGATGTCTCCATCCACGACATCCCTGAAGACGGAGAAATCGCGACCTTCGACACCGTCGGCGAAGAGCAATTCTTCACCTCCGCCCATTTCGAGAAATACCTCGAGCTCGGCCGCGAAGTCGCCAAGACCGCGCTCCAATACAATACCAGCCCCCGCCGCTCTTCCACCAAAGAACGCACCCAACCCGAGACCCGCGTGAACAAAAAGATGCGCGAGCAACTCGCCGACCGCGACCGCAAAAAAGCCCTCACCGACGCCGGTAAGAATTGGAAACAAGCCGGTTTCAAAGACGAAGGCGAAGCAAAAATCCTCTTCTCCCAGTGGGACTCCCGCGCCGAGATGCCCCGGAGTTACCTCCAATATCCCTACGTCAAAACCGGCGTCTATAATTCCAACGTCGCCAAGTGGTCCAGCGTCAGCAGGCACACCGACCCCCGCGCCGACTACCTCGTCCGCGTCCACGGAGGCATCGTCGAGAACCCGCATGAACTCCGAAAAATCATCCGCCTTACGGGTGGCGAGCGCATCCACGGCACCCTGCAAATGGCCGGCACCCCGGAGAAGCCGGAATCCGTCATTCTCCGCACCCGCCAGCCCATGGGTGCCATCCACCTGTCGATCCGCGTCCAGGAAAACGCGCCGGACACCACCGTCAACACCAGACGCCGCTACTACGATCTGCTCAAGCACCCGCGCAAATACCCCGACCCACGTCCCTCTATCTGGATCGACTGGCTCGAGATCGAAGGCCCCATCTACCCCAAACAGCGCCCCGCCTTTGAGGACCTCCTCTACCCCGGCATCGCCACCGGGAAAAATGGCCCCTACTTAAACCACGACGCACCCGCCCGCGAGTTCATCGAAAAGTTCACCACCCTCGCCTTCCGTCGCAAGACCCCACAAGCCGCTTACCTCGACGCCCTCCACGCCAACTTTAAAGAACTTCGTACTTCCGGCCAAAACTACAAAGAGGCCATGGGCGAAGTCATCGCCATCATCCTCTCCTCGCCCAGCTTCCTCTTTATCCAGGAAGCCGCCCTCGCTCAGGAGAAATCTCACGGCTTCCTCGATAATCGCGAACTCGCGATCCGCCTCTCCTACTTCCTCTGGAGCAGCCCGCCCGATGACGCCCTCTACAATGCCCACCTCTCAGACCCCGTCGTTTTTGAAAAAGAGATCGACCGCCTCCTTGCCGACCCGCGCTCCGAAGCCTTTCGCGATGGCTTCATCAGCCAATGGACCCACCTCGACCGCTACGATGCCATCACCATCAACCAGAAGGAGCACTACTACTTTAACGATGGCCTTCAACAAGACGCCAAACAAGAAGTCCGCGAATTCTTCGGCACTCTTCTCAAAGAAAACCTCCCCGCAAAAAACCTCATCGACTCGGACTTCGTCACCATCAACCCCGCCCTCGCCACCCACTACGGCATCCCGTTTGAAAACCCGCTGGATGACTCCTTCCGCAAAGTCAAACTCCCAATGGACTCCCACCGCGGAGGCCTCCTCACCCAGACCGCCTTCCTTACCACCGGGTCAAATGGCGAACGCTCCTCGCCCGTCATTCGTGGCGCCCTCGTCATGGAAAAAATCCTCCATGACAAACCGGCGCCACCCCCGCCCAACGTCCCCGAACTCGATGAAGCCTCCGACAAACCCATGTCCAACCGCGAGATGGTCCTGCTCCACCAAAAGCGCGCGACCTGCGCCTCCTGCCACCGAAAGATGGACGTCATCGGCTTCGGTCTCGAAAACTTCGACCCCACCGGCCGCTGGCGCGACAAGGAAAAAGTCGGCCGCAAACAAGTCCCCATCCAATCCGGCGGCACCCTCCCCGGCGGTGGCTCGTTCCAAAACGTCACCGGGCTAAAAGCTCTCCTCCTCCAGCACGCGGACGACCTCGCCGAAGAACTCACCGAATCCATTCTCTCCTACGCCCTGGGCCGCACCGTGGAATTCTCCGACGCCGACGACGTTCAACAGATCCTCTCCAGCCTCAAAAAGGAGAACTATCCCCTCCGCGACCTGGTCCGCCAGGTCGCCCTCAGTCCGCTCTTCAAAAGGAAGTGAACCTCCCAGTATGGAGCGTGGCTTTTTAAGCCGACATCCCCACCCGGGTTCTGTCCCGTGAACATCTTCTCTCTGTCGAATGCCAAGGTTGGGGTCATTGTGATCGAGCTTAACAGAGATGAGTCCTGATCGGTGGTGGCGTGGCAAAAGTTTTTTTGAAATAAAACGCCTCTTTTTGAAATTGGATTTCACGCACTGCGATAGAGCAGGTGAAACCCAAGAAAAAATGACGAAACTGATTACCTCTTCTGCCCTTGCTTTTGCCGCCTCCCTTGGCTTGACCGCGATCTCGAACGCGGCTGTCTATAATTACAACATGTCCGCCGACAACGACATGACGTTCTATACCGGAAATTCCACCGGGACATTGCTCACGGAGCATTTCAATCAAACTGCCGCATGGTCCACTCCGATTACGGGGAGCCTCACTT
>CALFSW010000139.1 GCA_937916505.1 uncultured Verrucomicrobiales bacterium | reverse complement strand
ACTAGACCGGCTGAATCTCCCCTGCGGGCTCCTTCAAAATGCCCATCACCTCATCCAATGAAATCGCGATTTCGTAATCTCCGGGCTCGCACGTGGATTCCATCAACGGAAGCAAGGAATCCCAAAAACCCGCCCCGGCCTCATCCGGTCGATTGAAAATGATCACCTTCTTACCTTTCATCAGGTCATTTCCCTGATGCTTGAAAATCATTAACGCGAAGAGTTCCTGAACGGTTCCCGCCCCTCCGGGGAAGATCACGAACGACGTCGAATTTTCAATCATGACCTCCATCCGGGTGTAAATGTCATGGCGCAACCAGAAACGTGACAGTCCGTCGGGGAGCCCCTCGAGTTCGATGATATGTGGCACATTCGAGCCCGCCGTCCACCCGCCGGCCTCCACTGATCCACGAACGACCGCTCCCATGATGCCGGACTTCCCGGCTCCGGAGACACACCCGAATTTGTCTTCAGCCAAACGTCGTCCCAGCTCTTCACCGTCGGAGATGTAGGCCGGATCTTCAAGGGAGGCCGAACAAAAAACACAGACACTCCCGACCAGATCATCGGGCGGGGGAGTGTCCGCTGTCGGGATCTCGGTGTTACACGCGATGTCCCGGCCTGGATCAGGAAACTCCCCTTGAACTGCGAGCTGAAGTCGCTTGAGAGCCTTCTCCGGTGTCGAGGCGCTCAGCAGAAATTCCCGAAAATCCTGCCTCACTGTTTTTTGCGCCCTGAGACGGGTCAGAAGATGAAAAAGTGGGTCCCATGATCCGTCGCTGTTCAGGATCACGGTGGGCTTTCCCTGGAGGTGTTTATCCAAAGTCTGGTAACCGACAAAAACCGAAATGGCTTTGAACATGTCCTCAAGTGAGGCCCCGGGGGTAAAGACAAAGGCCTCGGACTCGATAATCTTCTTCTCAATATTTGAGAGCGTGATTTGCTGGTCTCCGTTGGAGTTATAGATATCCCAGCCGGCGTTGTAGAGAAGGAAGAGGAGTTTGGCCCGAATAGAGCGGCCGGGATCATCGGAACCAATCACGGTTCCGGAAAGTCTGACAATTGGCATGTGAAGTAAGAGAGGTTGAAAGGTGCGGGAAACTTCTCCCCCGCACGACTCCCAAAGATAGCCGATTCTGACGAGGTGAAAGGAGAATTTTTAAATGCCGCCATTTCCGAAGCCCATCTTGGGTTAACAGAAGGCGGGATTCCCATCGGCTGCGTCATCGTTCATCAGGGAAAAATCATTGGACGGGGACACAATCGACGCGTTCAAAAGGGAAGCGCGGTTCTGCACGGCGAAATGGACGCCTTTGAAAATGCCGGACGACAAACCGCCAAAATCTATCGCGAATGCGAGCTCTATACCACCCTCTCTCCCTGCCCGATGTGCAGCGGAGCCATTCTCCTTTACGGCATTCCAAAAGTGATTGTGGGCGAGAATCACACCTTCAAGGGAGAAGAGAAACTTCTGCGCTCACGGGGAGTGGAAGTGGACGTCCTGCAGGATGAAGGGTGCATCGAAATGATGCGAAGGTTCATCGAAGAAAAGCCGGAGCTGTGGAATGAGGATATCGGAGTGTGATCACTTTGGCGACACTCCGTGCTTCTTCATAATGGCGAGGAGGGCGCGTTCGCTCTTTTCGATGGGGCGAAAGTTCCCGGGCCGATAACCCCGGGTGATCTTCAACGGAGTCCAACCGGATTTGTTTTTTTGATGCCAGACCTTGATGTCGGCTCCCAGGGCATCAAGAAGCACCATCATTTCGGGGGCACTTTTATACGCTGCCACGTGCATGACCGTCTCGTCACGTTTGTCCCTCACATTGATATCAGCACCTTGTTCAACGAGATATTTGACGACTTCGAGGGCGGACTTGAGATCCGCCGCTTCCTCACCCGGAGCGGTCACCCCCATCCCTGCTGCCGCGAGGAGTGGCGTCGTTCCCCGATGATTCCCCAGTGAGGGATCCGCTCCCACCTCCTCGAGAACTTTAAGAAAGACAAGGTCGGCAGTCTCGGCTGCAAGGAGATAGGGAGTGGCCCCTTTGCGCTCCACTTTTGCCACGCCACCTGGTCCCCCTTTGAGTCGTAAATTAGGATCAGCTCCGTGCTTCACCAAGACCTTCACCAATTCAAGGCTCGTCATTCCCCCCGAGCCGCGGGGAGTGGGCAATCCATCATCTCCATCACCTTTTACCGATTTACGCACCCAGCTGAGGACATGCAACGGGGCATAACCGGAGCGGAGATCGTTGGGATCAGCGCCTGCTTTGAGCAGATAGGCCGCCAAATCAAAGTGACCGTTTTCCACCGCAAGAATGAGAGGAGAAGTTCCATCGCGCATCGTCTTCCGTCCGCGTTTGACCTCGGCAGCCTCTTTCACCTCGGCACCCTGTTCGATCAGTAATGTGGCAACCTCAAGATGACCTTGTCGCACCGCGAAAAGAAGTGGAGTGAAGCCGGAGGCGAGAGGCTTTTTGAACTCGGCCTTATTTTCAAGAAGGTAGCGAACGATCTCAAGATGGCCTTCCGCCGCAGCCCACATCAACGGCGTTTGCTGACGCTGCTCACGCACATTGATCTTCGCACCAGCGGCCACCAGCAACTTCACACAGTCCGGCACCCCGGTCCGGGACGCGGTATGAAGCGGAGTCTCGTCGCCCGGAAGAGCCAGATTCGCATCAGCCCCTGCTTTCAAAAGCAACTCAACCATCTCAGCGTTTCCATTCTGGCAGGCCAGCGAAAGCGGCGTGACACCATAGCGATTGGCCCCACCAGCGGCAGCACCGGATTCGATGAGTGCCTTAACCTGATCAAGATCATCGCCATGAGCAGCTTCGATGAGCGGGCTCGCTTGTAAGGTCGCCATAAAGAGGCAACCAACACAGCCCGGGGCAACGCCCGTAAATTTTAGAAATGATCGCAAGCCCCAAAGTGCCGATCTCATGAACCTAAAAATCATACCCCCAACTCCTTAATCAAGCCGTCACTATCTCCAAATTTCTCGACCTTCACTCCCGCCCGGTCGAGCAAGGTCAAATGCAGATTCGCAAGCGCGGTCGGTTCGTCAAAGCGGATATGACGACCACCTTTCACGCCCCCCGCCGCACCGCCCGCCACGATGACCGGTAGGTTTTGGTGGTCGTGCACGTTCGGATTCCCCATGCCACTTCCATAAAGGAAAAGCGAGTTGTCGAGAAGACTCCCGCCACCATCGGGGGTCGCTTTCATCTTCTCCAGGAACTCAGCAAAGAGAGAAACGTGGAAGGCGTTGATTTTCGACATACGTTCGATTTTACCGGGGTCATTTCCGTGGTGGGAAAGTGGATGATGGGGATCGGTGATCCCGGTCTCAGGATAAACCCGGTTGCTCGTTTCACGCGCCAACTGGAAGGACGTGATCCGCGTGATGTCGCCCTGGAAAGCAAGCATCTGCAACTCAAACATAAGGCGGGCATGATCACGATACGAAGCCGGCACGCCATTGGGTCGATCGAGATCGGGAAGAGCCTCATCGCGGGTCGCGGCCTCCGCTTTCTGGATGCGGCGCTCGATCTCACGAACCGAAGTGAGGTAGTCGTCGACCTTCGAACGATCCGCCGGGCCAAGTTCCCGCTTCAGGCTCTGGAGGTCGTCGTTCACAAAATCGAGAAGGCTGGCCTTCTTCTTCAAATCAGCCCGACGTTCCTTCGCGGTTCCGCCTTCACCGAAGAGGCTTTCAAAAATCAAGCGCGGGTGGGCTTCCGCCGGAAGCGGGGTCGTCGGCGAAGACCACGAAAGATTGTTCTGATACACACAGGCATATCCGTTATCACACTGACCGACGGTCTGCATGAGGTCCATCGACATCTCAAGCGACGAAAGCTGCGTCTCTCTCCCAAGATATTGCGCCGCAATCTGATCAACCGTCGTTCCCAAAAAATAATCCGCACTCTCGGTCTGCCGGGCTTGCGCCGCGCTCAGGAAGGCCGAATTGGAAGTGGCATGCGTGCCGGGATAAGCGGGCTGAAGTTCGAGATTTGAGAGGATATTGACGTGATCACGAACCGGAGCGAGTGACTGGAGAATGGACGACAGTTCGTCAAGGTTCCCCTCGCTCTTTGGAGTCCAACGCGAGAGGTCGCAACCCATCGGCATGAAGACGAACCCGAGGCGCTTCACCGGCTTGGCTGCCGTGAGTCTGGCCGCAGTTGCCGCGGGAACCATGGCATCAAGAAGAGGAAGGGCGACGGCTGAACCAAAACCGCGCAGAACGGTGCGGCGTGAGAGAGATTTTTTGGTAATGATCATGGCTTCTGTCGGTGAGTGAAGGGCTTGCTTTGAGTGATTCCCAGGACGAGGTCGGAAAGGCGATATTCCGGAGCGGCCTTGCGGACTATCTCGCGGAGCGCCGGAGCATCGAAATACTCCACGCCTCTTCCGAGGGCGTAGGTTAGCAGTTTTTCGCTGATTGTTCGAGCAAAGAGGTCGGGACGCTCCAGGAGCGCTTCTTCCAGGGGATCGACTCCCGTGAAGGTTCGCCCGTCGGGCAGACCTCCGACGGCATCCACCTCACCGGTGACAAAGCGGCCCACCGCATCGAATTCCTCCAAAGCGAATCCGGGAGGGTCCATCAAGCGATGGCAGGTCGCGCAGGATTTGTCCTGGCTGTGGGCCGCGAGCTTTTCACGCATGGGGAGATCATCCGCAACGACCACATCACCTAACGCGGGCGTCTCGGGCGGCGGCGGCGGGGCGGGCGTGCCCAGGATATTTTCAAGAACCCAATTCCCTCGAATCACGGGTGAAGTCCGGTTTGCATACGAGGTCACGGTGAGCATGCTCCCCTGCCGGAGAAGACCGCCGCGTTTCATCGAAGAAGCGAGTTCCACCCGGCGGAAACGACTCCCGTAAATATGCGGAATTTCATAATGCGTCGCGAGACGTTCGTTGAGGAAGGTGAAGTCCGCTCCGATGAGATCGATCACGTTGCGGTTCTCCTTGAGCACCGCCTGAAAGAGGAGCTCGGTTTCCCGCTTGAACGACTGGCGAAGATTGTCATCAAAGTCCGGGAAAAGACGCAGATCAGGGGTCATTGCATCGAGATTCCGAAGCTGGAGCCATTGATTGGCAAAGTTCGTCACGAGCGCTTCGGATCGGGGATCTGCCAGCATGCGTCGAACTTGATTCTCAGACACCACAGGGTCGGAAAGGTCCGCGTCCAGCAATTCATCGTCAGGCAAACTACTCCAAAGAAAAAAGGAAAGCCGGGTGGCCAGCCGGGGATTCGCGAGTCGGTAAACCTCGCCCGATGCGAGATCAGCCGGATCGTTTTCAACCCGGAAAAGAAAGCGCGGGCTCACGAGAATCGCAGCAACGGCCATCTCCATCCCCTCGGCAAGGAAGGGCTGAATTTTCGCCAAATCCTTTTCGGTGATCGGCCGCCGGTAGGCCCGCCGCATCAATCCGGGCAGATCTCCTTCCGCCAAGCGCGGGCTCTCTGCGACACCTTCAAAGGGCCCGGTCACACTCACTTGAAAAATGGCGGGGGCCTGACGCGGGTGCCGGTGGAAATTGAACTGCGCATCGTATGGTTGCCGTTTCGTTTCGAGAAGCGAAGTCGGCTTCTTCGGGAAAGTCACTCCAACCTCGCGGGTTCCTGCGGGCACCTTGACGCGAACATTAAGATGAGCATCAACGTCGTTGTGATTCCGATTTTTGGGACGCTCCACCGAGAATGCCGTCACCGGCTCCCCATCAATCAACAACTCGATCTCGTGCTTCCCGCCAATCAAGCCTTCCACCTCTTCGTTCCGGTCCCGCATCAAGCGGATCTCAAATTCATAATCCCCCGCCACCGGAAAAGTATGCCCAAAAAGCACCCCGCCCCGCGTCCCGGGCGGCAGTCCTTCGACGTGCTCTTTCTGGCTTCGATCCGCAGGAACCCGCACCACCCGGAGGTCGGGCGATTCGTAGGCGCTCCCGACCGCAATTCGCGCGATTTTTTTGGCCGCGCCAATGTAGCGATTGAGTAAAGTCGGCGACAGCTCACCCACCGTGATGTTGTCGAACCCGTGACTCGACTCATCCTTCGGGAGCATTTCATTCACCTCCACGGAAACGCCAAGGAGATCGCCAATTGAATTTTGATACTCGGTCCGCGTCAGGCGGCGCATCGCCGGGACCTTCCCAAGCCGGGGATTCTTCTGCGCATGGGCATCGAGATACCCGGAAAGCTCTCCAAGCATCTCCCCATATTCCTTATCTGACGGACGTTCCTTCTTCGGAGGCGGCATCTGCCGGGTGTCCATACGAAGAATGGCGTGCTCCCAGGTCTCCCAATGTTTCGCCGGATCGGCTTCCAGAATCGTCCCGAGGTCAAGCCCACCTTTCGTGATTCCGTCGCCGTGGCAATCGAGACAGTAAGTGTCCACGAAATCCGCAACCGGAAGAGCGGCCTGCGGACTTCCGGCCAAAGCCAGGCTCAGTAGCACGGACATGAAAGGCTTCTTCACAAGGAGGAACCACTACCAAGTCAAGCTGCACATTGCAATCACCCAAACTCCTCCCGGGTCGAAACAAAATCAAGGACCTGCGATGGCAGACAACTGAAAACCACTGCCAAACCAGTCCATCATCGCTCCCAACTGGCATTGGCATCATCTCTTGATCGTTCCCACTGAGCCTGCCTCTAAAGAACTTCAACCGTTTGGACCGTTCCCTTCGGCCGTGAATCGTTTCGAGATCCGCTCATTTGTGGATAACCACTTGACCCGGAGGATTTAGGTCACATATTTCCGCGCCCCGAACGAACCGCACATGTCCAAGGCCTCCCAGCAAACCAGAGTCGACCAACTTCTCCCATCTGTCCAAGAGTGGAAGAAAATCGTCTCCCCACACACCAAACCTTCCGCGGCGAGAGCAACCTGGCAGGTCATCAACTCACTTGGCTCTTACATTGCACTGTGGGTTGTCATGTATTTCACGTCTTCGATCTCTTATTGGCTGACCTTTGCCATCGCTCTCCTCGCAGGTGCCATTCTGGTCCGGGTTTTCATTATCTTCCACGACTGCGGCCACGGCTCATTTTACAAATCCCAACGAGCCAACAACATCATCGGTTTCATTTCCGGTGTCTTCACCTTCACGCCCTTCAGTCATTGGAAATGGGAACACTCCATTCACCATAGCGCTTCAGGTGATCTCGACCGCCGCGGCACTGGCGATGTCTGGACCATGACGGTCGACGAATACCTCGGTTCTTCGCGCTGGAAACGCTTTGTCTACCGCACGGTGAGAAATCCTTTTGTTCTCTTCATCATCGCCCCCCTCTTCCTTTTCCTCGTTCGAGAACGCTTCTCCACCCCCGGAGCAAAGCCACTCTACCGAAAATCGGTCTGGCAGATGAACTTCGCCATCGGCCTGCTCGCTGTCGCTCTGATATCGATCTACGGATGGCTCCCCTACCTCCTCATTCAAGTCACTGCGATCTGTGTCGCTTCGATTTCAGGTGTCTGGCTCTTCTACGTCCAACACCAGTTCGAAGGCGTCTATTGGGAACGGGAAGACGACTGGAATTTCACGAGTGCCGCTCTGGAAGGAAGTTCCTTCTATAAGCTTCCCAAAGTCCTCCAATGGTTCTCCGGAAACATCGGCTACCATCACATCCACCACCTCAGCTCGCGGATCCCCAATTACAATCTCGAGGCCTGCCACAATTCCCACGAAATTTTTCGAAACGTCGAGCCCCTCACTTTTGCGAAGGGTTTCAAGTCCCTAAGCTTCCGTCTCTGGGATGAAAAGGAGCGAAAACTCGTCAGCTTCAAACGGATCAAAGGAAACGTTCGTTCCGCAGCCACAGCATTCTAGGCCTTTATTTGCCCTCTTATAGAGGCACCGGTGAATCGGTGCAGTTGCTGGCGGGCTGTTCCCTCATCACGAAGAAGCCGCGCTCTTCCGCCTTCCGGTCAAAACGCCTCCTTCTCAGCCGGACCAAAGAGAAAACCTCCATTCTCCATCCGGGACATCACATCGAAAACAAGCAAATTCCTTCTCAGGCTTGATTCGCCGCCGGCTTGCAAACCCTTTTGGCCGAAGATCCAGGTTTTTTTGTTCCCTCGGGGATTCTCGTGGCTACATTCATCGGAACCGCGAATTCTGCTGTCTTTCTCCGCCACCGGAGCCAGGGATTCGCCGGTTCCATCATCACTATCACTTTCTTGGCCTACTGGACGACATGCGGGGGCTGGGATCAGCTTTTCGATCGCTATCACCTCCTGACCAATGCACATTCCAAACCCCATTCTGACGTCCGCAAAATCCATCTACGCGGTCCCCCTCGCACTCTGTTTGCTCGTTTGCAACGCATACGCCCAATTTGAAATTAGCGAGTTCTTAGCCGAAAACTCGGAAGCACTTTTCACCGATGAAGACGGCCAGCCCTCCGACTGGATCGAAATCCAAAACATCAGCGACGCCGCGGCATCGATTGCCGGCTACCACCTGAGTGATGACCCCGCGGACTTGAGTAAGTGGAGCTTCCCCGACGAGACCATTGCCCCGGGCGCTTACTTTGTTGTCTTCGCCAGTGGGAAAAACCGCGTCACCGCCGGCTCCGAGCTGCACACCAACTTCAGCTTGAAAGCCGGAGGGGAGTTCCTTGCGCTGGTCGCACCCGATGGCAGAGCCGTCGTTTCCTCCTATAGTCCGGAGTTTCCCGAGCAGTATCGCGATATCTCATACGGAATTGGCAGCGGGGGCCCCGTGTCTGCCGCGACTTTCTTCGAGGTCGGGGCATCGGTCACTTATCACGTGCCAAGCGAGGACATCGGCTCCGCCTGGCAATCGCCCGGGTTCAACGACAGCAGCTGGACCGCCGCGCACACCGGGCTCGGATGGGGATACAGCAGTACCGTGGGTGATGACATCGCCGCCGATGGAGATCTCACCGCAAACATGAAGGGCAACAACGCCTCGATCTACATCCGCATCCCCTTCGATGTCACAGATCCTGCCGAGGTCGTGACCCTCACCCTCAAGATGAAAATGGACGACGGCTTCGCCGCTTACCTGAACGGCTCGCTCGTCGCCACCAGCAAGGCTCCGGCTCCGCTTCTTTTCGATTCAAAATCGACATCGAGATCCGAAGTCGATGTCGGCGATCCCTTCGAGTTTTTCCCCCTCGAATTCGCGGGCGCGCTCGTCGCCGGTGAGAACATCCTCGCGATCCACGGCCTCAATGATGCCGTTTCAAGTTCAGACTTCCTCGTCATCCCCGAACTGGTTGGCGAAATCCAGGACATTTCCGCAGGCCCGCAGCCCGGTTACTTCGATGAACCGACACCAGGGGCTCCGAACGGCGTCCTCAGCCAGGCTCCGCCGAATCTGGTGCAGTTCTCGATGACTGGCCGCGCCTTCACCCAAGACTTCTCGCTGGAGCTCAGCGTGCCCAATCCGGGCGCAGTGATCCACTACACCACAGACGGCAGCATCCCGACCAACGCCCCGGCTTCGCCGTCGCCAATCTACAACTCACCTATTTCGATCAGCGGCTCCACAATGGTGCGGGCGAAGGCCTTCCTTCCAGGTGCTATCGAAGGACCCGGGAGCACGGAGGGATACATGAAACTCGATCCCAGCCAGGAAAATTTTTCTTCTAATTTACCGATCGTCCTGCTTCACAAGTTCAGTGCTGGACAGCCTCCCGGAGCAAACGACAGCAGGCGGGTTCCAGGATTTATGCTGATCTATGAGCCTGATCCGGAGACCGGTCGTGCGACCCTGACCGGTGAGCCCTCCCTCGGGACCCGTTGCGGCTACCGCAAGCGTG
>CALFSW010000138.1 GCA_937916505.1 uncultured Verrucomicrobiales bacterium | reverse complement strand
AAAAGGGAGACGAGGTGACATTTGCGGCGGCGATCGATGGATTCGTTCTGACGACAGGGAGAGGATTCATTGAATCCGCCAGCATCTCCTATGCTGGAACTGACACTTCGACGGTCAGCTTTACAGTCTCACATTATCCAACACTCTTGGTGTAGATGGATGAGTTGAGTAAACTTCAGGAAGCTCTCGACAATACGAACGGGAGAACTCCCAAAGAAGTCCTCGATTCCTTCATCCCGAAAGGAAAGAAAGTTGGCGGGGCCTTGCTGGTCGATATTACTTTCGGTCATGGGCTGTTCCTCGACTCCATCGGACATCCCTTGTCGATTGGCAACATCAACGATTGGGGGCCGCAGGATATCGCGATGGCTTTATTCGCATTTACTCGATCTTCCAGAACTTTAAATAAGCTGGTAAAAGAAGATCAGCTCGAAGATTCTCTATATGAGTTTTTAGAAGAAATTCCGTTTAGCGAAATCGAATCAGCAGCGACCATTTTGATTGCCCATTATTTCGGGGCCATGAAATCAATCGTTGAAATGTCCCCTCCAAAAGGCTCTGACACTCAAAAAAAAACCCCTTCGGATGGTTCCTCTCAAACGTAGTAGGGCTTTGCCGAGAGTACAAATGGACGCCTGAGTATGTGATTCACGATCTCCCGATGTCCCAAGCGTTTGCATTTTTAGCGTGTTCGGCTTGGACGAGCGGCATGAACCCTACCAATGGAGGATACGTTGACCGGGAGCTAGATCGCGAGATATCAAGATTGAAGGGTGAATCAACTTTGACTTTTGAAGAATAGATATGGCTGGAGTAAATATAACAATTGGCGCGGACTCCAAGAAGGCCGAGAGAGAATTGAAGAGCTTCCAGCGAAAGACGAAGGGAATTGCATCGTCTATCGCGAAGGGATTCAAGGAACGCATTGGCCATCGTCTTTTCGACGGCCTACTAGGAGCAGCTAGAAGCATTCCTGGGGCGATGAAAGAAATGATCGATGCTGGAGGAAAGCTCTCTGATCAAATCGCCCGAACGGGAGCGGCTGGGGAGGGGCTGGTTGTTCTTGAGCGGGCGTTAAAAAACAACGGTATTGCGGCGACGAAAATGGATGACATCTTGCGGAAAATGCAGGACTCATTTTCGGGACTCAACAAAGAGCAAAAATCGACCGTTGATGCATATGACTTGCTTGGCTTGTCGATGTCAGAACTTCGCAAGCTTGATCCAGTTGATGCTTTGAAAAGAATCTCAAAAGCATTTGGTGGATTATCATCGAACGCTGATAAGACAGCCGCGGCATTGGACATCTTCGGACGGTCGGGATCTGAATTGATTACACTCTTTGAAGATCAAACAGCGTTTCAACAGGCTGAAAAGGAGCTAGGAAGTTTGCCTACTTTGCTGACTAAAAATGCAGGGAAGCTGGATACTTTATCGGACCGATTCGGGAATATGGATACTGCATTTAAGACAATGGCGCTCTCCATCGCCATCGAATTGATCCCCGTGATTGATAAAGTCACCAAAACTATTCAAGATATGGATCTAGCGGCAGTGGGTCGGAAGGTTTCAGCCGTGATTAAGCTCATGTTAGAAGTGGCTCCCGCTATCGCTGGAATCACTATTGCCATTAAGGGTATTCAACTGGCTAAATTTTTCGCGACGATGGCGACAGGATTGATGGGTAGTATAGGATTATGGGGGGCTGAAACTGTCGCGGTCAAAGCGAATACCGCAGCCAAGTTGGAGAACGCTGGAGCTGGAGCTGCTGCGGCCAGAGGAGGCGGGGTCATGGGAAAATTACCTGGCGCATTGGCGGCTGCTGGAGTCGCAGTTGCGGGGTTTAGCTTTGGCGAAATGATCGGGGACAAGCTCGCCGACGTTATGATAGACGAGGGACCATCCGAGATAGCGGGAGACTCGGAGGCTTTCAAGAATTTTAATGCCCAGAAAGGCAGGTCTTCATCCGCCATCGCAGAGGACAACGCGAAATTCAGAGAACGGATGGCGCTGGAAGAAAAAGCAGCGCAGGCAGCAGCGAGAAAGGTTAAAGAGGCCAAGAAGGCCCAAGATGAGGCTGCTGCCAAAGCCCAGTCTATTCGAGACTCGTATAAAGACACGATGGTTTACCTTCAGGCTCGACTCTCAGGGAACAAGGAACTTCTCACTCAGTTAGATCGCGAAAAGAAAATCACCGAAGAACAGCGCAACCACGCGGCGCAAGGAATGATTTTAGCGAGGAGCAGCGCGGAAAAGATAGTAGCTAAAAGAGAAGAGATTGAAGCCAAAGACGCGCGAGAAGCAGCCTCGTCGGATGAAGCTGCCTTAATTTTTCAAGACAAAAAAGATCGGTTAGGCGACGCAGAGAACCAGCTTGGCGGCCTCACGAGTCAATCATCAAACCTCGCCGTTTCATCTATGCAGCGCATCGGAGGAGGAGGCGGCTCATACGGTCAGCTTGATCTTCAAAAGCGCCAAGCCGATCTTCAATCGAAAATTGTAGATATCCTCACGGCTATGAAAGCCGACGCGCCAGTCCGCTCAGTTTCCCAACTTTGACATTCCCTGAATAAATAGACTCATGCCCAACGTAACTTTCGCAGATACCAACCCGGTCGAATACCCTATTCGCGCCGGAAAGCCTTATTACATCAGCGCCGCTGACGGCAACCTGACCGTTGAACGAAAGAAACTCGACGGCGCCTGGATCGCTGTTGACGGTTCGCCTGTTGTCGACGGGGAAGAGAAGATGCTTCTCACGTATTCTTCTGGAGGAAATATCAGAGTCACGGCATCAGCGGCTGGGACTGAAATGGCCCTCGAAGAATGATCAAATCCGATACAGGAATAATCGACGGGCGAGCCGGCATTTCTGATCGCGCCGGCCTTATCGACTCGGCAGGACTTTATACGCCTAACAGCTTCCGTTATGATCCGACGTTGCTCAACCCATACCTCTACGTTAACGCGCCGAATGCGTCAGACGGCGAGATGATCGCGGCTCTGGACAACCTCGGCACAGGACCAGACCCAACGCAGACCACGGCAACGCTTCAGCCTTTGATGAATTTGGCGGGAGAGTTCGCGCATATCGATTTCGACGCGGTGGATGATCATTTTGATTGGACACCAGACGCTCCGATCACCGATGGGGTTTTGATTGTTGCCACGAAAAACGGAACGTATAGCGGCACAATTGACCTGAGCACGGCGGCGGAGCTGTCAGCGATGGGGTTTACAACCAATCACGCTATCGTAGACGAGGATTTCGTTGGAGCGTTCGTGGGACCGTCGACGATCACAGCGGCGCAGAAGGCCAAGGTGATTGCGGAGTTTGTGAAACAAGGAGCGGTTGAGAGCTTCAGCGGGGTGACGAGCTTCTCCGGCAGGTTCCGATCGGCGCTAATTAAATCGTTTGATTTTGTCGATTCGTCTAATGTGACGAATTTCTCAACATGTTGGCTTCAAAACAATTTGACCAGCTTCCCTTTGATCGATACGTCTAGCGGGACGACTTTCAACTCCACATGGTATGGTAACGACTTTACCAGCTTCCCCTTGATCGACACATCGAGCGGGACGACTTTCCAAACCACATGGCGGGCTTGCTCGGCTCTCGTCGATTTCCCCGCCAACTTCTTTGATGGTTGGTCGCCTGCGAGTGTGGCAAATGCGTGTTTTGATCGAACATGGTCGCTGACTCCCTCCCTCTCCGCGACTAGCGTGGAGAACATCCTAGTGTCAATCGACGCCTCTGGTGTATGGCCCACCTCAACGGCAGCAGATGGTGGAACCGTGATCGCTGATGCGGTGATTGATATTGACTATGATGGCGCCGGACTCACCGCCGCTACCACGACCGCCATCACCAGCCTGAAAACCAAAAGCTGGGGCATAACCATTAACGGAGTATTACAATAACATGCCCGAAGAAATCACATTGACCCCGCTTGAGCAGTCCCGTGCCGATACAGGCTTCCGTTTTTACTCAATAAAAAATGCCGTGTATAACGGCATTGAAACCGCGCTGAATGCCAAGCATGGGTTTCCGAAAGGAGGGGCGAAGGCTCAGACTATCCGAGATCTCCAACCATTGGAGGATGCTCAACAGAACGCGGCCGGAACTGCTGTGCTGCTCGCATACCGCAACAGTCGCCTAAGCGATGACGATTTCACCGACTTGTTCAACTCAAAGAATCCCAACGTCGAGGAGCTAGTGAAAGCCGATTGGCTCGCGCTCTGGCCGACCGACGAACTCTGATTTGACATTTGGTGGTTCGCATGGACATTCCAGCGTTCTCAATTAAAGCCAGCGCTAAGGCGACGGTCAACCCTGACGACCCGTTCGCAGTCGGGAGTTACACAATCGGCAACTCTAGCAGTAACGCGACAATCTCAACCGTAGATCAACTTTTCACGATTGACGCGACAGACGTAACCGGGACTGCCTCAATTGATTTGCAGAATGGGTTACAAGGCGGCAGCACCGGAGGAACCATCGCAGGAGGAGACGGAAAAGACCCCGATGGGAATTCCGTCAACCTCTCCGAAATCATGGCGTTCCATCTCCGCAACACGGGATTAACCGTGGTCAAAATCACTGGTGGGTCATTCGTTGGTGCCGATCAAATGATTATAGGTGAAGTTGAGGTTCATCCAGGTGGAGAGGTTTTGATCTCTGCTCCCACTGGTTCAGCATTCACGAACCAAGAGATTGACGTCTATGACCCGGCATTGGGCTCTTGCTCTTTTGAATTGATGGTAGTTGGTAAGATTTAGATTATGAGTATCCCCGTAAATATTGATTTAAACGATCACAAACGAGGTGATCGATGGCCAGGAATCTCCGCGATTGGTCCGGTCCTTATAAACGGAGTTCAACCAGCGGAGACGCTCACTAGAGTTCGTATGCACTTCGTGAAGCGGACTAAAACATTCAAACTTGATTCGGACGCAACCAAAGAGCCAGACGCTCCGATTACTATAAGCGACGCCGCGACATGGGCTGTCGTTATTCCTGAAGTTCAAGATTTCATTCCGTGTTCTGGAGATTGGTCATGGGACATGGAATTTTACTCTGGTTCCAATACCTCTCCGTTGACCTTTTATTCCGGCGTCCTTACGGTTGTCGATGACATCACAAAATGAGCGACATAATCAACGCCCCGATAACGATCCCGGCAGACATTGAAATTTCAGTTGGCCCGACAGGCCCGACAGGAGCAACAGGAGCAACAGGAGCAACAGGAGCAACAGGAGCAACAGGAGCAACAGGCCCGACAGGCCCGACAGGTCCAACAGGTCCAGAAGGACCGACAGGACCGACAGGACCGACAGGACCAGCAGGAGCGGATGGTTCCCCAGACGCAGTTCTTTACACTGCCCAAACGCTCACTTCTGACCAGCAATTACAAGCGAAGAGTAACCTCAATGTTCTTAATACCTATACTCCTTCATTCAAGGAACTAGGTATTCCCTTTTCTGATCCCGACGCAGAGGCTGTTATCGAGGCTACTAATCTTGCGTCAGATGACCTGAACGGATGGGAGCGGGGTGCAATTCATTACTCAAGATTAATCACCGGGCTAAAAGAACTTGGCATCTGGGATGATGTGGAAACGGGTTTCCTTCTCGGCAGCTTGCACCAAGACAACGATGACCCGACAACTCTAGTCCCTTTTAAAGGCTCAAATAATGCAACAGGTTTAGCTAGCGCGACTAATTTGAATTCGATGACTTTTGATGGGACTGTGTCCACTCAGGGCTTTGAAGTGACCAATGTAAATCCTTCGACAGTGGCCACATCAAAGACATTAGTGGCACTCTACAATTACACAGCTAAAACAATTGGAACGGCACAAATGTCAGCCCTTGTCTCGAATTACAATGGGGGTTCCACAAAGGGTCCGGCTCTTCATGCAGGTGGTTCGGCTTTAGGTCTAAATGGGGCAGGAACTCTCGATAACCTTTATGGTCACGCGAACTTTACTGGATCGGAAACATCCTCATTAACCGACAATGCAGCGGAACCAAACGTGCAAGAAGCTGTTGATGATTCCATATGCTTCGGAGCGTATTCGTTTGACGCTGGGACTTTGACCATCATGGGTAATTCAAGGGAAGTCTCAAGAGATTCTCTCGGCGCGCACGTGACTTGCTGGGCAAACAACACAATTTGGGGTCTAGGCAGAAATGCCAATGGTTCTCATATTTTGAACGGGGATCTTGCTTTCGCGATGATTGTGGACGCTGCCGTTTCCACCGAAAAGCTATTTAAGTTGAGACTCCTTCTTGAGTCGATTTATTCTGGAGACTTTGCCTTTCCTCCATCTGTGACGTTTGCAGGAAACTCACTGACTGCTACGTCTACAAATGGCGGAGCGGCTGGAGGCGGGTCGATTTATCCAGACCTTTTAATGGCAAAAGCTGGATGGACTGGCGTTCGCTTTGCCAATGACGCGCATGGTGGGTGGGACCAAATCAGGGAGGTTGAGTCAAACTATTACGCCAAAGACCGGCGATGGGTTGGAATGACAAACGCAATGCGATACTATATTCTTTGGAGTGGTATCAACGACATCACTGCTGGCGCAAGCTCGGCCCAAATAATCACTTCTCTAAAGAGGCATTTAATTGCGGCTAAATCGGACGGGTTCACTGTTGTTATACTCCCATTGACTCCAGTCTATGAGACTTACGGCGGGTGGTCTGGAGGGCCGGGAGTTGCCAAGCAAATTGTCCTTGCCGAGGTGAACGCATGGATCGCTGGAGAAGGAGCGGCAATCGCGGATTACTTCATCGACATCAACTTAATCGCGGGCACTTACCCAGATTTCGCTACTCCAGCGGTGGACACTTACTATGTGACGGGAGATGGCCTCCATCAAAACGCAGCAGGACGGACTTTAATCGCAGATTACGTATTCGACAACCTCCCGGCACCGACCGCTTAAAATGCGTTGGCTGCTTCTCATATTAGCATTGGTCTTAACCTCTTGCGCGACCAAACCAGTCCCGCAGCGAAAGATGATCTGGAAGACTTCACCCTCAACTTCAAGAACCTCTGGGAGAACATCACTGGACTTAAACTCATGAAAACCATACCCATCCTTGCACTACTCCTCTCCTCCTGCTCTTCCGTCGATCTCATGGTCGATAAGACTCAAGCGAAATTTGAGGACGACAATACGATCATCGTTCCATCCTCCGCAGCGGTTCCAGTCGTCAACGCTGACGAATTGAATAGGCAGATCAAGAAGATCGTCATTATCGCCACTAAATGAAACCGCGACGTCATCCGCTTACCAAGGAGCATTTTATGGAAGGGCCTCGCCAGAAATGGATGTGCGTTTTTCTCAACTCCCGAGCCGGTCAAGGTGGGCGATCACCAAATATCCACGCAATTATCCACCCATCAGCACCATAAACATGAGCTTCTCATTAGTCGGAACACAATGGAACCTCGCCGGTTTCAAAAAGCATTTATCGAGCACTGATACTCAATGGGCGGACTCGGTCACGCTTCATCACACGGGCTTTCCTGACCTTCGGATGAGGAGCAAGGGATTGCTGATCGCGCATATCAGAAATATCCGCGATTACTATCAAGGCAAGGGCTGGACGGCAGGCCCTCACCTCTTCATCGATGACCTAGATATCAACGGAATGTCTCCGCTCAATGAAAGGGGTGTGCATGCGCGGTCATTC
>CALFSW010000137.1 GCA_937916505.1 uncultured Verrucomicrobiales bacterium | reverse complement strand
TCATGCCGTCGACCATTGCAATAATCTGAAGACCCGCAAACCTCGACGGGGACCCGGAATCATCCCATTCTCCGCTCATCCATGAATCAGTGCTCCCAATCTGTCTACGAAGTTTATGAACATCAGAAAACCGATCTGCTGGTTCATCTGCTCTTACAAGAGGACGCTTGGGAAAAAACGGTCATCTTTGTTCGCAATCGCGAGGCCCTCCATGCCCTCAACACGGAAATCTCTCAGCAGGGAATTTTGACGGAGACCCTCACTGGAAACAAAAAGCCCGAAGCCCGGGAGCGGGCCCTCGCCGATCTCAAAAATGGCATCACCCAGGTCGTCCTCGCCACCGAGACCGTCCTCAGGGAAACCGACCTGACCGGGATTCGCCGGGTGATCCAATACGACTTTCACGAACTCGATCAGGATTACCTCAATCGTCTTGCGTCAGCCTCGGAGGAGATCACGACATTCGTGACACAAACCGATCACAACCAGCTCAAGAAACTGGAGGAATTGGCAGGGATGGAGCTGGAGAGGAAATCGGAGGAAGACTTTGTCTACGATAGACAACCCAAGAACATCCGGGTCCAACCGAAAAAGGGACAAAGCAACCGAGGCAAATCAAAGCCACTTCAGAACAAAAAACCAAAGCTGAAGAACAAAGGCCCCCGCGGGAAAACCGGGCGAACCCGGAAACGCTAAGCTCTTTTCGAATTCAATCTTCCACGATCAGGGATAGGCTTTTTTCAATTCTTCCGGTGTAAAGACAGTCTGCCGACCCTTCAATTCACGGCGAACCTTTTTGAAAGTCTCAGCCTGAACCGCCCCTTTTCGGTTATTCCAGGCATGACGCACGAAGGTTGCCACATCGGCCAAGTGGGCATCATCAATCTCGGGCGCATCTTTGAGTCCGGGCATCGCCGCAGCTGGAGTGTATTTCTTGCCATTCACTTCGATTGGCCCGGCGAGCCCCTGTAAAAGAATGGCCGCAAGGCGCTCGGGAGATTCCAGGAGCCACTCTGACCCGACCAAGGGAGGTCCCAAAAGTTCCAGGCCGTTTCCATCCGAACCATGACAGGCCATGCAGTTGGTGATGTAAAATTTCTCGCCACGTTTAAAGGAAGCCAGATGATTTTTGTCACGGGGAGCCTTGAAAGCAGCCGCGGTGGTTTTCGGAGTCAAACAATGCTCGAGATACTTGCGAAATTTGGCGTCTTTGAAATCATCGCCCAAGAGATCCTGAAACTCTTTCTCCCGGCCAAACAAGCCATTGATCGCAGCCTCGCGGAAGAAAGGAGCATCGATGTTTCTCGTTAGTATTTCCTTCAAAAGCGCCAAGGCTTCCTTGGTCGGAATCCGTCCCAAACTCGCCGCCAACTGCCTCTGAACGACCACTCCTGATTTTTTTGAGTGCGTTCGAAAGGTGGGCAGCATCGCCACCGCGTCCTCCGACGGGAGGAGCTCCGACAATCGAATGGCAGACTCCTGGACGTATGAATCATTGGAAGCCATGGCGCCGGCAACAGCCGCCCGGTTGATTGCGCCCAATCCCTCGAGCGCCCAAAGGGCATGGATCTGCCCGAGCGGCGTCCCCACCCCGGAAGCCAGGTCGGTCAGTGCCGCCACCACCGACAGGTCTCCTTGATCGACAATGAGCTGCTGGGCGGTGTCCCTCCACCATCCGTTGGGGTGGGATAAAAAGGCGACCAATTCGGCGGCACTCTTGCCTGACATTTGGGGGCGCGGGCCCCGGGGATTGTCTCGATACTTGATGCGGTAAATCCGTCCCATGCGCGGATGACTTTCGAGATTTCGATGCGTGATGTGCTCACGGAGATACTTCGTCAGGTAGTGCTTATGCTGGATGATGCCATGATAAAGATCGACGACGTAAAGAGTGCCGTCCGGCGCGTTAAAAAGGTTCACCGGGCGAAAGCGTTCATCGGTCGAAGCCAGAAACTCGCGTTCTCCCATGCGGTGTTCACCGGTCAACAAACCGTCTTTTCTTTCGACGTGAACCATCCGGACCAAGTTGGCGGTGGGTTCACAAAAGAGAGCGGTGTTTCGAAAAGCAGGCGGAAATTGGTCGCCACGATAAGCAACAGGCCCGGCCGCTCCGGTCGCGGCTTTGAGGTAGCCCTGGTCATCGATGTCCCCTTCGCCCCCGCGATTCACCCCCGGAGTGATCCTGGCCGGATAGAGTTTGTCCCGGAATGAAATCCTCGTCCCATGTCCACCTCCCAGGAGGTAGTTCGGATTCCGCATGAGGGTGTTTGGCAAAAGCTGGTCCGCTTGAATCCCAAACCAGTTTTGATTGTAATAGAGTCGCCCGTAGTTGTCTTGAGACATTCCCCACTGCCCTCGAAAGGTCGTCTTCTCCTTGATCCACTTCCCATCGATCTCACGGTAGCGGGCGTCTGACTTCACGTTGTAGATCCAGTTGTCGAGTCCCCGCAGAAGGGCGTTGGTGCGATGCTCCACGTTTCCACCCTGGGTATAGTTTTCGTCGATCACGGTCATCTTCCCGGCTTTGCCATCGAGGTTCTCGACGAAGTAAAGCTTCTCGTGCCCGCCATAGAGAATACCGCCCTTATAAAAGGCAATCGAACGGGGCTGGTTCAAGCCATCCAGAAACACGCTCGTCTTATCGTAAAAGCCATCGTCGTTGGTATCTTCATGGATCGAAATTCTTCCAATCGGCTCTTCCTCCCCCTCGCCGTTGGCATTCGGCATGTAAGCCCGCATTTCCACCACCCACATTCTTCCGTCTCCATCGAAACGCATCGCCAGCGGGTTCTGCACCGCCGGATCATGAGCGACGGTGCTGATTTCAAAATCCTCGTGCAGCACAAATGTCTTTAAGGCGTCCCTGGGCTTGAGCGCCGGTGAGGGCGGAATCTTGTCAAAGGGAACGACGTAAGTGTATCCCTTCTTCTTTTTCTTCGCCGGTGGAGCTTTCTTCTTTGCTTCGAGTTTCAGGCGTTGGATCCAAACGTTCCGAAATTTGACCGGATTATGGTGTCCTTGCAGCTTGATCGGAAAGGGTTCGGGGCCTTCTTTTTTTCCAGCTCCCGTTTTATTCGTGAGAGCGTAGTCATCGTGAATGAGGACCCCGTTATGTTTCACACTAATGCGGGCATTCTCGGTTTTCTTTTCACCCTCAAATCTCGCCGCCCGAAAAACGATCTCGTAACTCTGCCACTCCCCGGCAGGCCTCGAGACCAGCTTATCCGGCTTCTTCTGCCGATAAAGACTCCCGGCATAACTTGCTTTGTAGTCTTCGGGCGCCACTCCGTGCGAGTTGAGAATCTGGAGTTCGTATCGGTGCTGAATATAAACGCCTGAATTGCCATTCTTTTCGGCATCGACATCGGGCACGCTGTTCACATTAAACTCCAAATGCATCCGGAAGTCGGAATAAGCCCCGGGCGTCACCACGCTGTCCCATTTGGGCGAAGCGGTGAGAATCCCGTCTTTAAAAACCCACTGGCTCTTGACCTTTTCTGATTCCGGCACAAACAAATGTCCCTTTTCACCAACCAACTGGAGAGCATCCTTGGGCTTCTTGTCATCGAGAATCCCTTTCGTGCTCACCCCGTCAGCCTCATCCGCAAAACTTGGGACTGCTAAAATGAGCACACTCCCCACTCCCCGAAAAAACCGGGCCCACCTTCTTTTTGCTTTTGTCCTGTTCATCATTTCGGTCTTCTTGCTGTCCTTGGCCCAACTTGATCGAGAATCGTTTTCCGTCCACCGAAAACCAATCTTTCCATTCATCAGCTTGAACTTCACCCCGACCCTCACTTGAAAAACGAATTCCTTCTTGATCCCGCCATCACCTTTTTAAACCACGGCTCCTTCGGAGCCTGCCCCCACCCGGTTTTTGAAGCCTATCAACGGTATCAACTCGAACTGGAACGGGAACCCGTCGACTTCCTGCAACG
>CALFSW010000136.1 GCA_937916505.1 uncultured Verrucomicrobiales bacterium | reverse complement strand
TTCTGAAATCGGGCGCGCCCATTCCGAAGGATAGCGAGATCGACGAAAACCAACGTGTTGTCGTCACCGATGAGTTGGGGAAGTCATTCTTCAATCTTCCCGCAAAGCGTTTCTTCCGAATCGTCCGGTCTGTCCGGGATCTTTACAATCGCCCGGACGACGGGCTCCACACCCTTGAGGCGGCTTGTCTTTGCGAGGTTCTGGAACTGGATCAATCGAAAACCATCGCCGATCTTCGGGCTCTCGGCGAACAGTTGAAGAAAAAGGAATCACATGTTCCGGTGGCCCTTCCTAAAATGATCAAAGCCGGGTTGCGGGATTATCAGAAGGAAGGATTCCAGTGGCTTCAGTTTCTTGCCCGTCATCATCTCCATGGGATTCTTGCCGATGACATGGGGCTTGGGAAAACCCTGCAGACCCTCACTCACATCGCGGCTGAGATTGAGAACGGGCAGGCTGCCGGGAATCCCTGTCTCGTGGTGGCGCCGACCAGTGTGGTGCCAAACTGGGAGATGGAGACCCGAAAGTTTGCACCGGGTCTTAAGGTCCTCGTACTTCATGGAAGCTCCCGGACGACCAAGTTTAAGGACATTGATCAATGTGATCTGATCATCACTTCCTACGCGCTGCTGCAGCGGGATGAAGCGGAGCACTTCAAGCATACCTATCACCTCGCCATCCTGGACGAGGCCCAGTATGTCAAAAATCCCCACGCCAAGGTTTCCAAGGCGGCCTGTGCACTCGATGCCCGGCATCGGATCTGTCTTTCAGGAACTCCGATGGAGAATCATTTGGGTGAACTTTGGTCTTTGATTCGGTTCCTCATGCCCGGTCTTCTCGGGACTCTGGAAACCTTCAATAAAGCCTTTCGTCATCCCATCGAACGTCAGGGAGATGAAGTTGCCCAGCGAGCCCTCAATGCCCGGGTTGGAAATCTCATTCTACGTCGAACCAAGGACCAGGTCGTTCTCGAGCTTCCACCCAAGACCGAGATTATTCACCGGATTACCTTGAACAAAGAGCAGCAGGAAATCTACGAGAGTGTCCGCTCGGCGATGGATTCCAAGGTGCGTGATGCCATTGCCGACAAGGGTTTGGCGCGCTCCCAGATCATTGTCCTCGATGCGCTTCTTCGACTCCGCCAGATCTGCTGTCACCCGCAACTCATCAAGACCGAGATTGCAAAGAAGGCCAAGAAATCGGCCAAGTTGGACTTCCTGATTGAGCTCCTTGAGACACTCGTCGGAGAGGGGAGACGTATTCTTCTTTTTTCCCAATTCACCACCATGCTGGCCATGATTGAGGAGCATTTGAAGAAGGAGGAAATCGAGTTCGTCAAGATCACCGGAGCGACCCGCAACCGGAAGGCTCCAGTTGAGAAATTCCAGAAAGGGGCGACTCCGGTCTTTCTCATCTCGCTCAAAGCCGGAGGCACCGGTCTCAATCTTACGGCAGCGGATACCGTGATTCATTACGATCCCTGGTGGAATCCCGCCTCCGAAAATCAAGCCACCGACCGGGCCCACCGTATCGGGCAGACCAATCCGGTCTTCGTCCATAAGCTCATTTCCGAAGGGTCGATTGAGGAACGCATTCTCGACCTGCAGCAGAAGAAGTCTAAGCTTGTGGAAGCTCTCCTCAGTGAGAAAACGAGCAAGTCGCAGCTCGATACGAAGACCCTTGAGGGCCTTCTGGCCCCGATTGAGATTTGAGACGACCTCATTGCGGTGTTTTTTTTTGAATGCAGAATCGAAGGGGCCCGGGTAGGTTTTTCCAGGAAATGGACGACGAAATAACCGAGTTAATTCCTCCGGAGGAGGTCACGAAAGAGGTTTTCGCAGAATGGCGATCGCCACGACGTGGAGCGGCGAATCCCGAGAGGCTCGACAATCCGGTTTGGCAGTGGCTCTTTGAATCCAAGTGGACAGCCTTTGCAGCCACTGATCACTTTCAGGAAGAAACTGCCTATGAATTGGGGCCGGGCTGGTGTCACAGCCGTTTCGGTCAGAGTGAAACGGATTTGGGGGATGGCCGCACGGTCTTTCTCGCCGGAGAGCATGAGGATTTTTACGATCCCGACTTCTTCATATACAACGACGTCACCATTCGCCACTGCGACGGGTCTTTGGAGTTTTTCGGCTATCCCGTTGATGACTTTCCTCCGACCGACTTTCACTCCGCGACTCTTTTGGAGGACGGAATTCTATTGATTGGCAATCTCGGCTACATCGCTGACCGTCGACCGGGAGAAACACAGGTGCTGAAGCTGGACACCAAGACGTGGAAGATGGTTAAAGTCGAGACGGGTGGAGATTGTCCGGGATGGATTTCAGATCACACGGCCAGGTTGTCTCCCGATGGGAAGTCGATCACGGCGAGCGGTGGGAGAGTCTTTCTCGAGAGCGGTCAACTGGTAGAGAGTTTCGATGACTGGAAACTGGATCTCGGTGAAATGCAGTGGAGTCGGCTGACCGACCGGAAGTGGACGATGGTCGAGATTGCCCCGAAGGGAGATGAGTGGTTGAAATTGTATGAGATGCGACATGCTCTTGAGATGGAGGAGTTTGATTATGGTGATGAAGTGCGCGATCTCATGGCCGGGTCTGGCCTTGAGGTTGAAGACGAGGATCTCACCTGGAAGCCGCCGAAGGATCGTGAGACTTTTGCCGTGCTTTACGTGCCGCCCGTTGAGCATGAACACGTCGAGAACGAAGACGAGGAGGACTACCGGAATTTCCGAATCAGGATCGACGGTGTCATCGTTCGATATACCGAAGAAAGCGATGCCGTCACTCTCACGGTGGAAGGTCAACTTCCCCCGGAGGTTGTGGATGATTTGATCGCGGATCTGATGAGGAAGCTGGAAATTGTTTGTGAAACTGAGATGGAGACGATTCGGGTCTGCTGATGCCTGATACTATGGCTCCATGTTCACATGAGTTTGGGGACGAAGTGGTTTCAGTCAAGCCGGGCTTCCATGGTTGACCTGATCTGATCGAGTGGCGATTGTGATGGCATGAAATTACGTTGGTTTGTTGCGGGTTTATTTCTGATTTCCAATCTTTTTGCCGGGCACGATCTTGTCATTTATGGCGGGACCTCGGCGGGAGTAACGGCGGCGGTTCAAATGGCGCGGGACGGGAAGACCGCGATCATTATTGAGCCTTCCCAACATGTCGGTGGTCTGACTTCAGGGGGGCTTGGTGCAACGGACTCGGGAAACAAGCGGGTGATTGGTGGCATGTCGCGGGAATTTTATCAACGGCTTCACAAGCACTATTCGCGAGACGCAGCCTGGAAGAATCAGTCGCGCGAGGATTACAAAGGATACAGCGATAAGGCCGATTCGATCTGGGGGTTTGAACCAAAGATGGCCGAGATGGTTTACCGCGAGATGCTCAAGGAGGCCGGGGTCGAAGTGGTTTATGGGGAACGCTTGAATCGCGAGGCCGGAGTTAAGAAGGATGGAGCGAAAATCATTTCGATTACGATGGAATCAGGCCGTGTTTTCGAAGGGGGCATTTTTGTCGATGCAACCTATGAGGGCGATTTGCTGGCAGCGGCGGGAGTGAGCTATCATGTCGGTCGCGAGCCAAACTCGAAATACGGAGAAACACTCAACGGAGTCCAGACCCTCCGTGCCAGAAGTCATCAGTTTATGGATGGGGTCGATGGCTATGTGAAGAAAGGGGATCCCTCGAGCGGGCTTCTTCCCGGTATTCAGAAAGAGGGCCCCGGTGACGAGGGCGAAGGAGACAAGAAGGTGCAGGCATATTGTTTCCGGATGTGTCTCACCGATGATCCTGACAACCGGGTTACTTTTCCCAAGCCCGAGGGATACGATCCGATGCGCTACGAACTCTATCTGCGCTATATTGAAGCAGGCTGGCGGACGATCTGGGGCAATCACAAGCCGATGCCCAATCGTAAAACAGACACCAACAATCACGGCGGTTTTTCCACCGACAATATTGGATTGAATTGGGATTACCCCGAGGCCAGTTACGAACGTCGGGCCGAGATCATCAAGGAACACGAGGTCTACCAAAAGGGTCTCTTTTGGTTTTTATGCAATGATCCGCGGGTGCCCGAGGATCTTCGGAACAACATCAACCAATGGGGATTGGCGAAAGATGAGTTCACCGATAATGGCAACTGGCCCCATCAACTCTACATCCGCGAGGCCCGCCGCATGGTGAGTGACTACGTCAATACCGAGCTTGATTGCTTCCGCCGCCGCGAGACTCCGGAGTCAGTGGGAATGGGTTCCTACAACATGGACTCCCACCATGTGCAACGTTACATTGACGAGAAGGGACATGTGAAGAACGAAGGCGATGTTCAGGTCTCGCCGGGAGGGCCTTACAAGATTTCCTACCGCTCGATCCGACCAAAAAAGGAAGAATGTACGAATCTGCTCGTACCTGTGTGCCTTTCCTCATCGCATATTGCGTATGGGTCGATCCGGATGGAGCCTGTTTTTATGGTTCTTGGCCAAAGTGCGGCGGTCGCGGCCAGGATCGCTCTTGATG
>CALFSW010000135.1 GCA_937916505.1 uncultured Verrucomicrobiales bacterium | reverse complement strand
TGAAGCACCTCCAGAATGACGACAGCGGCAACCGTTTGGTTTTGTCGCAACCGGACGTAGGGCAAAGACACGAATTTATTTTCCTGATCGGGGATCCCTTCCGCTCAGACGATGGGAAGTCGCGTGGTATGCCGGGGGATTCCGTTGAAGGCGTTATCGAGTTCCAGGTGCTGGTGCATGACTTGAATGGCGCGCCCAAGGATGTCGACATCTCCCCGGGCATCGTGACGTCGAAGTGTGGTCTCTCGAAGTCCGAGGCGACTCTTGACGTGATCGAGCGAATGGCCGGTCCCCCTTGTTTTGCCAAACATCATTTTTGAGATTCCGATCGAATCAATCGCGTCGATCTCACGGCTGGGAAGTCGGTGGCGTTGACAGGTGGCCTCGAGGAACTTCGAGTCGAAACGCTTGGCGTTGTGAGCGATCAGGGTGGCATCATCGGACCAGGCCGCGAAATCGCAAAGCACCTGCTCAGGCCGTGGGGAATCTGTGACGTCCCGATTTGCGATGCCGGTGTAGCTTTCAATAAATGATGAAATACGTCGCCTTGGCCTGGCAAAGCTGAAGAAGGAATCGCTTGGGCAAAGGCAGCCTGCGTTGAATTTGACGGCTGCGATCTGAATGAACTCGTCGTTGTCCGGGCTGAGGCCGGTGGTTTCGAGGTCGTAGATGATGAAGGATTCGCTCGAATAGAAGCGATCGGTCCAAATAAAGGAGTGATCGCATCGGGAGCATCGCACCCGCTGGCCGATGTCGGATTTACGGCCGCTTAGGTTCTGGTCACAGGTGGGGCTGGGGCACTGGATCTTCATTGTTGTTCGCCGATTCGGGACCAAGGCATAGCGCTCCAGCTCCGGATGTCGAACCCTGGGATTGCCTGGATTTTTCTTTTGGGCTGGGGACGCTTGGGGACGATCGGAGAGGGGGAGCGAAATGGGCCGCTGAACCTCCAATTGCCCCCCTTTCATCTTGATGGTCGGCCCATGTCAGAGAGGACCGGCGTAAGGAATTTCCTAGAAGTCACGCTTCTTTTATGATCTCTTCCGCGATGAAAATTGCAGCGATTCGAGGTTCGTCCCCGGTTTAAGTGAGGGCACCTTATCATAGTTAAAGTTAATGAAAGAAAAAATTAATGTCTGTATTGTCGGACTGGGCAGGGCCGGTCGGTTCCACTTGCGATCCATTCAAAATCTTAAGATGTTCCACCTGAAATATGTGGTAGATCCCTGTGTCCTGGAGGATGACGAAGGCCTTCGGGGGAATGGTGTCCGTATCCTTGGGTGTATCGAAGAGGCCTTGAAAGATGACGAGTTGGACGCAGTGATTGTCTCGCCACCCACCCAATTTCATTTTGATTATATCTGTTGTTCGTTGGAGGCGGGAAAACATGTTTTCACAGAAAAACCATTGGGGAAATCACTCACGGAAATCCAAGCGTGTTTTGATTTGGCTGAGGAGCGCAACCTGGCATTACATCTCGGGTTTCAAAGGCGTCACGATGGAAATTTCCGGGAGCTCAAGGCCAAGATAGGGCGAATACAGCCGGTAAAAATTATCAAAGCCAGCTCAAGGGATAATCCCAAACCTTCATTGGAATACTTAAAAATATCCGGAAATATTTTCCATGATATGTTGATTCACGACTTTGACATGCTCATATTTCTTCTGGGGAAAGAGATGCCGGAGACCGTTTTTGCGCTTGGGCATGCTTATGATGATGAGATCGGTGCTATTCCGGATTTTGACACAGTCTTAGTCACTTTGAAATATAGCAGCGGATTGATTTGTTCGATTGATACAAGTCGAGCGGCGGTTTATGGATACGATCAGCGCTTGGAGCTTTTCGGAGAGGGGGGAATGGCAATTGCTGAAAATGAGCGTAATCACACCGTTCAATTACACACCGCAGAAGGGATGCAGCTTGCGCCCATCAATGATTCCTTTCCAGAGCGATACAAGGAAGCTTATGCTTTGGAGATTGCTGATTTCGGGAATGGCATTCGAGAAGGGCGTCTGAACAATGTCACAAAAAATGAATGCGTCTTGGGGCATTTATTAGCAAACGCCGCCCATGAATCTGCCATCGGCGGTGAGGTTGTTGATTTTAAAGAGTATGTCGCTTCGGTTGGCGTTGAGTTTTGAACATCGGGCGAGAGCTGATATCGAAGCTGAAAGTGGAGGCTCTTGTCGTTGGAATGGGCGGCGTTTGATTACCGGGGATTTTCTTTTTGGGTGGGGCGCTTGGGGACGCCGTTGAGAGGATCAATCAACGGAGATGACTTTGGTTTTTGCCCAGTCGTCACCGAGGCGCAGGCCGGCGCCGGGGTTGCCACTGCGGGTGAGGAGAATGAAGCATTCGACAATGCCGACAAGGGGAACGGCCAAGAGAATATTGCGGGTGGCGCCTGTGACCCAGTCTCCGGAAAGGGACGAGCCATCTTCTTTGACGGCTTTGGTCTTCATGACCTTCTTGCCGGGGCTTTGACCTTCGAGCATGGGGAGGCTGTCTCTGGTGAGGAAGACCAAGCCAATCGCGAGCCATTGCAGGATGCCTGACCCGGTGATTGAGACAATCACGAAGCCGATCATGCCAGCGACGACGAGGTCGATGAATGCGCCGAGAAAACGTTTGACGAGATCGGTTTCCACTCCCCCGGGGGTCGGGGTGGGCGCTTCTTCCTTGCTGATCCCGGGAGCTTTTGGTTCTTCGGTTTTTTCGATGTCCACAGTGATCACCGGAGGTTTTATCGGGGGAGTATTCCTGATGGTAGGCTTTGGAATGTCTTTTTTCTCGGTCATGGTGGTATCAGAGCATAGTGTGAGGGGATTGGTCGAGAGTGGATAATAAATCATTATAGTGGCGAGGTGCGGACAAATTAGGCCTTGATCGCGCTGTCGGCTTTCACTATTTTTTTTGGGTTTCCACTCTCGGATTTAAATTCACCCTCCTCACCTCGAACCCTCGTGGATGGCTTGCGGGCGTCAATTCTCTTGGTGACAACCCGGGCGAGTCGGCTCCTTTCGCCCTCCGTTCCCTTTATGAATCTTCCCCCATCCGATGTCACCCAGATCCTCAATGGGCTCTCGTCCGGGGAAGATCTCACTCACCAGAACGAGCTGTTGAACTTTATCTATCAGGAGCTGCGGGCGATGGCCTCCAAAAAGATGATCGGTGAACGCGCGGGGCATACCCTGCAGCCCACCGCGCTGGTCAACGAGGCCTTTATGCGCCTTTCGAAGGTCGATGATTGGCAGAGCCGGCGGCATTTTTTCGGCGCGGCGTCCGAGGCGATGCGGCGCATTCTCGTGGATGCCGCCAAGCGACGCCTCGCCGCCAAGCGGGGAGCCGGGCAGACCTTTGAAGAGTTTGATGAGCAAGTCCATCTGAGTAATCCCCACTCCATCCCCGACGAGCGCGTCATCGCAATCAGTGACGCCCTTGATCGCCTCGAAGGTGACGAGCCTGACTTGGCCCAGATGGTGAAGCTCCGGTTTTACGTCGGTCTCAGCAATGTCGAGATCGGAGAATTGCTGGATGTGCACGAGCGGACGGTGCAGCGGTGGTGGGACCGTGCCAAGATCTCGATTTATCGATTGGTGAGAGCCGGGTGAGTTGAAAAATTTTGCGAGTGATGGGAGGGAGTTGATGAACGAAGAAATCTTCAGTCACGCGCGCAGTTTGCCGGAGAGCGAGCGTGACGATTATCTACGGGATGCTTGTGTGGATGAAGAAGAGCAGCAGTCCATCCGGGCTCTCCTGGATGAAGCTTCGGAGGCGGATTCCTTTTTTGGAATGGGAGCCGATGTTGAGGAAGATCGGGGTCTCTTTGATCCGGGATGGGAGAGTCGTGCGGGAGACCTCATCGGGCCCTACATCCTTCGAGAGCGTATTGGCGAGGGAGGTTGCGGAATCGTGTGGAAGGCCGATCAGATAAAACCCATTCGGCGGACAGTCGCGGTGAAGCTGATCAAGCCCGGCATGGACACCCGTGAGGTCCTGTCGCGCTTCGAGGCGGAGCGACAGGCCCTGGCCCTGATGGATCATCCCAATATCACCCGGGTGATCGACGCGGGCGCCACCGAGGCCGGCCGCCCCTACTTCGCCATGGAATTCGTGGAGGGGATTTCCATCACCGACTACTGCCGGGAAGGGGGGCTGGGACTGGAGCGTCGTCTCGAGCTCTTCTCGAAAGTCTGCGCCGCCGTCAACCACGCCCACCAAAAGGGGATCATTCACCGCGATCTCAAGCCCTCCAATGTCCTGGTGACCACCGGGCCTGATGAGGGGGTGGTGAAGGTCATCGATTTCGGGATCGCGAAGGCAACGCAGGGGAAACTGACAGAGAAGACCCTGGTCACGAGGGCGGAATTTTTTGTGGGCACACCGGTCTATATGGCGCCAGAGCAGGTGGCGTTGAGCAGCCGGGATGCCGATACCCGGTCCGACATTTACAGCCTCGGAGTCCTCCTCTACGAACTGCTGAGCGGGGAGCCTCCTTTCGACGCCAAGACCCTGGACACCTGCGGTCTCGACGAGATGCGGCGGCTCATCATGGAAGGCGAACCTCCGTGCCCCAGCACCCGCCTCGGCAGCGACCCCGCCGGTTCCCAGCCGCCGGGAATCACGATTCGTTCGCTCAAGGGAGAGCTGGACTGGATCGTCATGAAAGCTCTTGAGAAGGACCCCGACCGTCGCTATGAAACGGTGGAGGGATTTGCCGCTGATCTGGACCGCTATCTCGGCAACGAGCCGGTGTACGCCGCGCCCCCGGGTGTCGGCTATCGGCTTGCGAAATTCTCGCGGAGGCATCGGAAGAACCTCATCATTGCAGCCGTCTTGATGTTCATCCTGCTGATTGCCACCGCTGTCAGCACCTGGCTGGCAGGGGTCGCCGACGGGCTTTGGAGCAGGAGTAGCCCGGTTGATCTCGCCGCGAGTGGGCATGCTCGTGGTGGGTGGTATACCATTCGCGTCAACTTTTGAGCTGGAGCCAAAGATCTGCAAGGGATTCCCGCTTG
>CALFSW010000134.1 GCA_937916505.1 uncultured Verrucomicrobiales bacterium | reverse complement strand
CCCTATCGACTCTCCTTGATGGTCCACCTTCTTAAAAAGATGCCTCACGAACGACGACGAAAGCATCGGGAGAATGCCGAAAATTTCCTGTCTACCTTGGATCGGCAACCAGCCTCCCGTTCGCCCGCTTCCATGACACAAGGGAGCGGGACATGACTTCCGCGGAAAACAGTGGCCGTCATGCCAATCAGGATGCCGCCTTGGCCAAGGGCACAGGATTGACCTTGATGAAGGATTCCTCTTAGCTCCGAGATGTGCGCGAGATCCTGTTCCTTTCCCCTCTGCTCTTCCTCGCAGCCTGCAAGGAAGAGCCAGCAAAAGAGGACCTTGGAGTAGAACAGGAACAAAAGATTTCCTACTCGAGAGAGATCCGCCCGCTTCTAATTGAAAATTGCACCTCCTGTCACGGAGACCTCCCTCTCCACAATCCCAAAGGCTGGGACTTGCTCCACCAACACGAGGGAGAAAACACCGTCGAGATCCACCCCCTCATTCAAAAGTGGGTCGATCAAGGACAAGAAAGCGATCCCCACTGGGCGGGATTGCCACTGCGGGAAGTCACCGGAAATTCGGTCGATGAATTTGTCAAGGCTCCCAAAAGCCCCTCCGAAATCATTCGTAAGATCCCCCGGGCCATGTTCGCAGCCCCAATCCACGATCTCATCGCGGGCGACCTCATGCCGGAAAAAAAACGGGGGATTTCGACAGGATATCTCAGGCAGGGAGATGACACCCCGGAATGGCGGGCTGAAAAAGTGGCACAAGAGTTCTTGGGAGTCAGAATCAACTGTGCCAGCTGTCACGATCACCCCACGGAACACTGGTCAACATACCGCTACCAGAGTTTGGCGGCACTTTTCACGACTCCATTCGATTCGATTCCCAATGCTCTTCCTCCGCTCCATGTCAGAATCTCTGATGAGATTGCCGAAAGAATCTCCGAACTGGAACAAGCAATCGCAAGAGCCTCAAAGCCCCCCCCGGCAGACGAGAACGAGTACCTCAACTGGCTCGCATTGGACCAAGGTTCGCTCCCTCTCCCCGGGCTCGTGGCCGCCTATTCCTTCGATGATCGCAAGCTCACCAATCTCGCGCCTCTAAGCAGGGTCAAAGCGGGAGCCCACGATCTCATCGCCGAAAATGGAGCACATGGCTTGGGAGTGCAGTTCGAGGGACACAACCAACTTGTCCTCACGGAGCTCCCGTTCGGAACCGAGTTGGATCGCTTCACGATCTCGGTTTGGATCAAACTCTCCCCGGAAGCCCTGTCCGACACGCCAATCACAACCATCGGATCAAAGGAACGAGGATTCGAATTCCGGATCATCAACGGCAGACTGCAGGCCCGCTGGAGCCAAACCTGGCCGCAGCATGCGATCGCAACAACCTCCACCACCCCCCTCATTATCCCTAATCGCTGGAACCAGGTCGCACTCACCTACGATGGCACCCGGAGTTCCCCGGGAATGAAACTCTACCTCAATGGCCGGCCAATCAAGACCGACGCCTCCGACACCAAGCTTTTAAAATCAGTCCTCCCTCCCGGAGAGCCCATGATCATCTCGGGAAATGGACTCACAATCGACGAACTTCAGATTTATCACGAAGCCCTTACCCCGATCGGAGTTCGCCAAATCTTCGATAATCGAAGTCTGGTGCAAGCCTACGGGAATGGCGACGACCTCCGGGAGTTTTATCAACGGCATTATGGGAAGGGAGAAGAATCCAGGAGAAATCAAGTCCGGTCTCTCATTCAGGATCTCCTGGCGATCGAGGACGAACTCGACGTCTTCCTCGCCATGCAAAGTAACCCCGACCCCGGGCTCGCGGAGGATTCCAAAGAACCCAAAGACCGGCTCGAGTTTTCCCAACGTCTGAATCAAGACCTCCTCGCCCGCGCCCTGGCCAACGAAGTCTGGCGGAGACACTTCGGGACGCCCCTGGCCCACAGTCTGGGATTCAGCGATCCACTCCCCAGCCATCCGGACCTGCTGGAATGGCTCGCAGGCGCATTAAAGAAACATGATTTCAATGTCGTTAAACTTGGTGCCCTGATCCGGGATTCCGAAACATGGAAACGCGAATGGCCCGACCTGGATCACAACCCGGCCGCTTGCCCCCGGGAGGCCGAATGATCACTTGATAATCCCCGCCAAACGTCCGGCGCGGATCGCGTCGACGAGGTCTCGTAGAACGTAGAGGCCCTCCCGCTTGACAGAGTCGATTCCACTTGGCCATTTGAGAGTCTTTTCAAGATCCGCCACCTCATCTGCCGCCCGGCGGACGTGATCATCCGAACGGTCCTCCGTGTCATAAAGAGGGAGTGACCCGGCCTCCAAGTCATCAAGAGTGAGGCGATATATTTTAAAGGTCTTCTTGTCTTCAGCTTCCATCGCGGCAAACCGTTCCTTGCGTTCGGCAGTGCGTTTCTTCCGAAGGTCCTCATTCTTTTTCAGCTCGGTCATTCGGACCTCGCGATTGAGTGAGATGCTGTTTTTTTGAACTCCCTCCCTGGCCCGATCAATGTCTTCGAGAAGATATTTAAAATACTGATTTTGATTCACCCTCTTGCTGCTTTTGTCTTCCAGGTGAGTGACAAAAAGATGCTGCCGATCCCTTGGTTTGAAGCCTGCACTCCGTCGAATGACATCGTGCGGGAGGGCATACTTCTTATACCCCTCTCCCATTTCATAGGCGTCATTGAGGGCAGGCAAAATAAGATCAGGCGTTACGCCCTTGATTTGCACCGAACTCCCGGTCACCCGGTAGTATTTTTGGAAGGTCAACTTGAGCCATCCGGCACGCACACGATCCGAGAAAATGGGCATGAATTCAGAAATATCCAAGGTCTTCTGAACCGTTCCTTTTCCGTAAGTCGTCGTTGATCCAACAATCACCGCCCGGTTGTAGTCTTGCAAAGCCCCGGCCAGAATTTCGGTTGCAGATGCGCTTCCTTTGTTCGTCAGGACGACGAGCGGACCGTCGTAGAGCGGTTTGCGGTGGAACGAGTTGAGCGCCCCGATTTGCCCGCTGATCCCCTTGACCTGAACAATGGGGCCCCGATGAATGAAAAAACCCGTCAATCGCTGCACTTCGGGGAGTGATCCTCCGGTATTGTCGCGGAGGTCCAAGGCAATCCCGTCAATTTCCTCCTCGTTGAGGCGCTTCAAAATTCTCTCCACATCCACCGACACCCTGTGGCCGTTGTTATCAAAATCGAAGTAGAAGGACGGAATCGTAATGACGGCAAGTTTGGTGACATTCTCACCGGCACCATATTCGTAGATCTTGGCGGTGGACAGGTCATCCTTCAGCGTCACGACCCCCCGGGGGATCGCAATCTCAATCGTTTGATCCCTTCCCCCGATCGTCCGATTCAGACGGATCCCGAGCGGATCGCCCTCTTTCCCAAGGATGTGTTCGATCACCTTTTCAATGGGCTTGAACATGATATCAACCCACTTCCCGTCGTTGCCGGGAGACACCGCAATGACACGGTCCCCCAGCTTCAGGTCGCCTTGCCGGTCAGCCGGCCCGCCGTTAACGATCCCAAAAATTTCGGTCTCACCCCGGTCATTCATGGAAAGTCGGGCACCAATCCCGACGAGTTCATTGCTCACATCGATTTTGAACTGCTCCATCTCATTGGCACTGAGATACTCGCTATGGGGATCATATGAGGTCGTGACCGCACTGAAGAAGTAATCGGCAATATCCTCCTCGGTCGTCCCCTCGAGCGTTCTTAAAAGCCGGTTGTATCGTGAGCCGACCTTTTCCTCCGCAGAAATGTCCTTCCGGAAAGGATCGGGCTTGCCTGCTTCGGTTGCCCGGATACGGAGCCTTTCACGATGCACGATTTCGCTGAGAAGCATGTCGTCCAGCTGCTCACGCCAAATTTTTTGGAGGGCTCCGGCATCGGCAGGCCACGCCGCTTCCGCGCGATCACGCTTGATCGAACGGTCGCCGGTGAAATCAAATTCATTTTTCTCCAGCAAATCACGGGCATGGGCCACCCGGGCCTCCACCCGGCTTTTGTAAATTTCAAAAATACTCTTCGCAATGGGCATCACCGTCCTGGTGCTGATGTGATCATGGAGATTTCGCTCATGCTGCCGTTTAAAATCGGCCACCTCTGCCGCAAGAAAGTAGTTTTTCTCCCCATCGAGAGTGGTGAGATACCGCTCCAGAAACCGGGCACTGAGGTTCTCGTTAAAAGGAAGCCGGGCATAATGTCCATTCTGCATCATCCGGACCAGTTCACGACCAACCAATTCAAACTCTGCCGACGAACCGGGCGCAGTGGAAAGAAAGCCCAAAGCGATTGCTGCTGCGGAGATGAAGCGGGGAAATTTGATCATGGGAGACTCTGACGGTGGATGGAGCAGATCGACCTGATTCTGACTCAAAGAAGGGCAGCTGTCGATGTCATTTGCAGTATAGCGAAAGCGCCACCGACCGCGGAAACTTTCTCGCTTTGGGAAATGACATTCCCACTTCTTTACGTTCAGTATACCTGCCATCTTAGCATTTATGTTCGACCACCTTTCATCAGCACTTCAACACGAAGGGGGCCTTTCCAGGCGTCTGTTTCTTTCCTACGCAGCATTACTCCCGACAATCCCCTTGCTGGGACAGACCGCGGGGAGTGCCAAAAAGGTCACCTTTTCAGCCGATCCCTTCTCAATGGGGGTCGCCTCGGGAGACCCTGATCACGAAAGCGTGATTCTTTGGACCCGCCTCGCTCCCAAGCCACTCGAACCCGGTGGCGGAATGCCCAATCACCCGGTTGAGGGGAATTGGCAAATTGCTGAAGACGACGCTTTCAAAAAGGTGGTCGGCTCGGGAAATTTCAAGGCCTCTCCCGCCTTGGGCTTTTCCGTTCATATCGAGGCCAAGGGCCTGAAAAATGATCACTGGTATTATTATCGTTTCCGCGCCGGCGGTGCCAGCAGCCCCGTTGGCCGCACCCGGACCATGCCGCGGCCCGACGCCAACCCGGAAAAACTTCGCTTTGCAGTCACCTCCTGCCAGCACTGGGAACAAGGCCTCTTCACCGCCTATCAGCAAATGGCCAAAGACCAGCCCGACTTCGTCTTCCACCTCGGCGACTACATTTATGAATACGCCGCTGGAAAAGGGGGAAATGTCCGCCGCCACATTGGTGCCGAAATCGAATCGCTCGATGACTACCGCGTCCGCTACTGCCAATATCGCACCGACAAAGATCTGCAGGCGATGCATGCGGCCTGCCCTTGGTTTTTGACCTGGGACGATCACGAGGTTGATAACAACTACGCCAACGACATTTCCGAACAAAACGGTGTCACTCCGGCCCAACTCCTCCTTCGCCGGGCCAATGCCTATCAGGCCTATTACGAGATGATGCCTCTGCGGCCTTCCTCACTCCCTCAAGGCCCCCATATGCAACTTTATCGAAAAGGCTCCTTTGGAAAACTTGCCGAGTTCTTCGTCCTCGACACCCGGCAATATCGAACCGATCAGCCAAATAACGACGGGCAGGATCCTCTCAATGAGGCCGCTTTGAATCCCCGGAACTCCTTGCTGGGAGCAGCCCAGCGCAAGTGGCTCTTCGAATTTCTTAAAACCTCGCCCGGAACCTGGAACATCCTCGCCCAACAGGTCATGATGGCATTGGTCGATCGCAAGACCACCGGTGACACCGCCGCCTACTCCATGGACCAATGGCCCGGTTACGCTGCCGAGCGCCAAAAACTCCTCGAGCACATCCGCGACCACAAGGTTTCCAACGCTGTCGTCCTCACCGGAGACATTCACTCCAACTGGGCCAACGAACTCCGGGTCGATGACCTGAAGCCCGATCTCCCCACCGTCGCCACCGAATTCGTCACCACCTCCCTCACCAGCGGCGGAAACGGCAGTGCCCAAGTCAAATCGCTCGATATCCTGCAGGCCCGCAATCCCTGCAATAAATTCCACAACCGCGAACGCGGCTACATCATGTGCGATGTCACCCCAAAAACCTACACCGCGGACTATAAAGTGATCAACGAGATCCAAAAACCAGGAGGCGTCACGACTTCACGGGCGAAATTCGTCGTCGAAGCCGGCACCCCATTAATCCGGAAGGCCTAAAATTTTCCCGAAAAAGCAGGCTTGACGCTACCCCGCCTCCCTCCTAGTTTCCCGCTCCCCGAAGGACCCAGGGGATTTTCCTATGCAAAAACATACTCGCGGCGTTGAAGTCAAAAATGGAGAGAGCGTCGACCGCGCCCTCAAGCGCTTGAAAACCAAGCTCGATACCGAAGGCATTCTCGAAGAAATGCGCCGCCGTCGCGCACACGAAAGCACCATCACCCGCGCCATCCGCAAGGCCCGCACCGCTCCCAAGCGCAACAAGGTTCGTTGGAGGTTCAAGAGCGAAGGACAGGTCGCCACCGCAGCGGCTGCTGCAGCCGCAAGAAACGCCGAATAAGACTTCTAAAAACTCAAAAAGGGTCCACCAAACTGTCGCCTCGCGGGAATTTTTCCTACGAGGCGCTTTTTTTTGCCCCGATTTTGTCACATTTTTCTCAAAAACTCCGCTTGCGGCACTGAATTAGTGAGGTAATCTGATCTCGCTATGAACGCAAATATTAGAATCGGCATTATGTGTGCCTTTGGAGCAATGACCCCAGCCGCTTTTGCAGCCCCGGCATCTGCTGAAGAGGTTGCCGCATCGAGCATCCAGGGATACACTGTGTCCTTTAGCGGTGGTGGGTGAGGTGCGGCAAACAAAGCCCGTGTGGCTTTGAAGAAGATTGAGGGAGTCGATAAGGTGATGCTTTCGGGCATGACTGCTTTCGTCACCACCAAAACTGAGGAACTCAAGTTAACCCGCGGCACTCTCCGGAAGGCCTTTTCCTCCGCCGGCATCAAGGTGGAGCGAGTCGGGAAGAAAGAGATCCCAGCGCCCAAAGAAGCTTACAACATCGCCATCTCCGGCGGCACATGAGCACAGACCAATGAGAGATTGCGTGCCGATCTCGAAAAATTGGATGAAATCAGTGCTGCCTTTGTGAACGCTGGAAATATTACCCTTCTCATGGCGACCGCCGACTCCTTTGACGAGGAGAAGATTGGTGAAATGACCAAAAAGCGTAAGTCTGTTATTAAGACAGCCATCAAAGTGAAAAGCCCCCTTTAAGGTCTCTTCCCCCTAATCATTTAAACCGAAGAACCCGGTCCGTCTCTGACGGCACCGGGTTTTTCTTTTTCAATTGCCCCAATTCCTAGCGCTCCGCCAAAAACAAGGTATGGGTAAATCTCTTCGCCTTGGGATAGGCCTTCGCAGGAATCGCCTCCACTCGCGAAAAGACCTTCCGCAGGAGCTTCACAAATCCAGCATCCTCGTGGGCCGACCAATAGACCACCCTCCCCTTCGGCCTGAGGGCCGCTTTCGCGATTTCAAGCCCCCGACGCTGGTAAAGACGCCCATTCCCCTTCTGCACCAGAGGGTCCGGACTATTGTCCACATCAAGGAGGATGGCATCATATCGATCTCCGGACTGCATGATCTTAAAAACGTCCTTTTTGATCACCTCCACTCTCGGATCATCCAACAAGGAACCATTCACCGGCCTCAAGTGCTCCCGATTCCAATCAATAATCACCTTTAGCAACTCCGCAACCTCCACCTCCGAATCCTCCGTCACCAACTCCAAAACCCGCCGCAACGTAAACCCAAAGCCCAATCCCCCGATCAAAACCCGTTGCTTCCGTATCTCTCCCCCGCATGCCAGCTCCGCCATTTTCTGTTCGGACGATGCCGCCGTCGTGCTCATCAGAGGAACGCCACCAATTTTGAGGAAATACTCACCGTCATGCTCCTGAAGCAAAAGGGTTTCCCCGTCGGGCGAGATACTCGTGGCTAGATTGGTCGTCGGCTTCACTGGACGAAGAGTAGTATTCCATCGACACATTGAAAGGCTTTCGAGACACTGACGGTAAGCAATCACCACTCGCTCAATGAACAAGAAAGGGATCATCTTTATCGTTTTCCTCATCCTCCTCGTCCTCCATCAGGACTTTTGGAACTGGGATAATGCCAACCTCGTCTTCGGCTTCATGCCGGTCGGACTTTTCTACCACGCCTGCTACTCGCTCATCGCCGCCCTCTTTTGGGGGATCGTGATGAAGGTCGCCTGGCCCACCGAACTCGAAGAATGGGCCGAAGGCGCAGACGATTCCCGGGAAGGAGGTGCCAAATGAGCACCGTCATCGTCATTGCCATTTATCTTGGCCTCCTCCTCGCCCTGGCCCTCTTTTCCAAGACCCTCTTCCGGGGCACCTCGAAGGATTACTTCGTCGCCAGTCATTCCATCGGCCCCTTCATGCTCCTCATGTCGGTCTTCGGAACCACCATGACCGCCTTCGCCCTCGTCGGATCCACCGGCAAGGCCTTTGAGCGCGGCATTGGCACCTACGGCCTGATGGCCTCGTCCTCCGGACTCATCCATGCGGCCTGCTTTCTCCTCATCGGCATCAAGATCTGGGCCATCGGCAAGCGCTACGGCTACGTCACCCAGATCCAATATTTCCGCGCCCGCTTTGAGACCAAGGCCTTCGGTTATCTCCTCTTCCCCATCCTGGTCCTCCTTGTCATTCCCTACCTTCTCATCGGAATCATCGGAGCAGGCAAAACCATCGCCGGAGTCACCGGCGCCAAGATTACCCCAAAAGGCACCATCCCCGGAGTCTTCCCCGAGTGGACCGACAACGGCGCCATCCCCCCGTGGTTCACCGGACTCGTCATCAGCGCGGTCGTTCTCACCTACATCTTCGCGGGCGGTTCCCGCGCCGCCGCTTGGGCCAACACCTTCCAAACCCTCGTCTTCATGGTCATGGGCATCCTCGCCTTCTACCTGATTTCCGATAGACTCGGCGGACTTGGTGCCGCCATCGAACAAGCCAAGGAATCCCATAAGGTCCGCACTCTCTCGAGTGGCGGCGAAGTGGGCACCTCCCAGCTCACTTTCCTAAGTTACATGTTCATCCCGCTCAGCGTGGGCATGTTCCCCCACCTCTTCCAACACTGGCTCACCGCTAAAAGCGCCAAAAGCTTCAAGCTCACCGTTGTCGCCCACCCCATTTGCATCGCCATCGTCTGGGTCCCCTGCGTCCTCATCGGAGTCTGGGCCACCGGAATCTTTCCATCCGGAATTCCAAGCGGAGCCATCCTTGCCAAAACCGTCGGCGTTCTTGTGAAAGACCCCATCATCGTCGGGCTCGTGACCGCCGGCATCCTCGCCGCCATCATGTCCTCGCTCGATTCCCAATTCCTCTGCCTCGGCACGATGTTCACCAACGACATCGTCCTCCATAACAGCAAGAAGGAATACACCGACAAGCAGATCCTCTCCATGGCCCGTGGCTTTATCATCGCAATTGTCATCGTGACCTACATCGCCGCTCTTCTTCTTTACGAACGAAGCGTTTTCGACCTCGCGATCTGGTGTTTCTCCGGATTTGCCGCCCTCACCCCCCTCATCCTGGCCGCCCTTTATTGGAAACGCGCGACCAAGGTCGGAGCCTACTCCTGCGTCATCGCCGTCTTCATTAGCTGGATCACCTTCTTCACCATGTCCGGCTTTGGCGGAGAATACTTCGTCTTCGGAGGCATCGTCCCCGCCGCCATCATGTGGTTCATCGGTGCCGGTGCCATGATCATCGGATCACTCATGTCCCGGCCACCGAGCGAAAAAACCCTCGCGAAGTTCTTTTAAACTTCGTCGACAGCAAAGATTCACAACCCGGGGCAAGCGCCCTGGGTTTTTTTGTCATCAAACCCGGATTCTGATCACTTCTCCCGCTTCCCGATCCCCTTCAGCACCAACCAATCGGCCGCCGCTTCCGACCACTTCCCGATCGCCGATCCCTCTTTCCCGCGCACCCCGTATCCGTGGCCACCATTTTGATAAACGTGTAACTCGCTTGAAACACCCGCACGTTTCAGCTGCGCATAAATTTCCACCGCTCCCAGGGAGGTCGAAGCATCATCACTCGTATGCACGATAAAAGTCGGAGGAGACTCCTTTCCCAACTTGATTGGCTCCATCAACTTCCCCGTCTTGCCATCCAAGACCTTCCACGGATAAACCAACATCGCAAAGTCAGGCCTGGAGCTTTCATGATCAACCTTATCGAGCGCCGCCCACTCCGGGGTCGCAGCTCCGAGGTGAATCGCACCCACCTGCCCTCCGGCCGAAAACGCCAACAACCCCACCTTCCCGGAAATCCCAAATTTCTCAGCATTCGCCCGCACAAATCTCACTGCCCTCTGCGAATCCTCCAGCGGCCTTCTCCAAGGTGCCTCCTTCGTTGCCTCGGTCTTCGTCCGATACTTCAGCACAAAAACCGAAATCCCAATCTCGTTCAAAAACTTCGCCGCCTCCGATCCCTCCAGATCCGGCACGACATACCCGAATCCCCCGCCAGGCAAAACCACCACCGCCGCGCCAGTCGCTTTCTCCTTCGAGGCCAAATACGCCGTCAAAGTCGGCTGGGTGACATCTTTCACCCTCGTGATGCTCGGGTCTTTCGGATTAGCCGGAAGCGCCACCCCCGGATTGGCCGTCGTCTCACCCGGGGCATGGCCCAACCAAATCGGAAACACCTCCCGGGCATGGGTTGAAAGAACCAGGGAGACAGCAAGAGAAAAGACCAAACGGATCATAAGAGTCCCACTCTACCAAGCAACCTTCTCCAAACAAGTCCCCGAGACCGTCATTTCCGCGATTTGCGATTGAAAAAAGCACCATCCCGCCTTCTTCTCCCCGCCTCATGAACGTTTCGCTCAATTGGCTCAAAGAACGCCTCGATTTCGGCTCCCGCTCACTCGATGAAGTCTGTGACCTCCTCACCTTCGCCGGCATCGAAATCGAAGGCCTCCAGGAAATGGGCGTCAAGAGCGATCAGATCGTCGTGGCCGAGATCAAGGAAGCCGTTCAGCATCCCGATGCCGATCGCCTTAAAGTCACCAAGGTCGACGCGGGTGAAGGATCCCTCCGGCAGATCGTCTGTGGAGCCACCAACTACAAGGTCGGAGACAAGGTCCCCTGCTGTCTCCCCGGAGCCGAACTCCCCGGTGGCTTCAAAATTGGCGAAACCAAAATGCGCGGCGTCGAATCCAAAGGCATGCTCGCCGCCGGATCTGAAATCGGCCTCACCGACAAGGAAGACGGGCTCCTCATTCTCGACCCCTCCTTCGAAGTCGGCACCCCCGTTCAAAACCTTTTCGATTCCGACACTCTCATCGAAGTCGAAATCACCCCCAACCGTCCCGACCTCCTTTCCCACTCCGGACTGGCCCGCGAGCTCGCCGCCTTGCTTCATACCAACACCCGGCCGGTCACAAAATCCCACGCCACCGGAACAAACGAAGATGCCTCGGTCGTCACCGTCGACTCCCCGGTCTGCCCATTCTACTCCGTTCTCTCAATCAAAGGCGTCAAAGTGGCCCCCAGCCCCGACTGGCTCGCCAAAAAACTCAAAGCCATCGGCCTCCGCCCCATTAACAATGTCGTGGACATCACCAATTACGTCCTCCATGAACTCGGACAACCTCTCCACGCCTTCGACGCCGCCAAGGTCACCGGAGCCCTTCATGTCCGCCAGGCGAACGACGGTGAAATATTCCAGGCCCTCGACGAGGAAAGCTATGATCTCGAGAACATCGACTGCGTCATCTCCGACCAGTCCGGCACGCCCCTTGCCCTCGCCGGAGTCATGGGAGGCCTCGACAGCGGAGTGACCGGCACCACCACTGACATTCTCCTCGAATCGGCCTACTTCACCACCTCTGAGATCCGTCGTACTTCCCGCAGGCTCTTCCTCACCTCGGATTCCTCCTACCGCTTCGAACGCGGAGTCGACCCGAATCAAGTCCTCCCTGCTTCCGCTCTCGCCGCCGCACTCATTCTTGAAATCGCCGGTGGCGAAGCCTCGGACCAAACCATCACCGCCGGCCAACTCCCGGGAGCCCTGCCCGATGTCGAACTCGACGTCGATCGCATGCTCCAACTCATGGACGACAGCATCTCGCTCGAAGATGCCGGAGCCATCCTCACCCGTCTCGGCCTCTCCTCGACCGATGGCAGGAACTGGAAGATCCCCGGCTGGCGCGCCGACCTCGAACGCTCCGCCGATCTGGTCGAAGAAATCGCCCGCGTCCATGGACTCGAAAATGTCCCATCCCGCACCGGCGGAACTGCCGTTGATGAAAGCGCCATCGACCGCGACTATGACCGCCTCCTCGATTTCAAGAAGCGCCTCGTTGCCCTCGGCTTCTACGAGACCCAAACCATCAAGCTCATCGCCGAAAGCCAACTCCGCGACTGCCTCCCCCTCCGCCCCCTTCAGGAAGGAGACCTGGTCAAAGTCGCCCGCCCTCTCAGCGAAGATCACGCCATCCTGCGCCCCGCCCTCACCCCGGGCCTTCTTGCCACGGCCGAAAACAACCTTCGCCAGGGAGCCAAAACCCTCCGCTTTTTCGAAGCCGGACGACAGTTCCGCAACGTCGGCGGAGGCAAGGCCACTGATCTCGAGGCCGATTCGGTCGCGCTTCTTCTCGGCGGCGAAGCCACCCCGCTTTCCTGGACCCGCAGCGATAACCGCCGGCTCGATCTCTACGACCTCAAGGCAGCCATTCAGGCCGCTCTTGGCAACCGTCCAATCCAATTCTCAGCACGTCCGCGCGATGGTTTTCTTCTGAGCGGTGACATTCAGCTCGACGGAAAACCCATCGGAGCCTTCGCCCAGGTCATGCCCTCACGTGCCCGGGAATTGGGCTTCAAAGCTCCCATCTATCTCGCCGAACTTGACCAGAAGAAGATCCTCGGAATTCGTCGGGACATGTTCCAGATCGAGCCCCTCCCCCAGTTTCCCGGCTCCAGCCGTGACATTGCCATGGAGCTTCCTATCAAAACCACCAACGCTGAGATCGAAAAAGCTCTCGCCAAGCACAACGACCCTCTCATCGTGTCGGCCGTCTGTTTTGATCAGTTCAGCGACCCTACCGGTGAAAAAATGCCCATCGACAAACGTTCGATCGCCTACTCCTTCGGCTACCGCTCGGACAAAGGAACAATGAAGCAAAAGGAAATCGACAGCGCGCACGACAAACTCCGTGCCCACCTCGAGAAATCACTCCCCATGACCTTCCGATAAGTTGCTTCCACCAACGAAAAAACCCCCGCTCAATCCGAGCGAGGGCTTTTTAAAATCTGTTAGGCTGAATAAGCCCTACTCGCCGCCGTAGCGGTAATGCCCGTCCAGACGGTAGTCGAACAACTTGTTCTCCCACTCAGGCCCGTTTCCGATGTTGTGGACAATCCACTTATCAGTCTTCAAGGCTCCCGGCCCGGGAACCACCACCCCGATATGTTTGTTGCCATCAAGCAACTGCCAAACCACCACATCTCCGACCCGATAGTCGCCGGGGTCTGTCGTCACTGCCAAAGATTTTCCCTTGCGAGTGAAAAAACGCTGGAGGTTCTGAACGCGACGATGGTCGATGTTTGAGTCAGGCCCCTTTGAGTTGAAAATTTGGGGATAGGAATGGAAATTTTCGGTGATGTCTGTGTGAACATCAACCTGGAGGTCAATCCCGACCACTCGAAAGGCCCGGACAATCAAGTCCTCGGCCTTTCCCCGATCGGCACTAATATCGCCACCGGGAAAGTCGATTTTGAAATAGGAGCCATCGTAGGAAACCTTGTTTTGGCTCCGCTCCAACGCTGCTGCCGCCAGACGTGAACCAAAGTCTCCGTCGGATCGAAGATAGGCCACCGAGTCACGCACATTGGCGTCCGAAGTCAAATCCTGCTGGGCTCGCAGAAACGGGATGAGAGGGTGGAGGAAGAAACCTCCAAGAACGAGTGCAAAAGCCACTAGAAGCCATCCTCCCAAGGAGCTCCGACGCTTTTTTTTCATCGGAGCAGCTCCGACGTATTCAATAGGTCTCATTAAATTTGTTTAACTAGGTAAAACTTCCCTATTTCGTTACGGATGACGAGCGAAAACCTATCGTTCTCCTTGTGAATCAGGACTTATTTTCGTTTTGTTGAGCGAATGAACACCGTCCCGATCGTCTTTGCTCAAAAACATCCCTCACTCGATGCCATCGATTCCCTGGGCACGCTCATTTCCTCCGATTGGTCGGGTAGGAAAATCCCCCGCCCCGTCAAATATCTCTTTTGGGTCAGCCATACCCACTTCCACTTCCTTGCCAAAGATGAAAATGGACCCGGACTCTGTCATCCCGGCAGTCAGCCGCAACAGTATCAATCCGGGTTATGGAAATATGACGTTGCCGAGTTTTTTCTATTGTCATCAGACCGCTCCCGCTATCTGGAATTTAATCTCGGACCAAATGGCTCATGGTGGACCAGTTCCTTTACAAAGCCACGCCAACCCTCTCCCGGAGAACCGACGCCCATTCCCGAAGTTGCCACATCCGCCAGACAGGACACGCACTCCTGGCAGGCCATGGCCAGTATCCCTCTTCCCTGGCTGATCACTCACTATGGCTTTGGGAAAGACACAACCCTCAACGCAACCTTCATCCTGAAGTCCCCCGATCAAATTTTCCTCACCGCGGGCGACCTTGGCCCTGGCGATCCCGATTTCCACCGCCCGGATCGTTTCCCCGCAATCAAAGCAACCTCTCTCGCGTGACATTCACCCCGATCATGGCTAATCTTCTTTCATGCCCGAGATGCCACAGGCTGCTCCCATCCCAGATCGCCCTCCACTCCATTTGAATGGAGGCTATCTCGCCATCGCTTCGCCGGAATCGGTCTTGGAAGCATGTTTTAGTGTCCCCGCCGTGCGCGCTCTCCGGACAGCCCGCCCCCGGAGCACCATCGTCGTCGTCGCCAATCAAGACACAGCGCCCATCTGGCGCAAGGTCTCTGAAATCGACCTCGTCATCGAACACGACGCTACCGATTCGGCCCGGAAGATCACCCGTCTCCTTGAAGATTCCGAAGTTCCCTTCGACTCCACCATCGCCTGGGAAGGCAGCCCCGCGGCCCAAGCTTTTGCCAGGGCAGGCATTCATCAGCGGTTCGGCTACCCGGCTGCTAAACTTGAAAAATTCCTCACAGATCCTGTTGAGGTCGTCCGCAAAACCGGCCCCATCGAGCATCAGGTCAACCACTACCTCCTTTTTGTTCAAAAACTCGGAGCCGAACCATTCCACCCCTCCAATTTCGCCCCTCCCCCCCGACCTCCTGCTGCGCAAAATTTCGTCATCGCCGTCGCTCCCGGCTCCGACTACGGCACCGCCTCGGAATGGCCATTGGAACGGTTTATCGAGCTCACCAAAGATCTTTTGAACCATTGTGACGTCGCAATTTTACCTTCACCCGATCGGCCCGGGCCGGCTCTCGCTCTCGCCAAGGCCCTCGGAAAGTCCGTGACCCATGTCGAGGGCGAGGCCCTGATCGACTTCCTCGCGACTTGTAACGGGCTCCTGGCGAACGATGGTTCCATTCCCCATTTCGCCTCTTTTGTGGGCACTCCTTCATTGGTCTTTTTTGGGCCCAATGAACCGGAATGGCGGCGGCCTCTCGGTCGAATTCATCGCGTCCTCCGCCGTCACGTTCCGTGCAGTGGCTGCCTCCTCAACAAATGCCCGCTCGACCATCGATGCATGAACGACATTACCATTGAGGATACCCTGGACGAGCTCAGGGAACTCTTCGCAGGCCAATAACAGCTGAATCGATTTAATCCACCATCACATATCGCAATAACAGCGACTGGATCGTACTGTAAAAGTCGTTCCGAAAATAAGCAGATCGCGCCTCCGGATCTTTAATCTCTTTCGGAGAATTCAGCTCTCTTGGTCCAAATTTATGTTTTGATTCCAGCGCCAATCGCGCTTGATTGAGCGCACCATACCAGGTCTCTGCTCCTTCCTTGTCAATATGAATGGCCTCCTCGTTTCCCCCCTTCGCTTTCACGACCACCATCATCACATCCAACCTTTGCTTCGTAAATTCCTGCTCCAATTCCGGGACCACGATCTCCTCCCACATTGAGTCCTCATCCATCAGGCTGGCAAAACGCCGGGAGAGGTCACTGTCACCATCGTTCGCGATTTCCAGCAAGATCAGCCAGTCCTGATCAGCCTCGGGAACCAGCTTCAAGCCGCCGGCAATGGTCGGTCCAATCGTCATTCCCTCACTCCGCTTTTTCCAAAGTCGCGTGCAGTTGTGCACTGTGCAATTGATTGACATACATCTCTCCCTTCTCCCTGCCTCCGCTCCAAACAATGGCCCGACCCTGCTGATGCACGGCCCTCATCAACCCCTCCGCCTTCTCCTTCGAAAAACCGAAAATTTTGATCAGCACGCGACTCACGTATTCCATCAGATTCACGGGATCATCCAGCACGACCACCTGCCAGGGTTTGTCGGTTTTTTCACGGGTCTGGGTCTCGCTTTTGCGGGCCGGAGCTTCAACTGCTTTCATCTTTTAAACCTCTGCAACTTTTTCAGGCGCCTCAAACCAACGTCCATGTTCCCGGATGAGGTCCTGAAGGCGCTCCACCGCCTCACCCTCGGGAATATTAAATTTTACCGCCTGTTTTCCAACATAGAGATTGATCTTCCCCGGTGCCCCGCCGACATATCCAAAGTCGGCATCGGCCATCTCCCCCGGTCCATTGACAATACAGCCCATCACCGCAATCCGCACCCCTTTCAGGTGCCCTGTCGCGGCCCTGATTTTCTGCGTGGTTTCCTGGAGGTTGAACAAGGTCCGTCCGCAACTTGGGCACGCCACGTAATCGGTCTTGAAAATCCGGGCACCCGCTGCCTGCAAAATGTTATAGGAAAGTCGCAACGACTGTCCGGGAGCCTCCTCTCCTTGCACCAATATCGCATCGCCAATGCCGTCGCAGATGAGCGAACCAAGATTCATGGACGCCTTCAGTAAAATCGGAAGAAAATCAGCACCCCCATCCTTCGAAGTTTCCAAAGTATCCTTCAGAAGAATCGCGTGCCGCGCATCCGCCTTTGCCGCCAAAAGCCGAAAGGCCGCGATCGTCGGCATCCCCAGGCCGTCGGCAACGGTCAGCAATCGGGGGCCCTCGGCCTGATTCACTTCTGAAATTGCCTCATTATCCCGTGGGTCCAGCGCAAGAACACCCGAATCCTCCAAAACAATCTCGGGCTTAAAGTCTCCCATTTGGTCGATCTTGTGTGACACCGCATCCCACTTTTTACGGGAGGTGAAAACCCGCATCAACCCGGTCCCTCCGAGCGAAAACCCACCCACCTCCTGCGTGACACTCTGACGTCGGTCATACTCAAAGGGATTCCAGTTTCCCTTCACCCCTGTTTCACATCCTCCGCTGGGAATTGCCTCAACCAGCGCCTGTGCCACCGGCACTTCATGCACCGCATCCTCGGTCAAACTCACGCGGATGGTATCGCCGATCCCGTCAGCCAGAAGACTCCCGATTCCAATCGCACTCTTGATCCGTCCATCCTCTCCATCCCCGGCTTCCGTCACGCCAAGGTGCAAGGGATAATTCCAATCCGCACCCTCCACTGCCAACCGTGCCACCAGCAGGCGATAGGCCTCGATCATCACCTTGGGATTCGATGCCTTCATCGAAAAAACAAAGTTATGAAAGTCTTCCTCCCGCGCAATGCGGGCGAATTCCAAGGCACTTTCGACCATCCCGAGCGGGGTGTCGCCGTAACGATTCATGATCCGGTCCGACAACGAACCATGATTGGTCCCAATTCGAATGGCCCGATTCAAATCCTTGCACAGTGTGACCAGGGGAGCAAATTCCTCACGGATCCGCCCAAGCTCTCCCTCATACTGATCATCGGTATATTCACGAATCTCAAACTTCTTCTTATCCGCATAGTTTCCGGGATTCACCCGGACCTTTTCCACCCATTTCGCGGCCTCGAATGCCGCATCGGGCTTAAAATGGATATCAGCCACCAAGGGAACCTCACATCCCGCAGCCCGCACTCCGTCCCGGATATTTTCGAGGTTTTCGGCATATTTGCGGGTTTGTGCCGTAATCCTCACGATCTCACACCCGGCGTTGAACAACTGCAAGACCTCGGCAACGCACGCCCCGGTATCCCTCGTATCCGAGGTGATCATCGACTGCACCACAACCGGATGCCCGCCTCCCATTTTGACATTCCCAACCGTAACCACCCGCGACTCGCGGCGTGAGTAGTTGAAGAGATCCTCGCAGTAACTTAATTCGGACGGCATGTGATTGGAATGGAGTTCTACGGCAAAATCGCCCCGCCCGCAACGCCCACATTCCCGGATTGCATCGATGGCGGAAAAGTCCTCGAAACCGAAATCAAAAAAGGCCACAAGAACCCCGGCAGTTTCTACGGAGCAGCGCACTTCCCTGATAGGGAAAGATCCCTCTTCAAGCTGGGATACAAAAAAACCAAGCAGGAATGGCTCACCGCTTGGTCTGTTCCAAAGAAGCAATAAAGCGGTCTTCTTAGAGAACCTTCGCCAACTCCTCCGGCTCCATCTTGCTCAGCAAGATGTAGATATGCCCGGCTCCGGCCCACTGGGTCACCGCCCATTGCTCATTCTGATCACAATGGTGGCATTCACCCACAGCATCGTCGATTCCCTCGATCGCATCTGTATCCAGAGCCTTCCGCTCCATCATGACAAGATGCACCACCTTGCCATTCTTCTTATAGCAAACCAAAGATCCACGGCTTTTCTGATCGCCAATCTCAAGAAACTTGCAACCAACGCCCTTCAAATGACGAAGCCCTTCCGGGAGTTGCTCCGGAGTCGGCAGGCTTTTCTTCTTCAGCCAATCATAAAGAGCGGCCTGACGGTCATTTTCCAAATCCAGCGAGAAGAACGGAGACTCCAGCATCGCGATCGCAGAATATTCCAACTCCTTCGGGGTCGTTCCAGCCAGCGCATTGCCCCCGGCTCCCGCAAAAAATACCGTGACCGCCACCATCACCGCGATCACCGCCGCCGCCGTGGTCGTCCACATCATCGTCTTAAAAAAGCCCCGCTTGTGACGCAATGGCATTTCCGCCACTTTGTGCTCCACCTCCATCGCACCGAGAATTTGATCACGAAATCCTTCCGGAGGCCGCACCGAAGCCAGCGCTCCCACAAAGTCGGCATCAAATTCCGCCGGCTGGTCGCTTGAGCCTTCCAGCACCTCAAAGATGGCATTCCGCAGATCTTCTTGAATCTCCACATCGGAGAGTATCGCCGCGAAAGCCGCGTCCTGCGCCCTTTCACCGGCCAGCCACTCACCCAACTCACGGTCTTTGGCCGCCAGGGCGAGAGCCTCCGCAAAGGCAGGTTCATCGGCATCCTCTCCATCCGGACGGAAGCTTTGCAGAATGAATTTTGCGCGCTCTTTATTCATTGGTCTTGCGAAAGTGATCTGGTTGAAAGTCCACGATGCGTGTCGGAGCAACCGCAGGCCCGGAGTTCATTTTTTTGCGGAGCTGATCCTTCCCGCGTGAAATCCGTGACATCACCGTCCCAATTGGCACATCCAGCACCTCGGCGATCTCCTTGTAGGAATGTTGTTGGAGATAAAAAAGCGTCAAAGGAGCTCGAAACGTCTCGTCCAACCTGCCCAGCAAAGCCACCGCGCGTTGGGCGTCCAATTGACGACCCGAATCTTCCTCGTTGCTTGGCAGCTCGTGCTCCACCTCGCTGATCTCGGTTTCCGGATGTCGCTGGGAGCGACGGGCATTTCCAAGATGCTCACGGTATAAAGTGGTAAAGAGCCACGTCTTCGCCTTGGAACGATCCTTCAGCTGATGCCCTTTTTGGGCCCAAATGACAAAAGTCTGCTGAACCAAATCCGCAGCGCGGTCGGGATTCTTCGCCAGGGAAAACCCAAAGCGATAGAGCGCCTGATAATACTGATCAACTAAGTCTTCAAATCCCTCCATCTTTCCTAACGTCACCCATTGGGAGTGCCCTGTCCCGCAATTATTCCCGCAATTTCCCTTCTTTCTTTTTCATCCCCCGCACGTTAATCCTTCGGACATCATGAAACGTTTACTCCCTCTGATCTCCATTCTTTTGATTCAAACCTCCTTCGGTGAATTCCGGCAGGAAAAGACCGAAACCTCCCTCAGGATCCTTGATGGTGACACCCTCATCACCGAATACCGCACCGACCACCACCTCCCTTACCTTTACCCCCTTGTCGGCCCCACCGGCACCGGTCTCACCCGCAACCACCCCATGAAGAAGGACGTCCCGGGGGAGCAACCCGATCACCCCCACCACCGCTCCTTCTGGTTCACCCACGGCGATGTCAACGGCCACGACTTTTGGCACTCCAAAGACCACAAATCCAAAATCGCCCACAAATCCTTCTCCAACTCCGAAAAGGGCTCCTTTACCGCAAACCTCGAATGGCAGCACGATGGAAAAGTCCTCCTAAAAGAAACCCGCACTTATCAGTTCATCAAGGAAAGCGACAGCGCCCTTCAGCTCAATGTCACCTCCACTCTTGCCGCGGTGACTGATGTCACCTTCGGGGACACCAAAGAAGGCTCCTTTGCCATCCGGGTTTCCCCCACCCTCCGTCACGAAGGAACGGTCGCCAAAGGTCACATCGCCAACTCCGAAGGAAACATCGACAAGGACGCCTGGGGCGAACGGGCACGCTGGGTTAGCTACCACGGCCCCGACTCCCAGGGCAAACCCGTCGCCATCACCATGATGGACCACCCCTCCAATCACAACCACCCCACCCACTGGCACGCCCGGACCTACGGCCTCCTGACCGCCAACCCCTTCGGAGAAAAGAGCTTCACCAAAAAAGGCGACGGAACACACACCCTCAAAAAAGGCCAATCCCTCACTCAGAAATATGGCCTTCTCCTCCAGTCGGGTGCTTTCGACAAAAAGTCGGTTGAATCCGCCTACCGGACGTTTTCCAAAAAATAGCCCTGAAATCCAACCACCCCCCTCCTCCTCCGCCCGTGACCTCGCCCAATTGCGAAAATAAACGCGCTCCGGGCACAAAAATCGCGATGAAAGTTGCAGAGTTCCCGTCTTAAAACGAGGATTCTCGCAAGATGCCGCCCGCAGAGAAAAAGCCCCCCGAAACACCAAAGCCCCGCCGCCGTTGGAAGCGCCGGGTTTTTGGCTTCCTCGTCACGGTCGCCCTCTTGCTGATCTGGGCGAACGGCCCCGGCATCCGCTGGGGCGTCAAAAAGGTCATCCAGCAACAACTCGCAGCACAAAAACTCACCGGCTCCTTCGAAGTCACCGGCTCGGCCCTCTCGGGCCTTGCCATTCATAACATTTCCCTGACCGGGGAATCCCAAATCCAAAGCGTCCAAGCCAACCTCCTCCGGCTCGACTGGTCCCTCTCCTCTCTCCTCAAAAAGGAAGCCGAAGCCCTCACCCTCGACTCGCTCCACCTCGTCATTGACCCAAGCGCTCCCGCCCTCCCCATTTCGTCAGAGGAAGATTCCGGCTCCACCAATGAGCCCACCCCTCTCTCCGGGACGCTCAACCTCATCCGTGGTTTCATCCAACCCGCTGAAATCACCATCACCGACCTGAAAGTCGACGTCATCGACACCACCTCCGTCTCCCTCGCTTCGTTTTCCCACACTTCAGGAAGCACCCATTACCTCATCTCGGATCTCCGAACCAAAGACCACCTCAACCGCCTCATCCACAATCCCAAATCCATCCTGACCTGGAACAGCGACGGCTTTGCTCTCGACCAACTCACCTTGCTCCCCCAACTCGCCATCCGGGATCTCATTTTCCATCCCGAACAAAAGGCCTCCGCAAATCTCCTCATCGGGGAAAGCAAACTCACTCTCACTTCCGACCTCGAAAACTCCCACCGCCTCACCCTCGCGTCTCCCACCCTCTCCATCGCCACCGTCGCCCGACTTGTCGACCCAAAATTATTGGCTGCCGGCACCATCACCGCACTTGAAATCGACACCTCAAAAGGCCTCGTCAACCTTCAGGGATCCGACCTCCAATGGGAGGAACAAAAACTCGCCTCAGCCTCAATCGAAGCGCACGCCCGCGACCTTCTCTCTCCTTACGATCAAGCCATCGACATCAAGGTCACGCTCGCCGACCAACTCGCCCTCAATGGAACCGTCACCCCCAATAAAGAACTCCTCGATTCCACAGCCGACCTCTCTTTCACCCTCACTTACCCCGACATCCCCACCGTCACCGGAGAAGTTGCCTACGATTCACGGGAAGCCCGTCTCATCGCCAACACACTCGATGACCTGATCGTCACGGGCCGCTACCTCGTCGATTCCTCCACCTATCAAGCCGAGGCCATCTCAAAAATCAAAGACGCCGGCACCCTTGAAAAAAGCCTCGCCGGCCCTCTCGATTTCACCCTCACAGCCAAAGGCGATGTCGAAAACGCCACTCACTCGGGCACCCTGAATCTCACCCGCCTTCAGCTCAACCAGGACGGACTTCCCGACGCCACAACTTCCGGAGTCATTCAATACGACTGGCCAAAAGAGGTCACGATCCGGGATCTCAAAATGACCTCTCCCGAAGGTCAACTTCACGGCAACCTCTCCTGGCAAAACGACATCCTCACCATCTCCCGACTCGACCTCATCGAAAACGGCACCAGGCTCCTCTCCGCCACCGGGCAACTCCCTGCTTCTCTCGAAATCAAAACACTCGACGACTTCATTGACTCACCGGAATCCGTCTCTCTGGAAATCAAGTCCCAGCCCCTCACTTTAAAAAAGCTCTCCTCCTTTGTCCCCATTCCCGAGGAGCTTTCGGGCATCGTCCAAGCCGACCTCTCACTTTCAGGCACCCTCGCCAATCCCTCCCTCAACGGCTTTACCACCCTCGATGATTTCCGTTCCTCCTTCGATCCGGATCTCCCTCCCGTCGACATCTCACTCAAATTCAAAACCGAGAACCAAAAGCTTCTCCTCACCGCCGGGGCCACCGAACCCGGGGGACCACTCCTGAACGTCGACGGAAAACTGCCCTTCCTTCCGCGGGCATGGATCGACCGCGAAAAAGATCCCAACAACGGGAAACTCGAAATCCGGGCCTACTCGCCGGAACTCGACCTCCGCCGCGCCCAGCCTTTCGTCCCCGCAATCAACAGCATCACCGGGAATCTAAAACTCGACGTCATCGTCACCGGAACCATCGCCAACCCGAAATACGCAGGCTCCGCAAAGGCCCGCATCTCCAAAATGCGCATTCAGGATTCACCCATCTCCACCTTTCGCGACACCTCCTTCGACGTCACCTTCCTCGGAAAAGTCGCCACCATCCAGCCCTCCACGATTAACGCCGCCGGCGGCTCGGCCAAGATCAGCGGGACCGTAAATCTTGAAGGAAATGAGCCCGTTTTTGATATCAACCTCAACGGCCGTTACCTCCTTCTTCATCGCTCTGCCGACTACACCTTCCGGGGCCACACCAATCTCGATCTTCGCGGCCCTCTCAGCGCTGCCACCCTCTCGGGCAAGGTCGAGCTCACCGAGAGCCTCTTCTACAAGGACATCGAAATTCTCCCGTTCGGCGTCCCCCGCACCACCGATATTCCCAAACCCAACCTTCCCTCATTCTCCCGGGCTCCCACTCCCTCCGCTCCCGATGAAAAAAAATCCTCCGGCGTCATGGACTGGCGGCTGGATATCAGGGTGAGCACCCTCGATGCCATCCTCATTCGCGGAAACCTCGCTCGCGGTGATATCACCGGGAACGTCCGGGTTTACGGCACCATCGGTGCCCCCAAAACCGCCGGCACCCTAACCTCCAAGGATCTCGAAGCCGACCTCCCCTTCAGCAACCTTCAGGTCCAAACCGCCATCGTAACCCTCCGCCCGGACTCCCTCACCAATCCCCTTGTGAACCTCCGCGGCAGCTCCACCGTCGGGCAATACACCATTCAGGTTTATCTCACCGGCCCCGTTCAAAACCCAAACCTCATCCTCACCTCAAATCCTCCCCTTCCCGAAAGCGAAATCATGCTCCTCCTCGCCACGGGCTCCGCTTCCGACCAGCTCGAAGATCGACAGGTCGCTTCACAAAAAGCCCTCCAATACCTCCTCGAAGGCATTCGCCGGAGAAATGGCGACAAGGACAAAACCGTCCTCCAGCGCATTCTCAAAAACTCCAGTCAAATTGAACTCTCCCTCGGTGACACCAGCCAATTTTCCGGTCGCAAGTATTCCTCCGCCACCCTCGAGATCCAAGATAAGGAGGGCTTAAAGTGGGACTTCACCACCCAAATCGACCAACAAGGTGAATCCCGTGCCCTCGTCATCTTTTCAGTTCGTTTTCGCTAACCATGCGCTCTTTTCTCTTCATCGCCCTCCTCCTCGCAACCCACCCTCTCCCGGGAGCCAGGATCAAGTACTCCGGGCTGACCTCATATTCGGACGAGCATATTAAGGAAGCCATCGCCGGGCGGCTTGAATACATCAGCAAGCGCCCGGCCACTCCTTCCCGTGCCGACGATGCTTCCTTTCTCGTGGAATCCTACCTCCGCACCCACGGCCTCCCCGACGCCGAAGTCTCCGGGAGCCTCGCCCCCAATGACATCATTCTCCTCACCGTCGAAGAAGGTCTCTCCCAGTTCGTCGGGAAAATCACCGTGGAAGGCTTTGACGATGTCGAGGCCGTGCAAAATCAATTCAAGGCCGCTTTCCCCCAGTCACGCAGCCGGAGGTCCTTCGAAGCCGCAGTCATCCCCGACGGCCTTGAGCGCATCGTCGACCTCCTCCATTCCAAGGGTTACTGGAACGCCTCCGTCAAGTCCATCCAACAACCCCGTACCGAAGGCCAGATCCCCTTTACCCTCCGCATCACCAAAGGCCCTCTCTTCACCCTTGTCCCACCCCTGCTAAAATCTCCCGTTCAACCCACCCGCAAACTCCTCGAAAAACTCCAGGCAGTCGACGGGAAAAAAGCCACCGCAGAGACGATCGTGAAGATTCGGAACACCGTCACTGAGAGCTACCGCCTCCGCGGCTACCCCGACATCTCCACGACCATGCTCAAGGAAGCTGATGGCCCCCGCCTGCGGATCACCTTCGTTCTGACCCCGGGCGAAAAATTCACCGTTCGCTCCCTGCAAGTCAAAGGACTCCAAAAAACCAAACCGGATCGTTTTCGCAACCGCTTTCAAGATCTCGTTGGTCTCCCCTACAATGAAAATGACGCGAACAAGGAAATCAAAAAGCTCCTCTCCACCGGGGCCTTCGACAGCATCCGTCTCGACGCCGAAAAGAATAAAAACACGCAACTCGATCTCACCCTTCACGTCAGCGAGGCCGATGCCCGCGGCTACTCCTTCGCGGCTGGATTTGGCTCCATTGAAGGTTTTGTCCTCGGTGCCCGCTACTACGACCACAATTTCGGGGGGCGCCTCTGGAACCTCTCTGCCGGTGCCGAATTCACCTCGCTTGGCATCCTTGGTGAAATTTCCCTCACCGATCCCTTCTTCCTGAACCGTGATCTCACTTTTGGCGGTCGGGCCTTTCTCGTCACCCGTGACCATGAAAGCTATCAGAAACTCCAGGGTGGAGCCGCGGTCGAACTTGGTTGGAAGCGCGGACAATACTATTCCGCCACCCTTGGCTTCGAAACCTCCTTCACCACAATCGAAAGCGACATTCCCGCCGAACTCATCGGACCGGACGATTATCTCGTCAACCGCATCAACTTCCACCAAAAATACGACCGGCGGAACGACCCCGCCCTTCCATCCGACGGTTGGTTTGCAAAATTCGACGCCTCCCTCGGCTTCGCCTCCGGAAACGGCGGCATCGGCTTCATGGAAACCGATGCCCAGTTCAGCTACTACAAATCACTCGGTGACAAAAGCGCCCTCGCTCTTGGCCTCCGCGGCGGCATCATCATCCCCACCGGCGACGATGAAGACCTCCCCATTGACCTTCGCAAGTTCCTTGGCGGTGCCAACACCATCCGCTCATTCTCCGAACGGGAAATGGGAGCTGATTTCAATGGTGACCCTCTCGGAGGAACCACCTGGTGGCTGACCAACGCTGAATACACCTACAAATTTCTTGGGCCCGTCAAAGGCCTGGCATTCTTCGACGCCGGCTCCCTCGATTCCGGAGTCGAAATGGCTGTGGGAGTCGGTGTCCGCGTTGACCTCCCTGTCGGCCCCATCCGTTTCGAATACGGACGCTCTCTCACCCGGGACAGCGGAGAACCCGGAGGAGCCTTCCATTTTGCGATCGGCACCACCTTCTAAGGCCGGGTAACGTGCCCCTCCCCCCCCAAAAAAAACTCTCCGCCCAAAGTGCCCGGCATGGGTATCCGCGTGAGACCTCTTTTTCCCATCCAGACCCAAATCACCATCGCGTGAGGTGAAGCCTTTTACGCCACAACCCAGCCCCCCAACCCACCAAAGAACCTCTGCGACTCCGCGACTCTGCGCGAGACCTTCCCCCAACCACGCTCCCCAAGCACGCATTCACCATTCAACATCGGGCGTTCAGCGTTCGGCGTTCTTCAACCTCTTCTCCGCCCGATACGACTCCGGATAATAAGTCACCCGCTTCGGCAAGACCCGAAACGCCACCGGTGCCACCCGCTGCAACACCCCCATCCGAAACCGACTCCACCCCGTCGATTCCAAACCCAGCCTCTTCCGGATGGCAAAAGGCACCGTCTCAATCGGAAGAAAATCCACCATCCTCCCCAGCACCCGGTCCCGCCACGGATGCTGCGGCCGCACCACCGCCGCCGCCACCTCCGCACAGAGCGGATGACTCCCCAGCAGATCCCCCGAAAGCATCTCCTCATAATACCCCACAAACTCCCCGTAATTCGCAGGCCCCACCTCTTCCCCCAGCCCAAAGTAAGTCCCGAAGCGACGAAAATCCCGATAGAACCGCTCCCTCCGCTCCGGCCCCAGCGGTTCCCACACAAACTCATACCCCTTGATCGAAGCATCGATCAAAGTCGCCAGAACCCACAGCAACAAATCCGGCTCAAAGGCCGAATACCCCCGCGGCCCCGCCATCCCCTCCGAAGTCTTCCCCTGCACCCGGCCGTGCACCGCGCTCAACCTCGCCCGCATCTCCTCCGCCTCCTCGATCGTGCCAAAAGCAATCCGGTTCACCGTCGACAAAGTCCGCCGCAACCGCCCCAGCGCATCATCCTGAAAATCACTATGATCCGCCACCCCCTGCGCCACCCGGGGATGTGCCACCTGCAACAAAACCGCCGCCGGCCCAAACAACAATCCGTTCGCATACCGGTTCACCCGCCAAATCTCGGAATCAGGCGAAAAGACAAAATCATCAACCGTCAACGAATCAGCCATATCACAGAGAAGCTCCTTCCGCCTCCCCATACAATCTGAAACGAATCCCCGGCGTCAATTCAGGAAAGACACCACATTGTCCGGCCCCGCGATCTCCGCAAAGGGCGGTTCCTCCCGGCACTTGTCTGCGAAAAGCCGATCTGGAAAAAGGTAATCCGTCACTTTGATCGGAATATGATTCAGAGGCCCTTCCGCATCTTCCAGATACTTCACCTGCGGCCGATCCATAATGTCATCCAAGCGATAGATCTGATTATTTTGGGTTGAAGTCACGCTCCTGGCCGCCCCACTCAGCGTTTTGACTTCCAAATCAACCGTCCCCGGCCGGGCCACCTGATGTTCATCAAAGACCCTCATAATGGCCGCGTGCACCGCAATCAAAAATACCTTGGGATCATTCCCCGCAATCCTGATCAGAACCGAATACCGGGTCGCCAGATTCATCACCATCAGAACCTTCTCCTTCGTCCCTTTCATTCCAAAACAAACCTCACAGCGCCAATTCGAAAACCATCGATGCTTCGGCGACTCCCAGTCACCCCAATCCGACAACTTCACCAATTCGGGTGGCTTGATCCCCACAAATTTGCAGGCCTGCGCACTCAACAGAAGATTCAAAACCAAACGCCCCGTCCCCGTGATGAGATTCGGGCTACGAGCGCCTCCCTTTTTCAAAGCCTCATCATTCCAACTGCCATATTCGTCGAATAGATCCTCAGGCTCCCAGGACGGATCATTGTAGCAATCCGATCGCAAGCACCACAGCTCCAGATTCTCGTCGATTTCCTCCTGCCACTCACTCAACTCCGCCCGGTCGTCGGGCGGGAGATTGACCGACTCCCTCACGTATCGAAGCCACAGGCTGAACGACTCCGCATTCTTCCTCACCGCCTCCGCATCCGACCACATGCACTTGCGGATCAACCAATCTCCCACGAAGCCGCCAAAGCATCCCAGGCCCCCAACCAAATCCTCACTTCGGTAATTCAGGAGAAACTCATTCCCAAAAAAACGAAGCCGCTCCGCATGCTCGTGCGCCTTCATCTTTCCCATCTTCTTCCCAAGAATGAGATCATTCGTAAAGTGAGCCAAATGCTCCTCATTGGCATCAGTGATCCGCTCAGACATTTCTTCATAACTTTCTTCCGCCATCTCCCGGGAAGGAAAAAGCCCAAATCTCTCCGCCACCAGACCAAAATTCAAATTCAAAAAACCTCTGCGCCCAAAGTGCCCGGCATGGGTCTCTGCGCGAGACCTCCCCTCAACCCAGCCCCCGCATCCGTCTTTAAAAATGAAATGCGCTCTCCCCCCTACTCCCGATGATCAACCCCGCGATACCACTTTTCGCCCTTTGAATACCGCCAATTCACGATCTCGTTCGCTTCCACAGCGAGGATGGTCGAACTCCCCGGACCCTCCGTATAGTTGGGAACGAAGAGTCTCTTCCCATCCGCCTCTTTCCGAACATCGACAAACCACTGCCCCTCCTCATCAGTTCTCGGAGAATTCCTGGAATAACCGGAAGGAATGAAAGTCGGTGGCTGGCTTCCAATCTTTTTCCACCCTCCATCCTTGTTCCACGTTGATTCAGGCAGAGGTCCCCGCTTCCTCTCGTTTTTTGCTCTGATCAGATCCGGGATCGCTCCCCCCGTTTGTATGACCGAGCCTGACTCTGTCACCCGTGTTCCAGTCTCGGAACAGGCACTCCCAAGAAAGACCGGCGCGGCCAAAGAAAGACCGACAAGGGCCACACAAATCCGATCACAAATTGCTTTCATGAAACTCATGGAGTCAGTGATTACTGATACATCTCTCCAATGGCCATGAACGGAGCCACGATGATCGCTGACAAGACACCCTTTGATTTACGAACCCTCTCCTCACTCGTAATTCTCTGAATCGTATCCGGATGCCGGGCTGCCATCGCTTCGGCCTTTAAGGCTTTTCTTTTGTCTGGCAGGAGTCCGTGAATGGGAATGAAGAAGCGCGTATCCGCCGTGTCTTCCAGATAGAACCACTCCCCGCTGTAGAAGTCGGTCGGATGATCAGCCGGAACCCCACGGGGATACCAGGTCGGGGGTTTCGATTTCACCTTCACCCAGGAGCGACCGATCGCTGGCGCGACATGCGTCGAAGGATCCGACTTTTTGGAAGTCGCACAGGAACTCGTCACCGCGGCGAGAATGACAAGGGAGGTGAACTGGCACCCTGATCGGCGCAGACGATTCGAATAGCTGGTTTTCATCAATAATATCTGGTTCGGAAAAGCATTGGCCGGAATTGGCCACTGACACTCTGCGCTCCACCTAACCAAGGCGGGAATCATCGGGAAAACAGCTCATTTAATTTCATCTATTTCAGGAAAAGGATCTTTTCCCATGGGCCCTCCGGTCGGAGAGTGAAGTTCGGAGGATTCAGTCGGAAGCCCACAAATTACCGCCGCGGCCAAAGTGCCCGGCATGGGTCTCTGCGTGAAATTCTCCCCACCCCCATCCACGCCCCCAAAAACCTCTGCGTCCAAAGTGCCCAGTATGGGTATCCGCGACTCTGCGTGAGATCTCCCCTCAACCTTCCTCCACAACCCAGCCCTCAAAAACCTCCGTTGCTCTGCTGCTCTGCGTGAAATTCTCTCCGCCCCCAACCACGCCCCCAAAAACCTCTGCGAATCCGCGACTCTGCGCGAGACCTCCCCTCAACCAAGCCCCCCAACCAAGTCCCCATTCAAAATTGGAAGTTCAGCGTTCGACGTTCGGCGTTCACCCCCCCCTCGCTCTCTCAATTCACCCCTTCACCCTCCGGGTCCCCCGCTCATGCCGGGTCTCCAAAACACCCCGCCAATTCTCAATTCCCTCTTCCTTCATCAATTCCAAGACCCTCTCCAGCGTCGGCAGCGGATTCACTCCCACCATCTCCTCCTTCGTCCAAAGGAACCCCCTCTCCCGCATCTCCTCTAAAAACTCCCGCGCCGCCAGTTCGATATCAATCGCCAACCCGCGCTCCATCCTCTCACCCGAACGATTGAAGTTTCTCAAGCAACGCCTGATACCGCTCCAGCCTCCATCGCGCTTCCGATGGTTTGTGGCATTCTGCAATCAGCCCATCAGCAACTCCCGTTTCCAGATATTCAAACGTCCAACACCAAGTTTGAAGGCGTCTTTCAACGGACAACTCCAGCATCTCGCGTTCTTCGTTCGAAAATTCAATCTCCATGCCACAACTCTATCAACCAATCTCCCGCTGATTCAACGGACTATAAGTAGCATTCCAACTTCAGAAAAATCATCAGCCACTTCTACAGAATAATATTTGCGCGACCCGTCCGTGGTATTCAGGGTACCGAGCAGATGGAGAAGCTCAACGAAGGTATCTACGAGAATCTACTCACAGATGAACTGTGCCAGAAATTAAATGCGCTAGATCAGAATCGACATATTGCTCGTCTTGAAACACCAGACAAAGCGCTTACGGCGGACTACTTGACCCGTTCCCTGGCTGAACATATCAAACGCTCGCTCAGGATCGTAGGTAATGCGGAAAACAACGAGAAGGACCGCTATCAGCTGGCAAATCGAATTCTTCGAACGATTAGTGAATACGACGAATCCTTGGGTTTTATCAGTAATCAGCATTTTATCGATGAGGAGAAGAATTTACTCACTGAAATATCTGAGCCAGACACAAAATCGATAGTCCGTCCCTCCACACCACTTACATCTCCCTCACTCTTCACCGGCTCATCTGGCAGCCCCCAACTCGGCAACGAAATCGAGCTCGAATTAGAAAGCGCTAATCGAGTCGATATGCTCGTTTCCTTCATCAAATCAGCTGGAATTAATCTGCTATTTCCAGCCCTCGAGAAGTTCACGCAACGTGGCGGAAAATTGCGCGTCATCACCACAACCTACCTCGGGGCCTCAGATCCTGCCGCCATCCATAAGCTCAAAAGCTTAGCCAACACAGAAATCAAGGTTAGCTACGACACCAAGCATTCGCGCCTCCACGCCAAAGCCTATTTCATCCACAGAAACAGCGGCCTATCATGTGCCTATATTGGTTCGGCAAACCTTTCACACGCGGCCATGACCAGCGGTCTGGAATGGACCGTCAAGCTCCCGATGCAGGAGCTTCCGGACCTCTTCCGTCGCTGTGAAGCACAATTCGAAGGTTACTGGGAATCACCCTCATTCAAGGAATACCACAATGATGATTTTGAATACCTTGTAGAAGCGACCCGGCGCGAGAAATACCCCACGGCTAATACCACCACTGCACTTACGACCTTTACCCTGAGCCCTTTCGAACATCAATCCATGGTGCTCGATGAACTCGAAGAAGCCCGTGCCCAAAGGAGCCAGTTCAGAAATCTCGTCGTAGCAGCAACAGGCACAGGAAAAACCATGATCGCAGCCTTTGATTACCTGAGACTCTGCATGCCCGGCAAACCACGGCCCAAACTTTTATTTCTCGCCCATCGCAAAGAAATCCTCGAGCAAGCACAAGATTCATTTCGCCAAGTTCTTATCGACGGAGATTTTGGAGATTCACTCTACGATGGACGCCAACCGGCAAACCACGACCATCTCTTCTGCTCAGTCCCTAGTTTCAACACCCGCAGCTTAATCTCTCAATTTGGTGCTGATTATTGGGATATTGTCATCCTCGACGAAGCCCATCACGGCAAAGCCGACAGCTACCAAGATATTCTTCACAGGCTAAAGCCCAATATTCTACTCGGGCTGACTGCCACCCCCGAACGAACCGACGGCACCAGCATTGCAGAAGATTTCGATTCACCCTTAGCCGCAGAAATCCGCCTCCCTGATGCACTCGAAAAGAAGCTTCTTTGTCCATTCCATTACTACGCAGTAAGCGACAACATCGATTTTTCATCACTCTCGTGGAAGCGAGGGAAATATGACCACACTGAGCTCAACAAGCTCCTGACAGGAGACGACCTGAGAGTCAGCCTCATCATCAAAAAGATCATCGAGTATTTACCCTCCCCGCTCGATCCCAATACCTTTGACCATCTCCATGTCAAAGGCCTGGGTTTTTGTGTTTCACAAGATCACGCGCACTTCATGGCAGACAGCTTCAATGCTGCTGGCATCAAAGCGATCGCCCTTGATTCAGACACACCGGACGAGGCACGACGCGCTGCCAGAAACGACCTTAAATCGGGATCAATTAACTTCATATTCACCGTCGATTTGTTCAACGAAGGGGTTGATATCCCCGCCGTTAATTGCCTGCTATTTCTGCGGCCCACTGAGAGCCACGTCATCTACCTGCAGCAATTCGGACGCGGACTCCGGCACAGCAAAGACAAAGAACAGGTCACCGTCTTGGATTTCATAGGCAAAGAGCGTAAAGAATTCCGCTACGACCTCAGACTCAAAGCTCTACTACCAGGGAAACGAAACGACCTCAGCAAGGAAATCGAAGTGGGTTTCCCCCACCTCCCCGCAGGGTGTTACATCCAGTTTGAGAAGACCGCGAAAGAGCGCATCATCAAAAATATCCGCCGCACCTATAACAACCCAGACCTGAGAATCGACGAGGCATTTTCCCAGTGGAAAGGGCACAAAGCACCTAGCTTCAGAGAGTTCATTCAGAAGAGTGAAGAAATCCCAACGGAACTTCTTACCCGCAAATCATGGAGCGACTGGAAGGAGGCCTCCCAGTTCCACACCATACCGGATTGTGACCAACAAGCACCCGAGCTCAACTCCCTCGCACGGGCCGGCATGATCACATCGCCGCTCTACCTCCAATTCCTGCATGATCTACTCCATGCTCCAACTACTCCACAGACACAGCTACCACAACTCGTCAAACACCCCTACACGGCATCTGCGTATTATCTGCTCTGGAACAAACCCGGCAAGGCGCTCGGATTCACCAGTTATTTTGAGGCATTTCGCCAGCTCAAAGAAAACAAAAGATACACCAGCGACCTCATAGAAATCATCGAATACGCCCAGAGCAAACAGATCACGCGTGCTGAAGTATCACTCCCGTTCCCCAGCCCGCTCGAACTCCACGGCCAATACACCATGAGGGAAGTTTCATCAGCATTTGGCAAAGCTCACCTGGAATCCTCAGGCCCTACAGGAACGGGCGTCATCCCGGTCAAAGAGCACAAACTCTACCTCCACTTTGTCACCTTTGAAAAAACCGCCAAACTCTTCTCGGAGAGCACCATGTATCGAGATTATGTAAGATCACGGACAAAGCTTCATTGGGAGAGCCCATCAAACACCAGCCAAGCAACACCTATGGGCCAAAATTACATTCACCAGCAAGAACGTGGAAACACAATCCTGTTCTTCGCGCGCCTCCGCAAAGCTGAAGGAAAACTCACCAGCCCATTCACCTACCTTGGACCCGCAACATTTGTCAGCGCCAAAGGTGACCGACCTATCGAAATGATTTGGGAACTCGAACACCCCGTCACACATTCGTTTTTTCACGAAGCCAAATTGGCTGCAGGAATTGCGTAGCATGTCCCCTGGTGAAAATATATGCGCGCCGCACAGCTG
>CALFSW010000133.1 GCA_937916505.1 uncultured Verrucomicrobiales bacterium | reverse complement strand
GCACCCATTGTGACACGCACGCAAATCTGAAGCTTGACGGTGCGCCCTCGCTTAGATAGCCTTCACGATACGCACACATCATGAAACTTCGAATCATTCCTCAGTCGCTGATTGCGATGCTCGCAATCGTCACCAGTTCAAACGCGGCAACCTATACCCAGGACTTCACCGGAGCCGCCGACGGCACTCCGGATCTCGGTGATGGCACCGTGTTCAACGGAAATGCCCAGGTCGTCGGCGAGCAACTCCAGCTAACGGTTGACGGCGGTGCCGGCGGCTTCAGCAGCTTCGCAATCCCGGCCATCGCAGACTCTTCGCTCGGTTGGGTGGCGACCTTCGATCTCACCATCACCGACAGTGTTGGGGCCAATGAGCCGGCCGATGGCTTTTCTTTCAATTACGGCAATGCCCCTCTCACCGAACTCGGCTCTGCTGAGGAAGGGATGGCTGGAGCTGCCGCCGTCACCGAGAATATCTCGTTCGAGGTCGACACATGGATGAACCTTGACACCGAGCAGGGGGTCAACATCGCGGAGAAGGTCGGTGGGGTCGATACCAACCTCTCCTTCACCAATGGCTCGATCCTCGCCGATGGCACGAGCGTTAGCGGCCAGGTGGAAATGATCTATGATCCCACGGCCGGCCTTTCGTTCACCACGACCGGTCTCCTGACGAATGCTGACTTTCTGGGTGTCGCGACCACGTTTTCACCTGACGATGCTTACACGTTCATCTTCTCCGGCCGTGTCGGCGGTGCCAATCAGACCGTTCTCATCGACAACATTATCATTAATACCGGACGAGGCGATGATAACGACGGCGATGGCCTCAGCAACATCTACGAACTCGCAAACGGGCTCGATCCTGAGGACAACGGGTTGAACCCGAACAACAACGGGGTGCCGGGTAATCCGGACAACGGGGCGGCTGGCGATCCGGACGGGGATAATCTTACGAATACCGAAGAGCGCGATCTCGGGACCGACCCGCAGGACGACGACACCGACGACGACACGCTCACCGATGACGTCGAGACCAATAGTGGAACCTGGGGTGGACTCACGGACACCGGCACCGATCCGCTCAGTAACGACTCTGACGGTGACACGCTTCTCGACGGTGTCGAGAACCCTGATCTTCCGTTCGTCGATGCCGATCAACCTGGCACCGATCCCAACCTTGCCGATTCCGATGGTGACGGCCTTGAGGATGACTATGAAATCAACAATGATCTGGATCCGGACGACAACGGCGAGAATCCAAATAATAACGGAGTGGTCGGCGATCCAGGGCAGGGCGCAGACGGTGATCCGGACCTGGACACTTTGACAAACGCTGAAGAACGGAACCTGGGGACCGACCCACAGAACGACGACACGGATAACGATGGTTACAACGACAATGTCGAGACCAACACCGGAACCTGGGCGAGCGTGACCGACACCGGAAGCGATCCCCTCGATGACGATTCCGATGGAGACTTCTTGCTGGACGGTGTCGAAAATCCGGATCTCCCCTACGATTCCGGGAATCCCACGACCCAACCCGGGTCAGACCCGAATAACGGTGACACTGACGGCGATAGCGTCAAAGACGGCGTCGAAGTTGCCGATGGCCGCGATCCAACCGTTCCGCAGGCTCTTCCGACTGGATACTTCCAGGACTTCGACGGCTTTGCAAATGGCACAACCGACCTCGGCGACGGCTCGGTGATGAACGGGACTGCTGCGGTTGAGGGAAATCAACTCGTCTTGACCCGCGACGGCGTTGCCGGCGGCTTCGCCAGCTTCATGATTCCGGCCATCGAGGGATCGGAGAACGGTTGGACTGCCAGCTTTGACCTCACGATCACTGATGGTGCGGGCTCAAACGAGCCGGCCGACGGCTTTTCATTCAACTACGGCAACTTTACGCTTACCGAACTCGGTGGTGCTGAGGAGGGGATGGGTGCGATCGGGGGAGTGACTGAGAATATCTCTTTCGAAGTCGATACCTGGATGAACCTCGACGCCGAGCAGGGGGTCAATATCGCCGAAAAAGTCGATGGACTTGATACCAACCTCTCCTTCACCAACGGCTCGATCCTCGCCGATGGAACCTCAGTGAGCGGTCCGGTGACGATGGTCTACGATCCCGTCGATGGTCTCTCATTCACAACTGAGGGGCTTCTTACGAACGCTGAGTTTGAGAACATCGCAACGACATTCCTGGGCGACCCCGGATATAACTTCGGGTTTTCCGCACGAGTCGGTGGGGCCAACCAGACCCTGGCGATCGACAACTTGCAGATCGTTCTCGGCAGTGCTCCGCAGGACAACTTCCGTATCATCAATATCGAAAATGTCATCGTCCCGGGTCTCGGGGGCAATCCTGACACCCGGTCGGTGACGGTGACCTGGAATTCCTCGGACAGGAAGACCTACGGGGTTTATGCCTCGCCTGACCTGTCGGGCGATGTCGACGATTGGGAAGAGCTGGATGACAGTGTTGGCGGAGCAGCGGGGGCGGAGACGACTTCCTTCACGGAATCAGGCATCCCGATTGACACGGTGCGTCGCTTCTATCACATCCGGGAAACGAACTAGCCCAAGGGTTATGGAGTCCCCTGGTGGGTGACTCAAATTTTCTTCAGATTTGTTGAGGTGTCGATATTCCGGCATCCCAACAAATTTTTTTGTCTGCTTGCTTGGAAATGCACCACTTCTTCCGGTGGTGTTGACGTTTCGGCTTTGGTTTTGCGCCTCCGGCTTCAGGTTAGCCTTAGAGTCACAGTATTTCTTCGGGTTCCTTCCAAGGAGCTCCCAAATTAGCCTATTCTGTGATTTCCGTACAAAGTTTGGTTTTTTCGATTGACTTTCCCCCGGCTTCTGGGTTCGATAGCAAACCTCGGAATGACTCCAAGATTAATTAGCACCATGAAATCAAATTTATATTATGCAACTGTGGCTGCCCTTTCACTGGGTGCCGTTTGTTCGTCGGCTACTGCAGCGACCTACCTTCAGGACTTTGACGGCTTTGCCGACGGAACGACTGACGTTGGCGATGGCAGCCAGATGAACGGAACTGCAAACATTCAAAGTGGCCAGCTTGAGCTGACCCGTGACGGAGTGGCCGGTGGCTTTGCCAGCTTCAATGTCCCGGCTGTGGCCGGTTCATCCAGCGGATGGTCTGCCTCATTCGACTATACCATTATCGACAGTATCGGAGCCAATGAGCCAGCTGATGGATTTTCCTTTAACTACGGAAACTTCGGGCCTGGCATCCTTGGCTCAGCCGAGGAGGGAATGGCAGGCGAGGGCACTGTGACCGAAAATCTCTCATTCGAGGTTGATACCTGGATGAATTTGGATGCCGAGCAGGGCGTCAATTTGGCGGAAAAGGCCGGAGGGGCTGATCTCAGTCTTGGATTCACCAATGGCTCGATCCTCTCCGATGGCACGACTGTGAGTGGAACCGCAACGATGAGCTGGGATCCTGTGAACGGGGCGTCCTTTTCAACAACCGGACTTTTGACGAACGCCGCTTTCGCAAATGTTGCGACTACCTTTTCTGCAGACGATGCGCATTTGTTCGGACTTTCTGCCCGAGTCGGAGGTGCAAACGAGACTGTTTTGATCGATAACCTTTCCATCACGACTGTTCCCGAGCCTACCGGCACGGCACTGTTCGGGCTTGCCAGCCTGAGCTTCCTCCTTCGCCGCCGGCGCTAGGGAAGAGCTTTTGTCTTAAGGACTACTTTTCAAAGGGACTTCGGGAAACTGAAGTCCCTTTTTCGTTGCAGGCGAATCGGGTTCTCTACTTCTTCTTAAACTCGGTGATGAGGTCTTCGAGCTCGTCATCGGGTTTTTGATCGACCGAGGCGACGTAAAAGAGGGTGCCGGATCGTTGCAGGAGATCACCGAGGCGGAAGAGGCCTGCTTCAGACTGGGGATCACGGAGGTCGCTAAACCAGTAGAGGGCGTCGGTGCCCTTCACGATGATGAGATCTTCCATAGCGAGCATGACGAGATCCCGCTTGCCCAATTTGGTGGGTCCGGCCCGCCAAGTGAGAGCACAGCCGTAGACTTCGCGGAAGTGGGAGCCGGGAAAGCCGCTATCGATTTCCTTACGCAGTTGCGGAAGGTGGGGCTGCATGCTGGATGAATTGTCCAGAACCTGTTGCGCACCACTTT
>CALFSW010000132.1 GCA_937916505.1 uncultured Verrucomicrobiales bacterium | reverse complement strand
GATTCTTCCGCGTCCGCATCAAAAAGTAAGGACTCGAGCAAAGAATCACAAAATAACTTCCCTTTCTTTGTAACTTCCAAAGAAAAAAAGCATAAAGGAAGGTGACAGGTATGCGTTTTTACCACGCCCGCTTGCTAAGCCATTTGCCCGTTTCGGTCATCCCCCCAATTAGGCCGGAGCGGGGAATTCTTTTTGTCAGGACCCCAAGACCCGCAGCGAGAATCAAAAAAATCGAAGAACCCGGTTCGGGAATCGCACTTGCCGAAGCCATCAACTCGAAGACGAAGAAACGAATTCAATTCCGCTCACCAAACCTCAGTTCAAAAACCGAACCAACTCCCACTTCACTCTTCACCTCAATCCGGCCCCCATGCGCCTCAATGATCGCCTTCGTGATCGCCAGCCCCAACCCGGTTCCACTGCGCCCTCCCCGTGTCCTGGCCTTGTCAACCCGATAAAATCTTTCGAAAACATGTGGCAGAGCCTCCTCGCTAATCCCCGGACCCGTGTCGCGGATCGACAACAACACCCTTCCATCCACGGAAGTTAACTTCACCCCGATCTCCCCTTCTTCGCGGTTGTACTTCACCGCGTTACTCAGCAAATTCAGCAAAGCCTGCCGCATCTTTTGAGAATCAAATTTCATCCTCGCCGGGCTCAGTTCACAAGAAATTGTGAGCTGTTTCTCATCCGCCAAAGGTTCGATCATTCGCACCACTTCGCGGGTCAGATCCTCCAAATCACCTTCTTCTTTCCGCAGATTAAACTCTCCCGAATCCACCTTCGACAACTCCAGAAGCCCGTCTGTCAAAGTCCGCATGTGCTGCGCCGAATCCATGCACGTTTGCAGCGCCTCCTGATACTTCCCGGACGACCTTTCCCGCTTCAACGCAAACTGGCTCTTTGCCAAAATCACCGCAATCGGAGTCCGCATTTCATGCGAAGCATCCGCCGTAAATCGCACCTGGTGCTCAAACGAAGTCTCCAACTTTTCAAACGTCTCATTCAGCACTGCCGACAGCGTTCCCAATTCGCTCCGATCCTCCCGGATCTGAATGCGATCCGATAAATCTCCATCTGAAATCCGATGCGCGGTATCACTGATCTCCCGGATCGGTTTCAACGACCGCCCAATCAGAAGCCACCCCACCAAAAATCCCCCACCCACAATCAGAACCCCGGTCCCCACCAACCGCACCGCGAGGGATTCAAGATTGTCTTCAAACGGTTTGATCGATGTTCCCACCAAAACAAACCCACCGCCGGGGCTCGCGTGAATCACTTCCCGATACCCGTCCACCGTCCGTTTCGTGAGCCGCTCTCCTCCCCTCGGAACCTCCTCCGGAATGGGCGTCAAATCCTCCGGAGCATTCCCGGAAGCAAATCGCAGTTCCCCATCACGATCCCACTGGATCACAAAAATATCATCCTCCGCCAAATCCTCGACAACCTCATCCAGCGTAGGGCCTCTTTCCTCTCCCCGATCCTCCTGGCGGCGTTCCGACGGACCGTCCTCGATCCCGGGACCTCTCAGGGGACCAGGACCACGGCCAGGTCCCGGACCAAATTCGTCATCAAGGGGATCCGGCCTCGGCACCCTGCGAGTCCGGGGAGGAGGTTCTCTTCGCCTCTCCATCCGTGGCAACAGACGCGTGATCGGACTATTCAATTCACGGTCGAGTGCCTGATACGAAATCTCCCGCTGATTTTGGTAAAATGCCGCCAACAAGGCCGCAATGATCACGACCAGCAAAAGCGTGTGCCACAGCTGAATGCGCCAGCGAATCGTTTGCGGAAAAAATCTCATCTAGACTGATTCCACAATGTAACCCTGACCCCGGCGCGTCTTGATAAAGTCTTTCCCAAACTTCTGCCGCAGCTTGTAAACATAGACATCCAGCATGTTCGACATCGACTCATCATTCTCGTCAAAGAGATGGTCGTATAGAAAGTCACGCGTCACCACCTCGTCCCGATGCTGGATCATCAACTCCGCCATCGCATACTCCCGCGCCGTCACCTCCACTTCCTTGGTGTTCACCTTGAGCGTCTTCGACGTCGTATTGATCGTCACTTTCCCCACCGTCACCTCCGGTCGATGCTCCCCGCCATTCCGGCGAATCACCGCCCGCACCCGCGCCACCAACTCCGCCAAATCAAACGGCTTGGCCAAATAATCATCCGCACCGTGGTTCAACCCCTTCACCTTGTCCTGAACCTGATCCAAGGCCGTCAACATCAACACCGGCGTTTGCTTCTCCTGCCGCAACTTTTCCAAAACCTCCCACCCGTTCAGCACCGGCATCATAATATCCAGCACGATCATGTCATAATCCCAGTTCAACGCCTTGTAGAGCCCCTCCTCCCCATCCGCCGACTCATCCACCGCAAACGATTCCTCCCGCAAGGTCTCCACCACGATCTCACGCAAATCATCCTGATCCTCGACTACAAGTACTCTCATAAAATTTCCAAGCTACCGCCCCCATCCTGAATGGAAGATGAACGAAGACAAGAAAACCCCCATCCAGAACAGCCCCAAAACAAAGAAAACCGCCCCGGAGGAAAACCTCGGAGCGGTCTAAAAAAGTTGGTTCTGCAATTCCGCTATCGGCGGCGACGCAGGAAACCACAGGCTCCCAGTCCTAAGAGAAGAACCGAAGAAGGCTCGGGAATCGGCTCAAGCACCTCATCGGTGTAGAATTGCAATCCTGCAAACTGCCCGTCGTAATTAGAATATCCTCCCGGGACATTTCCCCCGGCTGATCCCCCGGTTGATCCATTATAATTGAAAAAACCGGTTCCATCACCACCCGCCCAGTCAGCTCCCGTGAAAGCGGTCGAACTAACCACTCTCAACCCTGTCGCAAGATTGAGAGCTGAGAGAGAGATCGTATCATTTCCCAGATCAATCGCAAGGCGCACATGAAGCATGTCATCGGTATTGGGTGCCCCACCGTAAATCGAGGTCAAATCCACCATCGTATTCGCGGCCGTCGCAGCGTTGGTGGCAGATCCAAAGGTCATGATACTGCCAATCATATTGAGACTGCTTCCTGCTCCGCTGCCTCCGGTTTCAAAAATCAACTGGGAAACATCATCCAATCTATCCGGACTCAGGAAGAGGTCGAGTGTCGCATCGCGGGCCGTCACATTGGCACCTGATCCAAGGTTACCCAGGGATTCAAAACTCGCGCCAATGAGCTTTCTGGTCGCTCCCCTCACATTATCCAGTCCCTGGGTCACGCCAAGACCCGCCGAAGCAAGCTGGGTTTGTTGAGTGCTACTCAAAACCACCACATCTGTGAAATTTGTCACCCCGGCGTTGGCACTTGATGTGAATTCCAAAGGAGCCCCCACTACCGGATCGCCGGTCAGCAAGACCGATGCCGCACCTGCGTCACCGAGAGAACCGGAATCCTGCGAAGCAGTCCATGTCGATACCAATACACCACAAGTCATGGAAGGGAGCAGAGCGGTCAGGGAACAAAAAATTAATTTCATCTAATTGGGGAGAAGGGTAAGAACGCCTCGGGTTAACGGGTCTGGGGAAGACTAAAGCTCCTCCGCCACGAGGGGCAAGATCTTTCACCGTATTTTAACAAATTTTCAATCAGGTGATCACTCCACCGAAAACATTTCTCACCTCGACCTCAAGTCATTTTTTAAATACCCTGCTTGCTGAATTCCCCCCTCCGATCACTTCTCCATTCTCATGTTGCCCATTTCCAAATTACCGCCAGCAAAAGGCCTTCTTTTGCTGCTGATAATGATGGCCGGACAAGTGGCCCACGCTGATGAAGCCGAAGGGATCGAATACTTCGAAACCCATATCCGCCCTCTCTTGGCCGAACATTGCTACAAGTGCCACTCGGCCAAGGCCAAAAAGCTGAAAGCCAACCTTTCCCTCGATTCCCGCGCCGGCTGGCATACCGGAGGCGATTCCGGCCCCGCCATCATTCCGGGAAATCCGGAGGATTCCCTCCTCATCCAAGCCGTCTCCCACACAAATGGCGACCTCAAGATGCCACCCAAAACGCGCCTCCCGGATACCGGAATCGAGAAACTCAAAACCTGGATCACCATGGGCGCTCCCGACCCACGCGAAGGTGAGGTCAAAAAATCCTCTTCCAATATCGATCTCGAAAAAGGACGCCAGTTCTGGTCCTTCCAACCACCCGTCGCCCATCCCGTTCCCAAGGTCAATGACCCCACGTGGCCTTCGAATGACATCGACCGCTTCATTCTTTCGCGCCTCGAATCTGAAAACCTCTCTCCGGCCGGGGACGCCTCAAAACAAACCCTCCTCCGTCGCATCTACTACGATCTCACCGGCCTTCCACCCTCGCCCGGGGAAATGAAGGCCTTCCTCGCCGACTCCTCTCCCACCGCTTTCGAGACCATCGTTGATCACCTCCTCGGCAAACCAGAATTCGGCGAACGCTGGGGCCGACATTGGCTTGACGTCACCCGCTTTGCCGAGTCAAGCGGAGGAGGTCGCTCCCTCGTCTTCCCCGACGCCTGGCGCTTCCGCGATTACGCCATCGATTCCTTCAACCAGGACAAGCCTTACAATCAACTCATCCGCGAACACCTCGCCGGCGACCTTCTGAAACACCAATCAATCGAGCAACGGAACACCCAGCTCACTGGCAGCGGCTACCTCGTCCTCGGTGCCCTCAACTACGAACTTCAGGACCACGAACTCCTGAAAATGGAATTTGTCGACGAACAAATCGACGCCGTTGGCCGCACCTTTCTTGGCATGACCCTCGGCTGTGCCCGCTGCCACGACCACAAATTCGACCCCATCCCCATCACCGACTACTACGCCCTCGCCGGCATCTTCCAAAGCACCATGTCGATGGGCAAAGGCAGCGCCGCCAGCGGAGTCACCTCCTTCGCCACCACCAAACTCGAGGTCGCAGACTCGGGCGAAATCAAGCAAGTCCGCTATTCCCTTGCCACACTCGCCACCAAGATCTCCACCCTCAAAAGCAAACCTGGAAAAAAGCCCTCCGAAGGCTCGATCAAACCTGCCAGCCTGCCCGGCATCGTCATTGATTCCACCGACGCCAAGCTCACTGGCGACTGGACAAAATCCACCTCCACAAGCCCTTGGGTCGGCGAAAATTACCTTCACGACAACAACCTCCTCAAAGGTGAAAAGAAGGTCGAGTTCTCCACAACTCTCCCCGAAACAGGAGACTATGAAGTCCTCGTTTCCTACAGCGCGGGGACCAACCGCGCCACCAACACCCCCGTCACCATCCGCCATGCCGAAGGAGAGACCACCGTCACCATCGATCAAAGCAAGCCCGCGCCCAGACACGGTAGCTTCGCAAGCGTTGGCACCTTCCCCTTCACCAAAGACGAGCCCGCCTCCGTCACCATCTCCACCGAAGGCACCAAAAATCACGTCATCGCCGATGCCGTCAATTTCATCGAACCGGGCTCCCCCAAAACACCTCCCATTGAACGAAAGGAAATTGATCAAAAGAAAATCGAAACCGACCTCAAGGCCCTCGAAAAAGATCACAAATCCCTTGCCGCCAAACTCAAAAAACTTCAATCCGTCGCGATGGCTCCCTCCGAAGCGGAGACCATCGCCGATGGCCACGTCCACATTCGAGGCCAGGTCCGCAACAAAGGCCCGCAAGTCTCCCGCGGATTCATCTCCGTCGCCATGAAACCCGGAACCTCCGCTGACATTCCGGCCGAAAACTCCGGCCGACTCGAACTCGCCAACTGGATCGCCGATCCCGAACACCCCCTCACCGCCCGCGTCATGGTCAACCGCATTTGGAAATACCTCCTCGGTGAAGGCATCGTTCGCACCCCCGATAACCTCGGCCAAACCGGCGAGCTCCCCAGTCACCCCGAACTCCTCGACCATCTCGCCCTCCGCTTCATCGAAAACGGCTGGTACGTCAAAACCCTCATCCGCGAAATCACCCTCAGCCGAACCTACCAACTTTCCTCTCAGAGAACCCACAACCGCGACCCCGCAAACCGCCTCTTCAGCCACGCCAATCGCAAACGACTCGAAGCCGAATCCATCCGCGACACCGCCCTCCTCCTCAGCGGCCAACTCGACCCGGCACGCGGCGGTCCCACCATCCGCAACCCCGGACAATACGATCTCAACTACACCTTCACTTCCAAACGCCGCAGCGTCTACGTTCCGTGGTTCCGCAATTCCATGCTCGATCTCTTCGAGGTCTTCGACGCACCCAACCCCAACCTTGTCGTCGGAAAACGCCCCGTCACCAATCTCCCCACCCAGGCCCTTTTCCTGATGAACAGCCCCTTCATCCGCGAACAAGCCAATCTCACCGCTCAACGCCTCCTCAAGGAAAAAGCCACCATCACCGACGCCTACCAGCTCATCCTCTCCCGCCCTCCCACCCAAAGCGAACACACCTCAACCGAAAATTTCCTCCACCAGTTCGAACCCACCGAACAAGAAGAAGCCTGGACCCAAATCTGCCAAACCCTCTTCGCCTGCATCGACTTCCGCTTCATCGATTAAAAATTCCCACCTCCACCCCCTCAACCAAGCCCTGCTGCTCCGCTGCCCTGCGTGAGATCCTTCCTCAACCAAACCCAAATTCATGTCCCACCATCGCCGCCAATTCCTAAAATCCGCCGGCTGCGGCTTCGGCTCCCTCGCGCTCTCCTCGCTCCTCGGCAGCAACGCCTCCGCCAACAACAACCCCCTCTCCCCAAAACCTCCCGTCCTTCCAGGGAAGGCCAAGCGCATCATCTTTCTCTTCATGGCCGGCGGTCCCAGCCATGTCGATTCCTTCGACTACAAACCCGAGCTCATCAAACGCGATGGCCAGACCTTCGACTTCGTCGGCGTCCGAAAGCAAACCTTTGGGAAGAAAAGCCAACGCAAACTCCTCAAGCCCCTTTGGGATTTCAAACAACACGGCCAATCCGGTCGCTGGGTCAGCAGCCTCTTTCCCCACATCGCCAAGCATGTCGATGACCTCTGCTTCATCCACTCCATGCACACCGAGGGCGTTGCCCACGGACCCTCCACCCTCTTCCTCCACACCGGCGCCACCAACCTTGTCCGCCCCTCGATGGGCAGCTGGGTCACCTACGGTTTGGGAACGGAAAACGAAAACCTCCCCGGCTTCGTCACCATCATGCCCTCCGCCAGCAAAGGCGGACCACGCAACTATTCAAACGCCTTTCTCCCCGCCATTCATCAAGGCACCTGCGTCGGCCGGGCCGGACTCCCCGCTTCCAAAGCCACCATCCGAAATCTCAAGAATCCCACTCTCCCGCCCAACACGCAGAAAGAACAGTTCGACTTCCTCCAGCAACTCAACCGCCAACAAGCGCAAACCAAGAACGACCAGAATCTCAACGCTGCCATCGACTCCTTCGACCTCGCCTTCCGGATGCAGATGAATGCGCCCAATATTCTTGATCTCTCCGGCGAATCCGAGGCCACCAAAACGATGTATGGCATTGGAGAAAAGGCGACCGACGACTACGGCCGCCAATGCCTCATGGCCCGCCGCCTCGCCGAACGCGGTGTCCGTTTCATTCAGGTCAACTACTCCGACGAATCGGTCAACCCGCGCTGGGACCAACACTCCGACATGCCCAAGCACGAGGTCCACGCCCGCGCCACCGACCAACCCGTTGCCGCCCTCCTTCAGGACCTCAAACAACGCGGCCTCCTCGAAGACACCCTCGTCTGGTGGGGTGGCGAATTTGGACGCACCCCCTTCTCCCAAGGCAAGGACGGCCGCGACCACAACCCGCGCGGCTTCACCACCTGGCTCGCCGGCGGAGGCACCAAACCCGGCTACGCCCACGGCGCCACCGATGAAGTCGGTGACACCGCCGTCACCGACCGCCTCCACATGCACGATCTCCACGCCACCATGCTCCACCTCCTCGGCCTCGACCACGAACGCCTCACCTACAACTACGCCGGCCGCGATTTCCGCCTCACCGACGTCGCCGGAAACGTCGAAAAAGCGATTATCTCATAATATTCAGCCAATTCATCTTTCGTTCAGTTTTGGTCTGCTAGCGTCTCAACGTCATGAAAAAGATCCTTGCTATCATTCTTTCCTCTCTCGTTGTCTTTGGAGGATCCTCCTTCGCCCAGGAAGAACGCCCTCCCGGTCCCCCACCGGGTGGTGGACCTCCTCCCAAGGGTAAACCCGGACATCGTCCCCCACGTGGCGAGAGACCACCACCTCGTGGAGAACGTCCACCCCGCGGTGAGAGACCCCCGCGTGGCCAACGCCCCGGTGGCCGTCCCGGACGTCCCGGCGCTGATGACCAACAAGGCGGTCGCGAACGCCCTCGTGGCGGCGGACCTCGCCCCGAAAACCTCGGAGAATCCGATGCCGACCTCGGCGCCGCCGGCATCGCCTGGTATCCCATTCTCGAAGACGGCCTTGCTGAAGCCAAGCGTTCCAACAAGCCCATCTTCTTCATGGCCGTCGCCTCCCAATGCGGCGGCATCTCGGGCGTCTTTTGACCCGGCTACACCGCAACGCAGAACCGTGAGTTCAGCCAAAAAGACGTCATCGAAGCCACCCGTGATTTTGTGTGCATCCGCATCGACTCCTACGAAAGCGAAGAAGCTCAAAAGATCGTCCGGGGATTCCTCAACGGTCGATTTGAAAACACTGCCTTTTGCCTCATCGGGCCCGATGGCAAGGAGCGTCTCTCCCGCAGCCACCGCAGCCCCACCCACATCTTCGGTGGCGGCCTCGTTGATTCGCTCGGTGAAATCGCCAAAAAATATAAAACGAAAGGCGAAGCTTCAAAAGCAGCCGTTCCCGACTTCCCCAACTTCCGCCTTGGTCTCAATGTCTCCTCCGCCGATCAGCGGATCATCGTTCTCGTGACCGGCACTGAAGAAGAACTCAAGTCGGCTCGCAAATCCCTCCCGGCTCTCAGCAACGATGCGGATGTGATCGGAAAATTCCACTACGACTTCGAAACCGATTCCAAGACCTGGACCAAAGCCCTCACCGGCGACAAGTCCACTTCCCGCATCAAAATCATCGTCCCCGACGAATACGGCCAATCCGGCAAGATTGTGAAGTCCCTCCCACTCGACACCAAGACCGAAGACCTCAAAAAAGCGCTCCTTGCAGCCAACGAGACCTTCGCCAAAACCACCGGGAAGAAGAACTACAATACCCACGTCAAAGAAGGCCGCCGGCAAGGGATCAAATGGACCATGCCCATGGAATTCGGCGAAGACCGCGACGGCGACGGAAAAATCGACCACCGTGGCGGCCCCCGCCGCTAACCGAAAGCAAGCAAAGCTGCTTCTTTCCTATTTCCACGGCAGAGCGCCCCAACAGGCTCTCTGCCTTTCCTGTTTTCGGCCACAGGCCTGATGGATTGCCATCCCCACCGAATTTCCAAAAGGAAGTTTCCCCAATTCAATTTGATCGAACACAATCCCCTCCATGCCAGAAGAAGATCTAGTCGAAATCTTCCGCTCCCAGGACCAGGGGGCGGTCGAACACGTGATCACTGTTCTCAATGACGCCGGGATCACTCATCATCTGACCACCGACGAAGGCGGCTTTGACCTCACTTCCATCGGGTCCGGCGACGATTCTGAAAAATTCCTCAACATTGGAGCCTCGGACTATGAGGCCGCACGCAAAGCGCTGGAGATAGACAGCCTCAAGACGGATCTCCCTGCAGACCATCACCTCCTCCACTCATCCGAGGATGAACTCATCGACGTATTCACGCACGCCTCCGAATGGAGTGCCTTTGACACCGCACATGCCCGAAAACTTCTCGAGGAACGTGGCGTTGATATTTCCAAATTGGAAGAGGATAGGGCAAAACGGATTGCTCAACTCAAACAAGGGAAACCAGCCTCAAAAAACCTCATTTTCCTCGGGTGGATTTTTTCCGTTCTTGGTGGATTTATTGGGATCACAATTGGCTACTCACTCAAGTGCACGAAGATTAAAACGCCCGAGGGTGAGTTTCTAAAATACGATGAACCATCGCGTGACACGGGAGCAAAAATCTTCAACCTCGGAATATTGGTCGCCGCTCTGGTTCTGATAATTCGCTTGGTAATCTGATTCTGAGAGGAATCCAGTTGCAGATTCTGGCATCGTCACTACCTGAAAAAAGAGGCCCTCACGCTACATTGCCTTCAAAACCCATGACATTCCTCCGTCACCTCTTTTTACCCGGCCTCCTGCTCGGAGCCCTGGCCGCTGAACGCGTTCCCGATTCCAAGACCGAAGCCACCCGCCTCTTCACCGAAAAAATTCGCCCCCTCTTCCTCGACAAATGCGCCGGCTGCCACGGCGACCGCGCCAAGAAAATCAAAGGCGAACTCGACATGCGCACCCTCGCCGGTCTCCTCAAAGGCGGCGAATCCGGAGACCCCGCCCTCGTTCCCGGCTCACCCGACAAAAGCCTCCTCTACCTCTCCGTCCTCTGGTCCGACCCGGACTTCGAAATGCCCCCCAAGGAGAATGACCGGCTCAACAAACAGCAAATCGCCGACCTCCGTCGCTGGATCGAACTTGGCGCCCCCTGGGTCGATGGACCTTCAAAAATAGCCGAGATCAAAGGCTCCCTCGGCGCCTGGTCCGAACCTGATTCCGAAGGCCTTGTCCGCGTCAAACTCACCCCTGCCGAAAACGACACTTGGGCCAATCGCGAATACGACCCTGCCAATCTCTGGGCCTTCCGCTCACCCCAGAAATCTTCCTCTCCTCCAAAAGGCCACCCCATCGACTCCTTCATCAACCGTCGCCTCGCCAAAGCCAATCTCACCCCTGCCTCCCGCGCATCGAACACCACCCTGGCCCGGCGCCTCAGTTTCACCCTCACCGGCCTGCCACCCACCACCCCCCAGCTGGAAAAATCTCCTGCTGATCTCATCGATGAACTCCTTATCTCACCCCACCACGGCGAGCGCATCGCCCAACAATGGCTCGATGTCACCCGCTACGCCGACTCCAACGGCTTCGCCCGCGATGACCTCCGGCCCGATGCCCATCAATATCGCTCCTACGTCATCGACAGCTTCAACGCCGACAAACCTTTTGACCGCTTCATTAAGGAACAAATCGCCGGAGACGAACTGAAACTCGCCGGACAAGACGCCCTTTCCTTCCTTTGGATGGGCCCCTTCGAAATGACCGCCATGACCTCCGCTGTCGTTGCCCGCCAGATGTGGCTCGATGACGTCGTCAATTCGGTTGGCGTCACTTTCCTCGGCCAGGAACTTCGCTGCGCAAAATGCCACGACCACAAATTCGACCCCATCCCCACTCACGACTACTACGCTCTCCAGGCCATCTTTGCCTCCACCAAACATCACCTCAACAAAGGCAAATACAAAATCCGCCACGACAAACCCGAGACCATCCAGATCCTCAAGGGCGGCTCCCTTGAATCGCCCACCGGTCCTGTCGCCCCTGGCCTCCTCAGCGCTCTCACTTCCACAAAGAAAGTCGCCCCCAATCCCACCGGACGTCGCGCTGAACTCGCTGAATGGATTGCCTCCCCTGACAACTCACTCACCGCCCGCGTCATCGTCAACCGGGTCTGGGCCTGGCACTTTGGGCGCGGCCTCGTTGCCACCCCCAATGGTTTCGGATCGATGGGAGCCAAACCCAGCCATCCCGAACTTCTTGACCACCTCGCAACCTGGTTCGTCGAAAACGGCTGGTCCCTCAAAAAACTCCACCGCCTCATCCTCACCAGCGAAACCTGGCAGCGGAGTGCGAAACATCCTGAACTTCAAAAGATCCGCGAAGTCGACCCCGATGGCACCCTCCTCGCGACCTTCCCGCCACGACGCCTCACTGCCGAAGAAATCCGGGACTCCATGCTCGTCGCCAGCGGCGAACTCACTCGCAAGATCGGCGGCCCTTCTTTCTACGCCGAGATCAATTGGGAGGTCGCTTTTCAGCCCCGCCTCGCGATGGGAAAGGTCCTTCCCCCCTACGAGCCTGATCCCAAACGAGCCGACCGCAACCGTCGCTCTCTTTACGCCATCCGCATCCGTAACCTCGGACACCCGCTCATGGAGGTCCTCAACCGCCCTCCCACCGAACTTTCCTGCGAACGCCGGGACGAAACCACCGTCGTCACCCAAGCCTTCTCCCTTTTCCACGGAGAATTCTCAAACGAACGCGCCTTGGCTCTTGCGGATCAAGCCGTCAAAAACTCTCCCGATCTCGAGTCCCAAATCAATCACATCTTCCAGCAAACTCTCGCCCGTAAACCCACTCCGACTGAATATCAACGATCGCTTTCCCATGTCCGCGAAATGCTCGTTCATCACAAAGCCAATCCGCCCAAGAAAACCGAGCTCCCCAAGGAAGTCACCCTCACCAACGTCATCGAGAAAACAGGCGAATCCGCCTACACCAAATTTAAACTGACCCGCATGGCAAACTACGAACGGGATCTCCAACCCTGGCAGGTCGACGCCCAAACCCGGGCCCTCTCCGAACTCTGCCTCGTCCTCCTCAACTCCAGCGAATTCCTCCACGTTTACTAAGTGATGAACCCTCCCCGTCGCGACTTCCTCTTCGGTCTCGGTGCCACCCTCGGCACCACCGCTTTCAACGCCCTTCTCGCCGAAGAAAGCAACCCGCTTGCTCCAAAAAAAGGACACCTTCCCGCCAAGGCCAAACATTGCATCTTTCTCTACATGGCCGGTGGTCCGAGCCATCTCGATACCTTCGATCCCAAGCCGGAGCTCTCAAAGCGGAACGGCCAGATCTACAAAAACAAAAACCGCCTCGCCTCCGCCATGGCCTCGGGCGAACGCCGTCTTGTCGGCTCGCCTTTCGACTTCCGTCAGGTCGGGAAATCCGGCCTCTGGATGTGTGACCGCTGGCAACACCTCGCCAAGGTCGCCGATGACCTCTGCATTTATCGCGGCTGCCAGGGCGAATCCGTCAATCACCCCACCGCCAACCTTCACATGAATACGGGCAATCGTTTCGGAGGCGATCCCGGCATCGGCTCGTGGGTCAGCTACGGACTCGGCACCGAAAATGCCAACCTCCCCAGCTTCGTCGTTCTTCCCGGTGAATACTACCCACAGGGCGGCTCCGCAAATTGGTCAAACGGCTACCTCCCCGCCCACCATCAAGGCACCCCGCTTCGCGGGAAAGGCACTCCCATCCTCGACCTCTATCCGCCCAAAGGCGTCCCCCGTTCCGTGGAACGACACAACCTTGATCTCCTCGCACAGTTCGAAAAAGAGCACGCCACCGCCCACCCCGAGCATGACTCCCTTTCCGCCCGTATGCACAACTACGAGCTCATGTTCCGCATGCAAACCGAGGTTCCCGGCATCCTCGATTTCGATGGTGAGGACGAAAAAACCAAAGCTCTTTACGGCATCGGTGATAGCAAGACCGACTCCTTCGGCCGACGCTGCCTCCTTGCCCGGCGTCTCGTCGAAAAAGGCGTCCGCTTCGTGCAATCCTACGCTGTCGGCTGGGATTCCCACGATGACCTCCGCAATGCCCACAGCGCCCGCATTGGCGCCGTCGACAAGCCCATCGCCGGACTCATTCAGGACTTAAAAAACCGCGGCCTCCTCGACGACACTCTCATCGTCTGGTGCGGCGAGTTCGGACGCAGCCCCGACAATGCCGCTAATCGGGGCAAAGACGGCGCCGGACGCGATCACAATCCCAAAGGCATGTCCGTCATGATGGCCGGAGGGGGCGTCAAGGCCGGTCACTACGTTGGAGCCACCGACGAAATCGGCCGCGAAGCAGTCGAAGTTGTCCACCCCATCAAAGACCTCCACACCACCATTCTCCACCTCCTCGGGCTGGACGACAACAAGCTCACCTACTTCCACGGTGGTCGCTACAAGCAACTCAGCCAAACCGGCGGAGAGGTCATTTCGGAAATCATCGCGTGAAACAAGCACCGTAGTGCCTATCGCAACCCCACGGCCTTCCTTACCCGGTCCAGAACCTTGCTCGCTTCCTCGCGGGCTTTCTCCGCTCCCGCTTTCAGAACGGCATCAACCTCATCGGGATTCGCGACCAGTTCCTCACGCCGCGTCCGCATTGGCGCAAAGTAATCCCAGTAACCTTCAGCAAGGCGCTTTTTAAAGTCACCGTACCCACAGCCCCCGTTCTCATAATCGGAGATCATCTGCTGAAAGTCCCCCTCACTCGCAAAAAGTTGGTAGAGCGCAAGGATCACCGAGTTTTCGGTCGGCTTGGGATCTTCAACTGCTGCGGAATCCGTCTTGATCCGCATGATGAGTTTCTTGTTCGGCTTCTCGTCACCAAAGATGGGCAGGGTATTATTGTAGCTCTTGCTCATTTTTTCGCCGTCCAATCCCGGAACCTTGGCAACATCATCGCGAATGCGCGCCTTCGGCATCACAAGGGTGCCTTCGCCATATTGATCATTGATCTTCCCGACCAAGTCACGCGTCACCTCAAGGTGCTGTTTCTGATCCTCACCCACCGGAACGACATTGGAATCGTAAAGCAGAATATCCGCCGCCATGAGTGCGGGATAAGCAAAGAGGGCGTGATTGGCCGAAATCCCCTTGGCGATCTTGTCCTTATACGAATGGCATCGCTCCAGCAGACCCATCGGGCAAACCGTCGAGAGGATCCAGGCCAACTCGTTCACCTCGGGCACCGAACTCTGTTTAAAAAAGACTCCTCTGGACGGATCGAACCCGCACGCCAGGAAGTCGATTGCCACATTGCGGACATTCTCACGAAGCTCAGCCGGGTCGTGGGTCGTCGTCATTGCATGATAATCAGCAATGAAGTAATACCCATCGCCCTCACCCTGCGCATCGATCGCCGGTTTAATGGCACCAAAGTAGTTCCCTACGTGAAGTTTCCCGCTCGGCTGGAGGCCCGTCAAAATTCTCATGCGCGGGAGTTACGTTTTTTCAGCCCAAAGCGAAAGGCCAAATCCTGCTTCCCGCTTTCCCGCTTGAAAGATCACCCCCGCGCGGCCAACTTCCACTCGTGTTTAAGCCACGTTGGAAAAAAGAGGCCCTGCTCCTCCTCAAGGGGGCCAAAAAGTTCGTTCACTACAAGCGGGACCTTCTCGCTCCGGACCGTATTGATGAGATCCAGTCCCGCCGCGTCGATCTCAAAGAAGCGGTGAAGGCAAAGGATCTTGATGCCGTGAAGGAAACCTCGAAGCAGCTCCGGAATACCTGCGAAAAATCCCTCGCTCATTACCGTCAGCCCAATTGGCTTCAGGAGAACATCGAAGTCTTCTGGGTCGCCATCGTCGTCGCCCTCGGTGTTCGGGCCTACTTCCTCCAGCCCTTCCGCATTCCCACCGGCTCCATGCAGCCCTCGCTCAATGGCATCGTCGCCACCAGCAAGCATGACGACGAAGGTTGGGAAAAGCCGTGGATTGGGCAACGCGCCTTCGACTTCGCCATCTCAGGCCGCAGCTATGAAAACCTCGTCGCGAAAAAAGACCTCAATATCCGCGACATGAAGGACGCCAGCTTCTTCCTCTTCTCGCGCACCAAGATCTTCTTTGACGACGGCAGCACCGTGGTCATCGGCAGCCCCTTGAACGAGGCCGCCAGCATTGGCACCATCAGCGCCGCACTGGAACGGAGAAAGATGGGCAAGACTCCCCACTTCAAAGAAGGCGACCCCATCTTCCAGGGATACCTCACTTCCGGTGACCTCGTCCTAGTCGATAAGGTTTCCTACCACTTCCGTCAGCCCAACCGGGGTGAATCCTTTGTTTTCGACACCCGCGACATCAAGACCGGTGGACCCGCCTCCCTGAGCAGTCAGGACGGGGGAACCCACTACATCAAACGCCTGGCCGGAGTTCCGGGTGACGAACTCCAGATCAATTACCCCGATCTCTACATCAATGGCTCCATCGCCAAGGAGGAAACCCTTCAAAGAGTCATGAACCAGGGTAACGACAAAAAAGGAGACCCCTATCCCGGATACTACAATCCTCCGGGAGGACGTGGTCAGCAGAGCGGCTTCACCGACCCCAATTTTACCGTCACCCTTAATGACAAGCCCGAGGAAGGGAACAACTATCGGGAGTTCTTCGCCCTCGGGGACAATTCTCCCTCCAGCCTCGATTCCCGCTACTGGGGTTCGGTAAAGCAATACAACCTCGTCGGCCCGGCCTTCGTCTCCCTTTGGCCTTTCACCAGCGGACATTGGGGCTTTATCAAGTAGATCCCGATGCCTCCCGATCCCACCGCTGCCGAGATCACCCGGAAGGCGAAGTCCAACCTCGCCTTCGCCTTGCGATGTGTTCCGGCCGACCGGAGGCAACACCTCATCAGTTTTTACGCGTTCTGTCGCGTCATCGACGATCTCGCCGATGACCTCGATCTCCCCCTTGCGGAAAAAAAGACCGGCCTGGCCGGATGGAAGGCCATTTTTGACACCGACGTCACCGATCCCTCGCTGGGCCTCGTGGATCTCCAAAGCGATATTCTCAAAGTACGAGACCTCTACGATATTCCCTCGGAGTATTTCACCAACGTCATCGTGGGCTGCCAAATGGACCTTCAGCCCCAGCGTTTCGAAACCTGGGACGACCTCAAGGAATACACTTACCGCGTTGCCTCATCTGTGGGTCTGGTCTGCCTCCCCCTCTTTGCCGCCGATCCCAAACGTTCGCACGACTACGCCGTCGCCCTTGGCCACGCCCTCCAGCTCACCAACATCCTCCGCGACATCGGCGAAGACCTATCAAACGGAAAGCGCATCTACATCCCTCTCCAGGACCTCGGTCGCTTCGAATACACCGAGCAAGATCTCGTTGACCGCGTCCACGACGACCGTTTTGTCGCCTTCATGACCTACCAGGCCGACCGTTGCGAGGAACTCTATGCCAAAGCCACCGGGCTCCTCCCGCCCGAGGACCACAAGGCCCTCCTCGCCCCCCGCGTGATGCACCGTATCTACCACACCCTCCTCAAGAAAATGCGGGCCAACAACTTCCGCGTCTTCGATCGCCGTTATCGCCTCAGCAAATTGCAGAAACTTGCTTTGCTGGCGAAGGAGAGATTCGCAAAATAGGTCAATCCGAGGCACCCGATCGATCTGATACCCGGACTCAAGTTTCAGCTCCGTATCACACCAACCGCAGTGCAGCCTGAAGAGTATCAATGTCCTCCACCGCCAGCTCCCGACGGATGGCTTTGATCCTTGGGAAACGGAGCGCCAAGCCGGAGTCATGCCGTTTTGAGGGGCGGATTTTGTCGAAGGCGATCTCAAGGACGATGGTGGGTTCCACTTTGACGACGCGGCTTGAGATTTTCTCAATCGTGGTCTTCTGGAAGTGGTCGGTGAGTTCCTCGATCTCATCGTCGGTGAGGCCGGAGTAGGCTTTGCCCAATGTCCGAAGTTCGCCTGACTTTAAGTCGTGCACTGCAAAGGTGTAGTCGGATAGGACTCCCGCTCGTTTTCCGTGCCCTTGTTGTGCCGCGATCACGACGCAGTCGAGGGTGGGCATGACGCCTTTGAGTTTCCGCCACCCCTGACCGCGGCGGCCGGGTTGGTAGGTTGAAGAGGGGTTTTTGGCAATGAGGCCTTCGTTGTCATCAGACATCGCTTTCTTGAACTCTTTTTCCAACGAGCCGAGGTCGGTGCCAGCGGGTCGGGCTACCGGAACAGTTGCGAATGGAACGGAAAGTTGAAGTGACACGAGGGCTGCACGACGGTCCTCAAGAGGAGACGCGATGAGGCTCGCTTCGTGAAAAAGGCAATCAAAGGCGATGAACCTGACCGGGATCGCGGCTCCGAGGAAGAGATCTCCCTGTACTTTCTTCCTCCCGAGACGTTTTTGAAGATCGAAGAAGGTGAGGCGTTTTCCCTCGGCATAGGCAATGAGTTCGCCATCAAGAATACAGGACGGAAGAGAGCGGGCGGCGGCGAGGATCTCGGGAAATTCATCGTCAAGCGAACGAAGATCCCGTGAGAAGAGACGCGCGCCAGCGGGAGTCACGTGGAGTTGACTCCGAATTCCATCGTACTTCGGTTCCAGCCAAAGCGGGGTCGTTTCATCGCCATGCCAATCGATGATTCCCTTCGCCGTTTCAGTTGGGGAAGCCAGCATGGGTTTGATGCCGGTTCCCGGCTTAAGCCGGATCTCTCCAAGTTTGCCATTCCTTGCAGCCACGGCGACTTCGCCGAGGTCTCCGGTGAGCATGGCGGCATAGCGAATACCCGACCGGGGAGCGCCGAAGGCCTGGGCAACGGCCTCTTCGTAAAGTCCCTCCCTCGCACCGGCGCGGAGTCCGCCGGTGAGGAGTCGAACGATCGTTTCACCTTCAGCGGGATGGCATTGCCGGAGCCAGTGCGAGAGGAGGCGGGTTTTGGCGAGCGAGCCATCGGCTGAGCTGAGTTGATCGAATTTCCTGGCAACTTGTTGGAAGGAATGGGGGAGAGGATCGGGTGTCGCTTCTTCGAGGAGGAGCCGTGCGGTGCGAGCGGAGTCGTTTTGGCTGGCGGAAACGGTTTTGTATTTTGCCAGGGGAAAGCCGGTGACTTCGAGAAGGGCTTGCCGGATCATGGCGGTGCCGAGGTGGGTGATCCCGGTTCCGCTTAGCCAGCGGGTGACAAGAGGAAGTTCTTCGTCGGTGCGCTCTTTGAGAAATACCGAGAGGAGTTCAATCTTTTTGAGTCGTGAGGCGGTGGTGGTGAGGGATTCGAGCAGTGCGCTGAGATCCCGAAGATCGCAGGCGGGCCGTGGGACTTCGTTTTTGAAACTCTCCTCTTCTTGCGGAGTATCGAGGAGTTCGAGTTGGTCATCGCCGTAAATCGACCAGGCTTCGTAGCCCCTGGCGCGGAGGTCGGCGGCGAATTTTCGGGTGCTGCCATGGAGGGTGTAGACAAGAGACGGAGAGACTTTTTGCACCGCTTCGAGGAGACCCGGATAGTCGGCATGGTCGGAGAGCGGGAAAACCTGATCGACCTGATACCGGTATTGGGAACCCGGAGTGAGCGCCCAGCCGCTGAGCATTGCGGTGCGGCGTTTTTTGTGGCTGCGAATGACCCGGGAGCGCACCGCTTTAGGCGGGGCGATCACGGCCACACCCGGCGGAATGGCTTTTTCAAGAAGGACAGGCCCGGAGAGTTTCACCCCGAGATCGCGGCAGGCTTCGGTCATTTCACAAACCGGCTTTGACATCACCACCGGAATCTCTGCTTCATCAAGAATGGCGAGGGCTTCCTGCGCTTTACCGAGGGAGTAGGCGAGAAAGACGGGCGTTTCACCATCGTCAAGAGCTTCACGGGCGAAGCGGACGATCTCTTTTTCGATCTCGTCAGTCGGTGGAAAAACAAACTGCGGACGGCCAAAGGTGGTCTCCATGATAAGGATGTCTGACTTCGGAAACTCCGGGTCCTCGGCAGTATGGGATGAACGGGTTTTAAAGTCGCCGGTGTAGAGAAGGGATTCATCATCATGTTCGATTCGAATCATGGCCGAACCGGTGATGTGTCCGGCGGGATGCAGCGTGATCGTGTGGCCTTCGATCTTTCTCTCCTCGCCCCAATCAAGCGTTTCGATCGTGGAGGACTTCACACCATATCGTTTCACGAGGATATGCCCGGTTCCTTTTGAACAAAGGACGCGCTCATGACGGGCAAAATGATCGGCATGCCCGTGTGAGACAAAGGCGAATGGTGCGGGCCGGTGCGGATCAAGCCGCAATCCCACCTCGGGAAAGTAGAGTGACTTGGGATCAAAGTTGAGCGGCACAAATCACAGTAAGGCGAGGCCTTTGATTTGCGAACGGGAAGTTGGTTGGTAAAGTGACTGCGATGACCATCCGCGATGCCACCGAAGCCGATCTTCCCGCCATCGTCGCAATTTACAACGAATCCATTCCGGGAGGAATGGCCACTGCTGATCTGGCACCGGTGACGGTGGAGTCCCGCCAAGCCTGGTTCCGGGACTTCGATCCTGGCCGCCGACCGTGCTGGGTGGCGGAGGACGAGGGGCAGGTGGTGGCCTGTGTTTACCTTCGCTCGTTTTACGCAGGTCGTCCCGCCTACCACAAAACAGCCGAAATCAGCACTTACATCGCAAGCAGCCATCAGGGGCAGGGATTGGGGACCCTTTTAAAGAAGAAAATGATCGCGGAATGTCCCCGGCTGGGAATCGAAAACCTCCTCAGCTTCTACTTCGATCACAACGAAGCGTCCCGTCGCGTGAATGAGAAGCTGGGCTTCAAGGACGCGGCCCATCTTTCCGAAATCGCCGAGGTCTTCGGTGAAAAGCGCGGGCTTGTTATTGCGATTCTGCGCGTGGGATCCGGCGCATGATTTTTTCGAAAACAGGCGCAAGATAATGCAAGGATCCGGCCCGGGTGAGATGATCGTCATCGCGATAGTAGGATCGCTCGGCGTAGACCTGCAGTTCATCATTCTCATTAAAAAACTGGCCCGTCGGATCGACGACGGTCATCCCTTCTCCTGAAAGTTTGGCGAGGGTCTTCATCGTTCTCTCCTGCCTGCTGGCGTGATCTTCGCGTGTCGTCGTAAACCGGGGAAGTTCGTAAAAACCGGGAAAACGTTCCTGCATGTAAAAGCGCGCAGCAGTTCTTCCAACCGTGCTCTCCGGAACTTGTTGAATGACAACCAACTCGATCCCGTGCCGAACCAGCCGATCATTCATCTTTGTCAGCTGGCGGATCAATGATCCCGAGGATTCTTCAAAACTTGGTTCAGGCTTCTGTGAATCTACCACCATTGTGGAGTAGCGATGGCTCTCGGGCTCACCTTCCATTTCGACCTCATTGTAGCCTTCACATCGGGCGACCCACCGGCCCACTAAAATGACCACTTTGGGACGGCTCTCGATGACCTCCTCCAGCACCCGTTCATTCATCGCCACCATCTCAACGGCACTTTCCTCATCCATGTCCGCGAACCAAAGACCGGTCACCGGCGGGGTCCCGTTGTTCAAATAGGCCCGTCCCCGCAGTCCCAGTTCACGGGCCGAAGCATCCACCGCCGGCGCGGCCGAAGCGCCATGGCTGTCACCCCACAATACGAAGTCGGGCATTCCTTCCTCCCTTTTCCCAATCGCCACGGCCTCGCTCGTGGCACTGGTGTAACTGGCGCCATTCCATTCGACATCGGCCATGATCACGCGGAGATCTTCCGGCAATCGCGAAGGGAATCCTCCGCTTAGCCTGATTCCCAACACAATCGCAAAGAGCCCGGCGGCCGAAACAGCGCCGAATCTCAAGGCCCGCGCATTTGTTCCCAGAAAGCCTCCCCCTCGGAACGGCGTCTCGATCCAGCGCCATGAGAGATATCCCATCACAAAGGAAACGGCCAACAGGGAGATCTTCCATGCCGACGTCAGCTCATAGTTGACCTCTCGGGCGAAAACCAGCAACGGCCAGTGCCAGAGATAAAGGGAGTACGAAATGAGACCAATCCCGACCATGGGTTTCCAGCTGAGAAGGCGTCCGACCCACGTTCCTCCTCCGGAAAAAATGAGGAGGACCGCTCCCAACACCGGAGGCATGGCGGCTGGTCCGGGAAAAGCCGTCTCCCGATCGAAAATGAACATCGGAGTGATCACGAGCAGAAGTGCGACGGTGGACAGCCCTTCCCTCCCTGCTATTCTCATCCTGCATTGCGGGGCCAACGCAAGCAAGGCCCCGGCCAGCAACTCCCAGCCACGCGCAGGGAGGAGGAAAAAGGCTTCCTTGGGATTCCTCGGGACTTCCAGCCAGCTCCAGGCGAACGACGCCACTGCCGCCACCAGCATCAGCAAGGGCAACTTTGCCCGCCATCGTCTCCATAGGAGCACCATCAACAGGGGAAAAATGAGATAAAACTGCTCCTCCACCGAAAGCGACCAGGTGTGCAAGAGTGGTTCCAGATCCGATTTCTCGGCGAAATATCCCTGATCCCGGGTGAAATAGCAGTTCGAAGCCATCAGGACATGTGCCATCGCGCTCCGGGCAAGCTCCGAATATCGTTCGGGTGTTTGCAAATACCCTCCAACCAACAGGGTCCCCACAACCATGACAATCGCCGCCGGCGCAATTCGTCGAACCCGTCTCGCCCAAAAATCCACCAGCGAGAAGCGATCCTCACTCAACTGCCTCAGCAAAATCCCCGTAATGAGATAACCCGAGATCACAAAGAAGACATCCACCCCCACAAATCCACCCGGGAAGCCCAGCCCCAAATGAAACAACACCACCCCAATCACCGACACCGCCCGCAGGCCGTCGATTTCGGGTCGGTAGTGTCTCGCCGTCATGACTCCATCCCTGCCCATTCTCCGACCATGACTCAATCTCAAAAAAAGGAATCGGAATCCGTATTCTTTGCTTTGGTGCTCTTGATTTTTCGTAAAAATCGGGAATTATGGCGTGGACAGCGGGCTCCTTTAAGCACAATCAAGACAACTATGAAAAAATTCATCATCCTTCTCTCCGCCGGCACCGCCTTCGCTCTCGCTTCTTGCGCGAGCCAGTCTCCCTCTTGCTGCGGCAAGTGCAAAACAGGTGAGTGCGCCGCCACTTCCGAGTGCGAAGCAGGGTGCAAATGCGCCAAGTGCACTGCCAAGAAAGACTGATTCGGCCCTCTGGCAACTTTCAAAGCCCGCCCTCCACACGGGGGCGGGTTTTTTTGTGCTTAATTCTCCGCAAACCCGATCACTCTTTACAAACCCGCCCCCCCTTGGCAGATACACGAAGTTTTAGCCGACCGCTTTAAAAACATGCCCAAGGACACCAGCATCAAAAAAATTCTCGTCGTAGGAGCAGGCCCCATTGTCATCGGACAAGGATGCGAATTCGACTACTCCGGCACCCAGGCCTGCAAGGCCCTCCGCGAAGAGGGTTACGAGGTAATCTTGGTCAACTCCAACCCGGCCACCATCATGACCGATCCCCAGTTTGCCGAGCGGACCTACATCGAGCCCATCACGCCCGAGGTCATTGAAAAAATCATCGTCAAAGAGAAGCCCGATGCCCTTCTTCCCACCCTCGGAGGCCAAACCGCGCTCAACGTCTCCATCGATCTCTTCCACGCCGGCACCCTCGACAAGCACGGAGTCAAAATGATCGGTGCCAATGCCGACGCCATCGACAAGGGCGAAAACCGCCTCCGTTTCAAAGAGGCCATGATTAAAATCGGCCTCGATCTTCCCATCTCCGGCGTCGCCCACTCCATGGAGGAGGCCAAGGCCATCGCAAAAGACATCGGCCTGATGCCCCTCGTCATCCGCCCCGCCTTCACCCTCGGCGGCACCGGCGGCGGCATCGCTTACAACAAGGAGGAATTCGAAACCATCGTCACCCGCGGCCTCGACCTCTCACCCACCACCGAGGTTCTCGTGGAGGAATGCCTCCTCGGTTGGAAGGAATACGAAATGGAAGTGATGCGTGACCACGCCGACAACTGCGTCGTCATTTGCTCCATCGAAAACCTCGACCCCATGGGCGTCCACACCGGCGACTCCATCACCGTCGCCCCCGCCCAGACCCTCTCCGATCGCGAATACCAAATCATGCGCGACGCCTCCTTCGCCGTCATCCGCGAGATTGGCGTCGAAACCGGCGGCTCCAACATCCAGTTCTCCGTCGATCCCAAGACCGGCCGCTGCATCGTCATCGAGATGAACCCGCGCGTCAGCCGTTCCTCCGCTCTCGCTTCGAAAGCCACCGGCTTCCCCATCGCCAAAATCGCGGCCAAGCTCGCCGTCGGATACACTCTCGACGAGCTCCCGAACGACATCACCCGCGAGACTCCCGCCAGCTTCGAACCCACCATCGACTACGTCGTCACCAAGGTCCCCCGCTTCACTTTTGAGAAATTCCCCACCGCCGACCCCGTCCTCACCACTTCGATGAAAGCCGTCGGCGAGGCCATGTCCATCGGCCGCACCTTCAAGGAATCCCTCCAAAAATCCCTCCGCTCCCTCGAGACCGGACGCTTTGGTTTCGGCTTCGATGGCAAGGACCCGGAAGCAACACACGAGCAGATCGAGCGGAAGCTCATCGTCCCAAATGCCGAGCGCATCTTCTGGCTCAAGGTCGCCTTCGAACAAGGCTGGACCATCGAAGAAATCTTCGACGCCACCCAGATCGATCCGTGGTTCCTCGAGAACATGCGCGTCATTGTCGAGGAAGGAAATGACCTCGCCAACCTCTCAAAAACCGACCTCCGCCGCGCCAAGAAACTTGGCTTTTCCGACATCCAGATTGCCCACGCCCGTGGCGTCCACCAGGACGAGATCCGCGCCGAGCGAAAGGCCCAGGGCATCATCCCCACTTACCGCCTCGTCGACACCTGCGCCGCCGAATTTGAGGCCGCCACCCCTTACTACTACTCAACTTACGGCGACGAAAACGAAGCCCGCGAGACTGATGCCAAAAAGATCGTCATCCTCGGTGGCGGCCCGAACCGCATCGGCCAGGGAATCGAGTTCGACTACTGCTGCGTCCACGCCTCCTTCGCCCTTCGCGAACTCGGCTACGAGTCGGTCATGGTCAACTCAAACCCCGAGACCGTCTCCACCGACTACGACACCTCGGACAAACTCTACTTCGAACCCCTCACCCTTGAGGACGTCCTCAACATCTGCGACCAGGAAAAGCCCGATGGCGTCATCGTCCAGTTCGGTGGCCAAACTCCGCTCAACCTTGCGGCTGACCTCGAACGCCATGGCGTCCCCATCATTGGCACCTCACCGAAGAACATCGAGCTCGCCGAAGACCGGAAACACTTCTCCGCCCTCCTCGACCGCATCGGCCTTAAGCAAGCCGAAGCCGGCACCGCCGTCTCGGAAGATGAAGCGGTGGCCATCGCGGACCGCATTGGCTACCCCGTTCTCGTCCGCCCCAGCTTCGTCCTCGGCGGACGCGGCATGATGATTGTCTACAATGACGAGGAACTCAGAACCTACATCAAGAACGCCACCGATATCGCCCCTGATCGCCCCATCCTCGTCGACCGTTTCCTCGAGAACGCCACCGAAATCGACGTCGACTGCATCTCCGACGGAGACACTTCCGTCGTGGGTGCCATCATGGAGCACATTGAACAAGCCGGCATCCACTCCGGCGACTCCGCCTGCGTCATCCCCGCCTTTTCCCTCAGCGAAAAAATCAAAAACGAAATCCTCGCCGGCGCCAAAGCTCTCGCCAAGGAACTGGAAGTACGAGGTTTGATGAACATCCAGTTTGCGGTCAAGGAAGACGAACTCTACGTCATCGAAGTCAACCCCCGTGCGAGCCGCACCGTTCCCTTCGTTTCAAAGTCCATCGGCATCCCTCTCGCCAAGCTCGCCGCCAAAATCATGGTTGGCGAAAAGCTCGTCGACCTCGGCTTCACCGAAGAGATCATGCCTCCGTGCTTCTGCGTGAAAGAAGCCGTCTTCCCCTGGGGCCGCTTCCCCGGCATCGACATCGTCCTCGGACCGGAAATGAAGTCCACCGGCGAGGTCATGGGAGCTGATAAGGACCTCGGCATGGCCTACGCCAAAGCCCAGATTGCTGCCTTCAATCCGCTCCCCACGGAAGGAAACGTTTTCTTCAGCGTCAACGACCGCGACAAGGACCGCGCCGTCCCCGTGGCCCGCGAGCTTGCCGAACTCGGCTTCAAGATCCACGCCACCGGCGGCACCTTCAAACGCCTCGAAGCCGAAGGCATCGCGGTCAAACGCCTCTACAAACTCGCCGAGCAAAAGCGCCCCAACGTTCTCGACATGATGAAGAACGGCGACATTAACTTCATCATCAACACTCCATCCGGCCACGAAGCCCGCGAGGACGAAGTCAAGATCCGCTCCGGCGCTGTTCAACATAAGATCAGCCACTGCACCAACCTCAGTGCCGCTGAAGCCTCGGTCAAAGCCATCCGCTCCCTTCAGGAAAACGAGATGACCGTCACTCCCCTCCAAGAGCACCACGGACTCTAATCTGGAGCACGAGCGTTCCGCTCCGTGTCTTTCTTCCCACAATTTGACTTCTCCGCTCTCCTTCAAATGCCAGTCTATGCCCCGCGATGAGTCAGACCAAGGGACCTATTACTTCGACTACCTCACCGGAGCCCCGACTGCCATCATCGGACCAAACGTTAGTGAGTCTCAGCTTGCACTGCCCTTAACCGACAACGAGCGGGCGGCATCATTCAGGTCAGTGAGACCGATCAGCGTCGGGAACAGATTCAGGTTGATATATGGCGCCGCACTTTTACCGGAAGACTAATTGGGTGGGAGATCCATCATGACGCGGGAAGAGACATGGTGAATGAGTTCGGAAGCCTCGGGAAATCCGGAGTCGGAATGCTTGAATGAGATTCTTGCCTTGGACATGGCATTCGATATAAAGCACGGGCCCGGCCGGTCAATTCCTCGGTTTTTATGAGCGACCGGTTTACCAACGATGATTGGGGTAAACCTGAGGAAATTGAAAGTGATCTCCTCGAGGCGGCTTGAAATATGACTTGGAGGAGGAGGATTTTTTTCTCATCGGCAAGGCAGGAGGGGTGTGGGAGGTTGGGAGTGGAAATGAGTGAGGCGGCTGTTGAAATTCGTGACCTGCGTGTCGATTATGACGACTTCGTGGCGGTAAACGATTTGAGTTTGTCGGTTCCGCGTGGCGAGGTGATGGGATGGGTGGGGCCGAACGGAGCGGGAAAGACCACGACCTTTCGTGCGATGACAATGTTGCTGGAACCAACCTACGGGGAGATCCGGCTTGCGGGGTTCGACATTGTGGAGGATCCCAGAAAAGTGCGAAAGATCCTGGGCTATATGCCGGACATGGCTCCGGTGCCGACGGATCTGAAGGTGTGGGAGTTTTTGGATTTTCATGCCCACACCCACAAGCTGGGTTCGCGAAAAAAAAGGGGCATCCGGGTGGATGAATGTTTGGAAACGGTGAATCTCGGTGAAAAGCGGGATTCCTTTTGTAAGGAATTATCGCGGGGGCAGACGCAGCGGGTGGTCTTGGCAAAGACCTTGCTTCATCGACCGGAGGTCCTGGTTTTGGATGAACCGGCGAGCGGTTTGGATCCGGTTTCACGAAGAGATCTCCGCAAAGCGGTGCAACATTTGGCATCGGAGGGGGCAACGGTTTTGATTAGTTCGCACATTCTGAGCGAGCTGGATGAGATGTGTTCATCGCTTTGTATTTTGAATCAGGGCCGCTTGGTTGCCAATGGGACGGCGGCAGAAATCCGGGCGAAATTTGGAGATGGCACGAGGCGAATGATCCTGGAAATTTTGGGGGACGCGCAGTCGCTTTGTGAGCGGCTGTCCGGAAACCCGGGGATTTCAAATTTACATTCGGAAGAGCGGCAGGTTCGATTCCATTTCACGGGGACCCTGGAAGAGCAATCGGACTTGATCAGGGATCTTGCAGCCGCAGGATTTAAATTGAGGACGTTTTCGGAAGAGCAATTCGCCTTGGAAGAAATCCTGGAACAAACAACCGAAGGAGGAACGGCGTGATGGGCTTTTTGAACAATCCATTGATCCTGAGGTATTGCCGAAGCCAACTGCGGCGAAAACCGCTGGTGGGGGCGATCGTGATGACGCTGATCGTAACCGCCTTCATTTTCTTCACCTCGGATTGGTCGGGCACGGAGCGGTTTGAGATGTCGGACGCAGCGGCAGCGCGGCTTCCGGTCCTCCCCCTGCTGATCATGCAGGGTTTTATTCTCTTCTTCATGGGAACGGGCGCGGTCGCCAGCGGGATGACTGCCGAGGAAGACGAAGGCGTCATCGATTACCAGCGGCTCGCTCCGATGTCACCCCTCTCGAAAGTGATCGGCTATCTCTTGGGGCTGCCGGTGAGGGAATGGATTCTCTTTTTGGTCACCCTTCCCTTTTCGTTCTGGTGTTTTTGGAAGGGGCAAATTCGGTTGGAGATTTTTGGAGAACTCTATGCGGTCGTGGTGAGCACGGCCTTGCTTTATCACATGACAGCTCTACTCGCGGCAACCGTGATGAAGAGCCGACGGCTCGCCTTTCTGGGATCAATGGGTTTGATCTTCGCACTCTACACCGTGATGCCGGGTGCCGGTAAAATGGGCTTGGTGGGATTCAATTATGTCACCATCACGCCGACGGTAGACCAGTTTATGCCGGAGTTGACCGAGTTGCCGGGGAATGAACCACTGGATGG
>CALFSW010000131.1 GCA_937916505.1 uncultured Verrucomicrobiales bacterium | reverse complement strand
CCAGCCCTTCAAAATTCGACATTCTACGGTCGACCTTCGACGCTCTCCCCCCTCATACTCTCCCATCATGAAGTTCCTCACTCTTCTCCTCCTTCTCCCCCTCACCCTCTTTGCCAAAGAAGACCGGCTCATTCTTGTCGGCGCTTCCTACGGAAAAAACGTCCTCGCGATCTGCGAACCCGACGGAACGGTCGTCTGGAAACACAAAACCGGCGGTCCCGAGCGCGGCCACACCGGTCATCACGATCTCCAACTCCTTCCCAACGGTAATATTCTCTTCCACGACTCCTGGTCAGTCACTTCCGAGATCACTCCCGATAAAAAGATCGTCTGGAAACACGATTCCAAGGGTGCCAACGTCCACGCCTTTCAGCGCCTCGCAAACGGCCACACCATGATCGCCGAGAGCGGCATCGGACGCATCGTTCACCTCGACAAAGATGGCAAAATCCAAAAAGAAGTCGCCCTCCCCAAAGACGGGCGCCATCAGACCCGCATGCTTGAGATCCTCCCCAACGGCCACTATCTCTCCTGCGCCGAACAACCCGGCGTCGTCACCGAATACGACCCCACCGGTAAGATCGTCTGGGAATACCCCACCAACACCCGCGTCTTCGGTGCCATTCGCCTCAAGAGCGGAAACACCCTCATCGCCACCGGCAGCGGCAACTCCATTCTCGAAGTCTCCCCCGACAAGAAAGTCGTCTGGGAAATGGCCAAAAAGATCCCCGGCACCGACATCGAACTCGCCTGGACCACCGATCTCCAGGAGCTCCCGAACGGGAACATCGTCATCGGCAACTGTCACGCCGGTGACAAGAACCCCCAGATCATCGAACTCGACAAAGACCGCAAGGTCGTCTGGACCTTCGACGAATACGAACTCGTCGGCAACGGCCTCGCCTGCTGGGAAGTCCTCGACCCCAAACAAACCGCCCTGGTCCGCTCTTTCCTTCAAAAGGAAAAAAAAAAGTAGCTCCAAAAGCGAAAGGTAAATCCCCCGTCTCCCTCCTCAAGCGACGCAAACCAAACCACCCCGCCCTCAAGCTCGGCCTCGAATCCAAGCTTCCCTTCGAAGCCTACCAGGCCATCACCGCGCCCGACTTCCTCGCCTCCCTCACCCCCACCCAAAAGCGCCCCCTCATTCAGCTCCGCGACGTCTTCGCCGCCAACCTCCGCGTCGCCGGTCATCCCAACTTTCCCCCACCCACCGACTACTCGATCCAAAACCACCTCGGTTGGTCCATCTTCCTTCACAAGGACCTTGCAGGCGAAAAATCCAAACGCGCCCTCCAGCTTCTCGATCAACAGCTTCAAGCCATCATCGACCGCGTTCCCGCCCCCGCCGTCGCTTACCTCAAAAAAGTCCCCCTCTATTTCACCCCCGCGCCCGATGGCCAAAGCGGCGCCTGCCACCACCCCGGCTCCGCCTGGCTCGTGAACAACAACAAACCGGTCGAAATGGCCAAATCGGTCGAATTCACCGGCGTCCATGATTTCGAAGCCGAGACCCGGCGCATGCCCAACTTCGTCCTCCACGAACTGGCACACGCCTACCACAACCACCTCCTCGGTGACGACCATCCTGAAATTCTCGCCGCCTTCAAGGCCGCCAAAAAATCCGGCACCTACACCGGCCTCGTCAAGCGTTCCGGCAATCCCGAGAAGCCCTACCGCATCGACAAAGGAGAAACCTACGCCATGTCCAACCAGATGGAGTACTTCGCCGAAGCCACCGAAGCCTACTTCCACGAAAACGACTTCTACCCCCACCGCCGGGCCCAACTGATTGAACACGATCCCAAACTCGTTCCCGTTCTCGAAAAAGTCTGGGGCGTCACCAAGCCCACCCACCCCTTTCTCGCCGCCAACCGTATCGTCTTTCTCGGTGACTCCATCACCAACTCCCGCGACTACATCACCGATCTCCAGGCCGCCCTCCACCTCCAGGGCCAAACGCCCGAGGTCATTGCAATCGGCCTCGGTTCCGAAGGCGTCACCGGGCTCACCGAACCCGGCCATCCCTTCCCCCGACCCGATGCCACCGAGCGCCTCGACCGCGCCCTCGCACGGACCAAACCCGATCTCGTCATCGCCTGCTACGGCATGAACGATGGCATCTACCATCCCTACTCCGATCAACGCTTCACGGCCTACCAAAAAGGCATCCAAAGCCTCATCGAAAAAGTCAAAGGCAGCGGAGCCCAACTCATCCTCATGACTCCTCCTCCCTTCGACGTCGAAGCACCCGGAGCCAAAAAGAACGCCGTCGATCTCGGCGCACCCGTCTTCTCATGGCGTAATATTTACAAACACTACGACCGCGACGTCATCGCCCGCTATGCCAAGTGGATTCTCTCCCTCAAACCACAGGTCACCGACGTCATCGATATCCACGCCCCCATCAGCCAGCACATGACGGAAACCCGGAAAACAAAACCCGACTACACCCTCTCCAACGACGGCGTCCACATCAACTCACTCGGCCACCGAATCATGGCCGGAGCCATCTACCAATCCCTCTTCCAAAAGCCCCTTCCCGAGCTCCCCGCCGACCTCGTGAAATTCTACAAGACACGTCAAAGCTTTCTCTCCCCCGCTTGGCTCACCCACACCGGCCACACCCGCCCAGCCGTCAAAGCCGGCCTCCCCCTCAAAGAAGCCCAAGCCAAGGCCGCCTTCACCATCCGCTAACTCTACGGAGCCATCACGGAGCTTGGGCTAACCGAAGAAAGTCTCAGTTGTCCGATCGAATGACCCGGTAAAAGCGCCGCGCCCCCCCCGCAGCGGTGACATCGAGAAAGGAAGTGGTTTCACCAACGGCGGCCGCCGGGAAAGCGTCGTCAAGTTCGATCCAAGTCAGCATGTCGCCCGATGACTCCACGATAAATTGTTCTCCCGGAGTGGAGGTCCAGGTGATGGTGGCTTCATCGAGATCGGTGTCGTAATCGATATTGGTAAACTGTGGCGGCCCGGAAGCGGTGAAATTTCCGAGCCGAACGTAGTCGACCTCGACCGTGCGCCCGGCACCCGCCCCGGGGTCGAGCCGAATGACGTTGACGGCTCCACTGAAAACACCGGTCATGTCGACTTGATAGATGTGAAATTCACCATCGCCGGGAATCTCCACGCCTTCGATTGTCAGGCGTCTCGCTGCGGAGAGTCCGCCGTTTCCGTCGGCCCAAAAGAATTCGATCGACTCGGTGTCCGGTTGGCGCAGGCGAATCTCCAGCACCGTGTGTTCACCGTCCGAAGTGTCGAGATCGAGCCCGTTCATGAAGAACTGCGGATCGGGCGCTGTTGTATTCACTACGAGTAATCCTCCGGCTGCGGTGATGGTGGCATTGTTGCTGCCCCAGAGCTCAAGGTCGCCATCGGTGTTGAACTCACCGAGCGGAACGAAATTGCTGATCGTTCGGGCCGGATCGATGACCAGGACGGGGGAGGCCTCAATCGCGATGGAGATCGTGATCTGTGCGTCCGGCAGACCCGTGTAGCTCGCCGTGATGGTGTATTCCGCCGGAGCCTGGAAAGCAATGGGGATGCCGGTGATGTCGCCACTGTTGAGGTCCAGACTCAAGCCGTCGGGCAAAGCCGGGCTGACCGCGAAGGAATCCGGGGCAGCGCCACCGAGGACCGGAATGTTTACTCCAATGTTGGATCCACGCTGGTAGAGAGCGGGATTCAAGGAATAGTTCTCAATAAACGGATTGGTAATTTCGATATTGAGATCGAAGCTGCTGTCGGGCGATCCGTCGAAACTCGCGGTGATGGTGTAGTCGGCCGCGATCGTCGCAGCGGTTGGAATTCCGGTGATGGCCCCGGTGGTCGGGTCCAGGGCCAATCCACCGGGCAAGTCCGGTGAAACGCTGAATCCGGTGGGCGTTCCAAAATCGATGACCGGCACGTTGGGAGAAATCGGTGCGCCCAATCCATAGACGGCGGGAGAATTCGAGTATCCATCGAGCACCGCCCCCGGCGTGCTGTTGATGTCGTTGGGATCCGTGCCGCTGGCGACCTCGACTCCATCGTCGAAACCATCGCCATCAGTGTCCTGAGCACCCGGGTCCGTTCCGGTGTCGCCGGCATCGACGAAAGTCCCCGTCCCGGTTTCGATCGCGTCCGGCAAACCATCGAGATCGGTATCGAGCACGGGCGCGCCCGCAATCAGGCGAACGTAGTCGATGGCGAAGCTGCGGCCCGCTGCCGCATCGGCATCCGCCAGAGGGTCGATGCGCAAAATATTCAGAGTATTGTTCCAGCGCGGGTCGTCGCTCATTTGAAAACGATAGGTGTGTAATTCCCCGTCGCGGATTAACTCGTCGGTTACCACCAGACTCTGTCCGCCCGCCGGTCCCGGGTCGATGTCGGTTCCCCAGAACACTTCGAAGCGTGATGTCGAAAGTGGGTCAAAGGCCGCGCGAACTTCCAAGACGGTGTATATCGAGGCATCCACTGCAAGGGCGGTCCGTTGCATCACGGGATCATTTCCACTGGTCGTTGCGGTCAGGGTGCTGGCGGCCGCGCTGACCTGAACGTTGACGATGTGGCCGTTTCCCGCGATGTCGAAACCCTCGTTGCCGTTGTCCCGGTCATACTCCGCGAGGCCGATGGTCTGGAACTTGTCGAGGATGATGTAGTCGTAATCAAAGGTCTCGACGGCAGCGCCACCGTTGGGGATCGGATCGATACGCAAGCCGTCGCCATTTGCTCCCGGAGCGTCGGTGACGAACGTCATTGTTGACTCGGCAAAGTTGGTTCCGGTGTCAAAGCCCACCACGGTGGCTCCGGAAGGCGGAAGAGGAAAGACCTGGGCAGCCGCTCCAACAGTTCCTCGCGAAGAAAGACGAAAGAAAGGATGCACCGCGATATCGAATGGATCTCCGGGCGTGGGAACTTGAAACTGGGGATCAGGCGCATCCGCCGCGACGGCAATCGATGCCACGCCCCCGGCTTCGCCTGCGCTTGAGGCATTCGCAAATGTCGTCGTGGTATCGATGCCGTCATTGAAGTTTTCCAGGATCGTGGAGACCGGAGGTGGATCAATCACGCCCGATATTTGGGCGACAGAAAGAGACGGTAGCGCGAACAAAAAGCCAAGCGTCAAGGCGACAATGCGAATTTCCATGATGAATTCAATTAATCCATTTATTCCCTGAAGGTCGAGCGCAAATAGTCCCCACGTGCCGGGTCATGTGAGCGCTTCGCCAACATCTATCTTTTCTCAACCCGCAATCGCACAAACACCCGGCCCTCAAATCCCGGGCCAATCTTCCAGGTCACCAGCGAGTTTCCACCACCAATTGCCGTTTCGCTGACCGGCACCGCTCCCGCGGACCTCCAGTTCACAAGATCGGTTGAAAACTCCGCTTCGAAATCCACATCGTCTGCGGCCAGATTGCGGGTGTGTGAAAAAATGATCACACCGTTTTCAAAAGAAAATACCGGGGCAAAGGCAGCACCACTCCCTCCCAGCGCATGGTTCATGAAATTGCTCAGACCATCACCATCGTCATCGCTCATAGGATCACCCGTGAACAAGTTTGCATCCGATTCTCCGGCATTTCCTCCGGGCAAACTGCTCATTCGCCAGTTGCCAGCCTCCCCGTGATCGGGATTGGAGCCGGGATCGATCAGAACGAGACTGTGACCATTTCCGTCCGCATCCTCGGGCCAGGGATTGTTGTCGTCGTAACTGAAGTCGCGAATGGAGATTCCGTTGATACCGGCGAGACGCAAGCGCTCACCGCCATTGGCCAGTCGGGTTCCATTTTGAAACTCACCCGCGACCGGAAGACCCGCTCCGTATCTCGATTCGAATGCGGCCTGATTGCGAACAATGAGCACACGCCCTCCCGGTGCCAACCGGGAGATGCTGCCGGTCGAGAAATCAAAATCAATCCCATTGGTAAAGAGCGCTCCACTGAGGTCGACCGTGACCGGTCCGCTGTTTTCCAGCTCCAGGTATTCAAAGAGATCGCTGTCGATGAATCCGGCGTTAATTTCCGCCGCAGTCGGATCCGCCGGGTGATACATGATTTCACTCACGACGAGATTCGTCTCTGAAGCAGGTTCCAGACTGCCTGTGTTCGTCACGGTGATGCTGTCACTTCCAACCGCCGCGCCGCCGGGATCAAAGGCGTTGAGGGTGATGGCATTGGCGCCCACCAGGAGGGGAACGACCACTTCCCAGTCGTTGTTATCGAGCCAGGAGACATCGAGGGCTTCGCCGGAGGAAGTCAGCCGGATTTCTTTGACATCGATCCATCCCTTGCCCCGCAGGATCACAGAGGAATCGGCAACACTGAAATTGTTGCCGCTGTTGGTCGTGATGCGAAAGGTCTGCGGCGGGTGCTGCGAGTTCAGTTGTCCCAGAACGTAGTTGCGCCGGTCCGTGATCCATTGGGTGTAGTGCGCGGCGATCGGCATCTCGCCGACCTCATTGAAGTGCGTGACCCAGCCGGCAATATAGGCGGGATCGAAACCTGTCTTGCAGAGATCAAGCAGGTGTCCGCAATAGGCGCGGCGATTTGCGGGGATCTGCACGACATCGGCGAAGTCGCCATTGGCCTGGCCGAAAATGGAGGTGGTCGGCGAGGCATAAAAAGCGTGATCGACATCCCATGGAATCCACATTGTCCTGCCGTCCTGCGGCCGTCCATAGATGAGCATGTTGTGGGCGAGTCCGTTGTTATAACTGTCCACCGTCATGGTCAGCGACTGGAATGCCATGACCCGCAGCCAATTGTCGATGTCGAGGGCCGCGTCGGTGGCATCGCGCAAATTTCCGGCCGATTCACTGATCGCCATTGCCGAGTCGATCAAGGGACCGTAATCGTCTCGGTCACTCTGGTTCTGAATCCAAAAGTTGTGCCGGTAAGCCTCTTTATCCGGTCCCATGTCGCGGATGTCGACGCCGCGAACGGCATCGTAGACGGACTTGGGGCTTTCGGGATTTCCATCGATGGTGGTGCGAGGATGGTAGATGAGTTCGAACTTGAAGGATGTCCCCTCGTCGCCACGATCAAAGCTCGAAGACTTCCAGATATCGCCGAAGCGCGCCATCTTCAGTTGGGCCATCTTGTCGTCCCCGGCGCGCGGAGCTTCCACGTAGATCACGTCGTCATGACTTGCGGGAACCTCACCGGCACGGTTTGCCATTTGATTGTAAATCAACTCGTTCGTGGCCACTCCGGGACCCACTTGAAGAAAACCGTTTCCATCGCCTCGCGGAACGGAAAAGCCTCCGTCGATGGCCACCGTTTCGTGAACACCGCGGAAGGGCCGGTCCGCGGGGAATTTGATATTCCAGCCCACCCGCGACCCGCGCCGACCGAAGGAAGAACCGCGCAGTCGCACTTGGGCGTCGTACCAGACTTCACCATCATTGTAGATCAGGGTGGTGCCCACACGCTGATTGCTCGGGGTGTGGTAAGAGGTGTGCATGAAGTTTGTTTCGCTGGCGAGCATCATCATGCGCAGGACCTGCACGTCCCGATTTCCCACGCTGCGATCATCGACGCGGAAAAGAGCCCTCGAGTTTTCTCCTTCGGGAGGAAACATCGCGCTGGCACCCGAGTTGGCCAAGGCCTCGACATAGAATTGCACCACGCTTCCCGAAGTTTGCCCCGGCAGGATCGCGACATACTCGCCTGCGGCGTTGCCCGACATCGGAACCGATAGCCAGCCGTCTTCATTGACATTGTAGTGCGCCGTGGCCGAGGCGATTCCATCTGGCGCGGCCATGGTGGCGTGAATCCGAATCGGAGAATTGGCAGTGGGCACGAGGGGCGCGTGACGAAAGGAACCCACCATGGGGGGCGCCGCTGCGGCCAAGGTGCTGTTGGCGGCACCGGGAGTGCCCGTTGTCGCAGGTTGCGGAAGGATATGGGTTCTGGAAATCCGATTGAAATAGAGACGCGTATTGAGTTGGGGAGATCCCGATAGCCATTTGGCGCGAAAGGAAATTTCGTAGGTCTTGCTTGAGTTGAGCGGGCGTCCATTGGCAAAGGTGGTCGAGGCCAGATTGTAACTGTGTTCGAGCCGCCCGGTGGAAACCAGTTTCAAGGCCCGGCCTCCTTCCAAGAGATCCACGACTTCGCTTTCCCGGTGGTTGCCGAAGATGCGCCACTTGTCCGGGATCGCACCGACGGTGTCGGTTTCGAAATCGCCGTTTTGAATCAATTCGATCGCGGCGCCGTCCGGATCTTCGAGCACCGAGAGGTCGTCGATGAGAACTTCGCCCGATGCCAGCATTCCCATGAGGAATTCATGAAAGTGATTCGGGTTGTTGTTCCCCGGCGGTTCCACCCCTCGTCCCCGGTAGCGGAAGTTCTGCCAGACGCTCTTGGGCGATTCGTCGCTCGCTCCCCAGGCTGCGGGATTCCTATTGTCGGCGTTCGGGTGACGCAACTCGAGGCTCGACCCCTTTCCATCCGTGTTGCGCGGCCAGGGCTTGTCATCGAGATACTCGACGACATCCGCGGTGTTTCCAGCAGGGTCGCGAAGATGAATCCGGTCGCGCCGGTTGTTCAATGAGCCTGAGAATTCGCTATTACTGATGACGAGATAACCAGAGGGAGGAAGCATCGTCCCTTCGGGGAAATCGTAGTCCACCGCATCCCGCAGCGACCAAGCGGAAAGGTCGATCATTTCGCCGGAGCGGTTGAAAAGCTCGATCCATTCCAGCGCGGGTTCTTCGTAGCCGATATTATTATTAGGATCGGGATAAACCGGGCGCTGATGGTAGTGGATTTCGTTGATCACCACACGAGAGTCGAGAGCAAAGGCATTCGCGGCACCGGGAGTCGCGATGTCGGGATGCTGCCAGGTCTCACTGTCGGGCTCGTAGGCGCGCAGGCGGTTTTTCACGCGTTGGGCATCGGCCACCTCGCCCTGGCTCGATCGTAGAAAAAGGACGTCCTCATCGAGAGGCGTGAATCCCAGCTCACTGACCGGGAAGGCCCGGAATTCTCCAGGACGCAGGGTCTCCATCGGCAAACTGAAACTGTTCAAGCTGAAACCGGAAAGCTCCAAGGGTAGAGAGGCCGTGTTGGTGATTTCCACGAAAAAGTCTCCGGCACCTGCCGCTGAAATTTCACTCAAGCGAAGCGGAGATCGCTCCGGGCCATCCCCACTGTCATTCTCGATCGTGGTCAGTGAGGTTGCCAGCGCCAGTTGGAGGTTCCCCGCATCCACCGGAGTGGCCAGTTCGATCGCGAAAACATTCGTTCCGGCCACAAGTGCGTCGCCCGGAAGGAGCACGTCGCTCGATCCCGAGTTCGGCTCCTCGTGCAGGAGCACTCCATTGAGATAAACCGCGACTTCACCACGCTGGGCCAAGCTCAAGAGAAGGTCCGCATTGGCGGCGGATCCGGTGAACTCGAACTCGTTGCGAAAACGATAAACGGCCGGCCCGGCGGGAATCGGGAGGGTCGTTTCCGGCGCGGATCCCCGCGCAAGCGCCAGTTCGAAAAGATTGCCGCCACCGGAGTCAAAAGACGCGGTCACTCCGGCAATCCTGGGATTAAAAATCCCGTCGCTTCCCCCGGCAGTGGGACCGAGATTGATCTTGTTAAAAATGGTCGCTTGATTGACCACCACCGAGGCCTGACCCGCCGTTCGGTCCCAAATCAAAGCGATACGATTGGTCGATCCTGCCGTGACCGGGGCCGCTGTCGAAAAAGCAACAATGTGGTTCCCGCCCTCTTCATCCGCTCTTAAAACGGCCTCGCCGCTGTCGTCGATTTGCAGCCAGAGCGCTCCATGACTGACGAGCGCCTGGGTTCCGTTCGTCGTTTTGAATCCAAAGCTGACGCCCTCTCCTCCCGTTCCCGGATCCACCTCGGCAAGAAGCACCAAGAGGGGATCGCCGTTATCCGCGAAGGCCCGATGGACTGTCGCCGATCCTGCCCCGCTGTAGTGCAGTGCCACCGGGTTGAGATGAACGTCGTCGTAGAGAATGGAGTCGCCGATGCCGGCATGATTGCTCAGTTCCAATTGCGCCGTTGATGCGGTAGCCGTGAAGACCCCGCCCACCTGCACGTGATAGGGCCGGGTGAAAACATCGAGGCTGTCGACCGCGGCGACGTTGTGTTGCGGGACGACCTCGATCCCACCGAGAGTGGCGCTGCCGATCGGCGTGGTGGGATTGCGTCCGTTTTCGCGGTAGCTTAAGAGATAGCGTTCGCCGGGCGTCAGTCCACGAAGGTCCTGGGCCAGAGATCGCAAGCCGCCGCGAATGAAGGCCACGTTATTTCCCGCAGGCGCCATTCCGTTGTTGGCAAAGGGATCGAGTGCCCCCGGGGTGTTGATTCCGATGCGCGCGTCTCCTCCCGGTAGTCCGTTTTCGAGAGTGCTCCAAGCGGTAATGGGTCGATTACCGCTGACGTAACCAGGGCTCGCGGAAAAAGTTTCCGCTTCAAAACTGGCGTTCTGAATCAGCGCCGTGGCAAAGGTCCCGCTGCCGGGCTGCCATCCCCTGTCGTCAAATCCCAGGCTCCGCCACGAGGGGGCGAGCGCGCTCCCGCTCGTGTCGACCCGCCATGGACTGGTCCCACTCACGGCTTCGGTTTGGGTTTCTCCGCCTGTCGTGTTGAAGTTGACCGCACCCGGAGTGCCCCCGGCCTGCTGGCTCCAGGTCCAGCTTCCGGCAAGGCCGCCCGCTCTTTCCGGATCGATCTTGCTCAGCGAAACACCTCCGCCATCCGCAGCCTCCGGCCATTTGCCGCGGTCGCCGTAGTCGAGCTCATCCATGATCCGTCCATCGCGGTTGCGGAGCTGCAAGGTTTCGCCGCCATTGTTGAGCTGACCGACAAAGGGACCAAAGACATGGGCCACTCCTGCCATCGAAGGGTGCGCTGGATCCGAACTCAGCACCCAGTAGTCGCCCGGCTCCATGACCGATCCCTCCGGCAATGTGAAGTCGATGCCTTCGGTAAATTTCCATCCCGAGACATCCACCCGGACCGCCATCTGATTGTGTAACTCCACCCACTCCGGCTCCCCGGCCGGGGCCGGATGATAGTGAATCTCATTAATCGTCACCACACTATCCGCCCGCTGCCCCATCGCGGTAATTCCACCAAGGAGGAAGACGGCAAGAATCAACTGAACGGCATTGTGAGGTATGGGCATGGGTTGAAAAACTTAAACCCGCACCGAACCTGGGTCGATTCCGAAAACTTCGGCGCGCTTGGCCCGGCATCGTGCAAGACACCCCCCCTTTTTCCCCTCCGCCCCCGGGAGAAAAAAGGAGCTCAATTCCTTCTCCAACGAGCCCTCTTTCTTCTCCGCGACAATAGCGTGGCAGTCAGGACTTCCTGCCACAGGCTCAAAAACACCGTGCGGGGCAAGACGGGATCTCGTTTCCCCCGGCGACCTTCCTAGCGCTCCGCAATCGGAGTCACCGGAGAAAGTTCGGCAGGACCAACATACTTGGTCAACGGACGATAGAGGCGGTTGTCCTCCAACTGCTCAAGAACCTGGGCGGTCCAGCCGGCCATGCGGGCGATTGCGAAGATCGGCGTGAAGAGGTCGGTTGGGATATCGAGCGAGTAGTAGACAGTCGCAGAGTAGAAATCAACATTGGCATTCAGCCCCTTGCGCTCGCGCATGATGGTGGCGATGCGCTCGGACATGTCGATCCACTTGCTCTCACCAAGCTCTTCGGTGAGCTTGATTGCCATCTTCTGAAGGTGGGGAGCACGAGGGTCGAGAACCTTGTAAACACGATGGCCAATCCCCATGATCTTCTTCTTTTTGGCGAGGCAATCTTCCACGAAAGCATCGACCTTATCAAGACTCCCGATTTTCTGGAGCATCTTAATGACACCTTCGTTGGCACCACCGTGAAGAGGTCCCTTGAGAGTTCCCACCGCCGAGGTCATCGCGGAATAGAAGTCGGAAAGTGTCGCGATGGTCACACGAGCCGAGAAGGTCGAAGCATTCATGCCGTGGTCGGCGTGAATGGTGTAAGCGACATCAAGAGTCTTGGTGGCGGCTTCACCGGGCTCCTCGCCGGTCATGAGGTAAAGAAAATGGGCGGCCTCCGAGAGGTCATCACGCACGGGCAGGAGATCCAGGCCTTGGCGGGCACGATGGTAGTAGGCCACGATCACCGGGGTCTGGGCGCAAAGCGAAAGAGCAACCTCACGGTTCGCTTCCTGATCGGGCTCACCAATTTTGGCACGCTTGTCATAAAGTCCGAGCATGGAAACCGCCGTGCGGAGAATGTCCATGGGGTTGGCGTCCTTTGGAGCTGCCTGAAGAAAGTCGATCACGCCCCGGGGAATCCCGCGATTGCTGCGGAGGGCTTTTTCAAACGAAGCCAATTCGTCGGCATTGGGAAGCTTTCCACGATGAAGGAGGTGGGTCACTTCCTCGAAACTGCAGTTCTCGACGAGTTCGTCGATCGAGTAGCCAAGGTAGGAAAGGCGTCCATCGAGACCTTCCACTTTGGAGAGAGCGGATTCATTGGCAATAACCCCTTCAAGACCTTTGGCGTAATCAGACATAAAAATATTTTTCAGTGGTAAAGTTTTCGGCAAGAAGGAATACGTCCACCTCTGGAGCCGCGCAAGGGTTTCCCGTAATGCCGACGGAGTTTTTTAGTTTAAGAAAATTAACTGTTTCGCCACAATGGCCTCCGTGACTGCCGAATGGATTCTCGCTCTCGAAACCAGTGTGACAAATGCCACCCTGGCCCTGGCCCGAAATGGTGAAATTTTCGCGCAACGCGCCTTCTCCAGCGAACGCTCACAAGAATGCGATCTTTTCCCTCCCCTCGGCTCTCTCCTCTCGGAACTCCCTGATGGAGAGCGTCTTTCCACGATCATCGTCGGCACCGGACCCGGCAGCTACAATGGGGCCCGCGTTGGCATCGCCACCGCCCAAGCCGTTTCCCAGGTCCATCAATGCCGCGTCGCCGGGCTCTGTTCTTTCGAGGGCGTATCCCAAGCTTCCCAACATGAGACGATCTGGGCCATCGGGGATGCCCGACGGGGAAGCTACTTCCTCATGCCCATCATGAACGGCCGCGCGCAAACCCCGCCCCGTCTTCTCGACGAAAATGAATTCCTCTCCCAACTCAACGGGTGTCCGGGCCTCAAAGTCACTTTTGAATCCCCCGACCGCCTTCCGGAAGGAATCGAATGCCTCGAAGGCCACTCCTCCGCCGGGGGCCTGCTAAAATCCTGGCTCTCTCGCTCGTCCGACGAAAAAGACGCCCTCTTTAACACCTCTTCCGAAGCCTTCTATCTCCGTCCCCCCCACATCACGAAATCGAAAAAATCGCCCTTGTGATCGACTCAGGGCTGATTCAAAGACGTGAAAGGCGCCAGTGGTTTTCTGACGGCGCAGACAGGTCGGAAAGCACTGATACTTTCTGACGAATTGGGCTGGTCGACAGATCGCTGGTCATAGTTGGGTATTATTCCTTTCACAATGGCATCTGAATGGTTTTGGATGGCTGTCCGAACCGTCGGTTTGATTCAATTTTCCCATAATCCATGAAACGAGCAAAGATTGCCATTCCCCTCCTTATCTTACTGGTCGTAGTTCTCGCCATCGTTTTGCGCGAATGGCGCAAAGAAACCCCGGAATCTCAAACGTGGACCGAGACAGGGCAATGGTATAAAGGTAACACCCACACTCACTCACTTTGGAGTGATGGCAATGACTTCCCGGAAATGATCGTCGATTGGTACAAGGATCAGGGCTACGACTTCCTGGCCCTTTCCGACCACAATGTTTTGAGCCGGGGTGAAAAGTGGATGCCACTGAATCAAGTTGAGAAACGACGCAAAAAAGGCGGTCACGGAACGATGGATCACTATCTCGAAAGATTTGGTGAAGAATGGGTCGAACTTCGCGGAGAATCAGGCAGCGAAGAAGTCCGCTTGAAAACCCTCGAAGAGATTCGCCCCCATTTCGAAGAAGTGGGGAAATTTCTCCTCATTGAAGCTGAGGAAATCACCGATAAATTCCGCCAGTATCCGGTCCACATCAATGCCATCAACGTGGGCGAGGTCATTAAGCCCCAGGGGGGTGATTCGGTGGTGGAGACGATGCGGAACAACCTCCGCATGGTCAAAGAACAGTCCGAACGCCTGGGACGCCCGATTTTAAGTCACCTCAATCACCCGAATTTTCACTGGGCCATCACTCCCCAGCAATTGGCCGAAGTCGTCGAGGAACAATTCTTCGAAGTCTACAATGGCCATCCCGGAATCAATCACCTCGGCGATGCCGACCGGCCCGGAGATGAAGCAATCTGGGACATGGCAAATACCCTGCGCATCCTCGTTCATGACGCCCCTCCCTTGCTTGGTGTCGCCACGGATGATTCACATCACTACCACGGAGGAGACGTTTCACCCGGACGGGGGTGGGTGATGGTCTGGGCGGCCGAACTGGACGCCGGCCAACTTGTGGAAGCGATGCAAAAGGGAGAGTTTTATTCCTCGAGCGGAGTTGTCCTGAGTGAGATCGATTTTAACCCTGGAACCAGAACGCATCGGATCGAGATGACCCAGATCGAAGGAGTGAGCTATGAAACCAAGTTTATTGGAACCCGACGGAGCACCCCGGAGACTACCGGGGAGGTTTTTGAAACCGTTAGGGGCAGCCTTGCTGTGTACAAGTTGACCGGAGACGAGCTCTATGTGCGGGCCGTCGTGACGTCTTCCCGTTCCCACCCGAATCCGTCCTACCCGGACCAACACGAACAGGCCTGGACCCAGCCGGTTGGTTGGGGGGATTAAGAGCCGTCTTCCGTTTATCCCTGGCGCTTCCGAAAGCAACCGTGAACCGTGCGGAGATAGGCTCACGGCCGCTGTGGGAGCACGGAAGCTGGACCGCGATCGGTCCGCGCTCCATCGTTTGATGGGGCAGGGGCCAGCAGAAATCATTCCCGGACCCTGGGACGCCACCGCGCTTAACCGCCTTGAGGTCCCCTGACCGCCTGGAAAAGCATGGGTTTATGACAATCTTTCCGGGAATCAGTATTTCTTGTTCAAAGAGGAATTGAGAGCGCTTGGCGGAAAAATCGCCCGAAGGTCGCAGAGCACAATTCTAAAATTAATTGAAAGATTACAGTTTTAGCTGGTGTTCGTTTTTTTTTTTTGAAAAAGTGGCTCTCCACACACCCGCACATTCAATCCAACTTTGGAGAGATTCGGGTCCAAACCATAACCCATTAAATGAACAGTATATGAAACCTCCAACAAATCCTTATTCTAAACCTCTCGCTTCGGGTCTCGCGATCTTTTCGGCGATGGCGCTCACGGCCTTTGGCCAGCAAATTCCCGAGCCTCTGCTGTATTTCGCTCTCGACGAGGCCACCGGGGCCACCGCAGCCGTCGACGGCACTGGCAACGGCTACGATGGCACCGTCGTCGACTCCGTCACCTTTGGTGAAGGTGGTGCCCCGGGAGGTTCTTCCCCGTCGGGTTCCGCGCGATTCACCGACGGCATCCTCAACGTAACCACTTTCGATGTCCCGGCGCTCTTGGGCAACCGCGACGGCGCGGGATTGGGAGATGCGGGGAGCTACACCATGGTGGCCTGGATCAAGCCTGACACTGTCTCGTTAAGCGGTGACCGGTTCTTTGTCGGGCAATCGAATCAGGGAATCCACAACGGTATGCGAGGCAGTGGAACTCTCCACCAGGCGCACTGGGGCAACGACCACAACGCCAACACAATTCTGAACGACACCGACTGGGTGCACGCGACCTTCGTCTATGACGGGGTCGCCGACCTCGGCACGATCTACTTGAATGGCACGGCCGACAGCGCCCCCACCGCAAAGGCGAGCCCGAACGGCTCCGGTAACCTTATCATCGGCGGCCGAAACGGTGGCCAAGCTTGGTACAACGGTTTGATCGACGATTTCGCGGTCTGGGATTCGGTCCTCTCGCAGGAGCAGATCACGGCTCTTGCCGCAGGTGCGAACCCATATTCGCCAGCGACCGGCGATGACGATGAGAACGGCGGGGCCGGCGATGGCATGGACGACGGTTGGGAAACCGCGAACGGTCTCGATCCCGACGTCGATGACTCAGCGGAGGATCCGGACAACGATGGGCTCACCAACCTCGAGGAGTGGAACGGAGGTGAAAATTCCACCGACCCCATGGATGACGACAGCGACAATGACGATCTAAGCGACGGTGCCGAGGCGAATACCCACGGCACGAACCCGACCGATGCGGACTCCGATGACGACGGCCTCAATGACGGCGCCGAGATCGCTGCGAATACGCTCCCGCTCGATCCCGACACCGACAACGACGAGATGGTCGACGGGTATGAGGTCGACAACGGCCACGATCCGCTGCTCGCTGCTGACGCGGCTCAGGACAAAGACAACGATGGCTCCTTGAATCTGGAAGAGTGCCAGCGCGGCACCGATCCAAACGTGCAGGATACCGATGTCGATGGCCTCTTCGACGGGGTCGAATCGGGGACGGGAACGTTTGTCAGTGTCAGTGACACCGGCACCGATCCACTCAATCCTGACACCGATAGCGATAGGTTGAACGACGGCGACGAACTCACCGCAGGCACAGATCCATTCGATCCGGACACAGACGGGGACACCGTTCCCGATGGCATCGACGACGATCCTTTATCCGGCGGCGCAGGCATTGAATTCGGTCTGGTCTCCTACTGGCCGCTCGACTCCGATTTGTTGGACACCTTCGATGACAACCACGGCACCGAAGACGGGGGCGTGATCCCGTTTGAAACAGGCAAGTTCGGTGACGCGATCAACCTCGATGGGACGCAGAACGTCCTCATCACCGGTGGCGATGAGTCCGAGTTCGACTTCACGGGGGGCAGTATGACCGTCTCAGTGTGGTGCACCGCTGCGGCGATCACCACCAGCTGGCAGTGCCTGATCGCCAAGGGTGAGGGCAACGGCTGGCGCGTGCACCGCCGCGGTGGCGATGTCCCGGAGGAATTTTCCTGGACAGGCGGCAACGGTGATACCCCGGCGCACGGAACACCAATCATGATCGGTACCGAGCCAGAGACCTGGCACCACGTGGTGGGAGTTACCGATGGTGCCACCGGGATCGAATCCCTGTATATCGACGGCGTCGAAGTCGCCACCAAGACCGGGGCGGTTCTCGCAGATCGCGCCAACCGGATGCGCATCGGAGATAATCCGGACGCCCTCGGTCGTGGCTGGAATGGCAAGATCGACGATGTTGCGATCTGGGCTCGCGCCTTGTCGACCGACGAAATCGCCGAGATCTGGGCCGATGGCGAGGGAACCAGTATCGAGGTATTGCTCGGCGGTGGCAGCGCCCCGTTTGCGATTACGGATATCACCTACGACGGCATGGGGACGGAAGACCGTTCCGACGACATGATTTCGCTGACCTGGCCGTCGAAGGAAGGCCAATCCTACGGCGTCTTCTACTCCAGGGATCTTGTCGATTGGGACACCGATCTCAACGATAGTTACCCGGCGGATGCCGGCGATTCAACCACCTACACCTTCCCGGTCTCGCTGATCGTGGATGCGGATCCGGGTCGCGTGTTCTTCCGGATTGAAAAGTAGCTCGAGCTAGCAAGCATTTCAGCGGAGTCGTCCTCGGGGCGGCTCCGCTTTTTTATTTTCGAAATCATGCCGGCACGGATCGGTGGCATTTCGGCGGAGGTGAACTGGCCTTCTTCCCTTTGCCTGGTGGTTGGAGACGGTAGTTCACGCTGGTTTTGGCCGGATGGATCAGGCATCATCGAGACCGTTTAAACGATAGTATGAAAGCGCCCATGCACATTCTCACCCTCATCTCGGTATTGATGGTCGCGGCGGCGGCGCAGAATTCCGATCAGGACAAACAGAGCCTCGATCCGGCACGGCAGAAGGAGATCTGGGATGCCGAGCATGTCACTTTCAAAATCGAGAAGCGATTTGGGAAGTGGTTTTTGGACGGCTTGCGCAAACGAAATGCGGAGATCCTGGCCTCGGCCTTTCACAAGGAATTCTCGGGCGCGGTGATCGCGGATGAGGCTCCATTGGAAAAACTCAGTAAGAGTCATGTCGAAGAAGTCCGGCGTAGTGCGGAAGATCGAGCGGCGAACGCAGGCGAAGTGGTTGCGGCCTTGCTGACCCAGTTGCGATCAGTGGATAAAATCGAGAACCTGAGCTTACGCGTTCTACAAATCGCGGCCGCCGGGGAGGGAAAGTGGGAGACACGACTTTTACTGACAGCCACCGGGCGGGGTGTCGGGGGAGCGGTGGCGGCGCTCGAATCGCAGCACACCGTCGGCTTCCAGACCAAGTCAAAAGCCGATTTTGAGGCCGGAGCCGTGGTTTCCGCTTGGAAGATCCTGTCGGAAACCAGCCGCACCTCCCCGCAAATGCTGATGGAAGAGGTCACCGAAGCCAGCCAGCTGCATCGCCTGCCCCTCGCCGACAACTGGAAAATGCCCAAAGAGGAGACGGCCCTGCGCTACAGCTTCCAGTTCGCGGTCGAGGATTTTGATCAGGATGGATACCTCGACATCGCAATCGCATCGGTGCGCGGACCAACAGCGCTCCTCAAGTCGCTCGGGGGTCAGCGCTTCGCGGTCGCGAACCAGGCCTTCGGGCTTCCGATGATGGCGACCAAGGCAGAGCGCGCGCTGGCCTGTTGGTTGGACTTTGACAACGATGGTTTCCCCGACTTAATCCTTGGCGACCGCGTCTATCGGAACGTCGCAGGGAAAAAGTTCGTAGAGATCACGGCCGAATCGGGTCTCGAATTTCCACTCGCTCCGATGGGCTGTAGCGTCGCGGACTACGATGGCGACGGTCTCTGCGACCTCTACGTGCTCTATCAGGGGACTGTCGCCGGTGATGAGCCGCTGCCCTGGGTCGGCGATGACATCTCTGGCGCGCCGAATGTGCTGTGGAAAAATCTCGGCGGCGGGCGGTTCAAGAATGTCACCGCGGAGAGCAAGGCAAGCACGGGGAAGCGTAATTCCTTCGCCGCGACCTGGCTCTATGCCGATGGCGACGCTCTCCCTGATCTCTACGTGGCCAACGACTTCGGGGCGAACAACCTGCTACGAAACAAGGGCGATGGCAACTTTGAGGAGATCGCCAAAGAGAACGGTGCTGCGGACTTTGCGACCAGCATGGGCGTTGCCAGCGGCGATTTGGACAATGATGGCTCACCTGAAATCTATGTCGCCAACATGTATTCCAAGATGGGGCGGCGCATCATCGGGCAGGTTTCCGAGGACGATTACGGGCCGGGAGTTTACAAGCAGATCAAGGGTGCCTGCGCGGGAAACCGGCTCTACAAACGCGGTCCTGATGGCGGACAATATAAGGAATGGAGCGAGCCCTGGGGCATCAACGACATCGGCTGGGCCTACGCGCCCGCAATTGCAGATCTCAATAACGATGGCCTGCTCGACCTCCACGCGACAACCGGATTCCTCAGCTTCGATCGCAGCAAACCAGACGGATGAACCTGCTTATGGAGGGCTGTCGTGTCACAGCCCCATGACCGGCTCAGTCAGCTTGATGCGATCGGTGAGATCGATGAGGAAGCCGGCGAGTTCTGGACCAAAAACCCCTTCCAAATGCCAAACGAACGGGAAAACCTGAGTTCCTACGAGCGCAACCGCACCTTCCTCAACCTCGACGGCAAATCTTTTATCGATGTCTCGTTCGCCTCGGGGGCTGATATTGACTCCGATTCCCGCAGCGTCGTGGCTGCGGATTTCGACCGCGATGGAGCCACCGACCTGCTTGTCGGCTCGGTCGGAGGGGGCTCCTTGCGGCTGTTCCTCAACCGTTTCCCGAAGGCCAATTACTCCCGCATCCGCCTCGAGGGTTCCGGGAGCAACCGTGCGGGGATTGGCGCGCGGCTCACGGCCACCGTGGGAGCGCGAAAACTGGTCCGCGACTTATTCCCACAAAACGGTTTTATGGGACAGGGTCCTGCAGAAATCACCCTCGGACTCGGGGACGCCACGGCAATCGATCGCCTCGAAGTCCGTTGGCCGTCAGGAAAAACACAGGTTTACGAAAATCTTGCCGCGAATCAGTATTTCTTGCTCAAAGAAGAGCTGAAATAGCGTGGCGGCGGGATGCCATTGGGATCAATCTTCAGCGTGGCGGGTTGAGCGAGCATGACCTGATTTGCCGCGACAGCGTAGGGCGTGATCTCTTTTTTCTCCTCTGCAAAAAGTGAGGCGGGACAAGCCAAACAAAGCCCTGCAAGGGCACGTGGAAAAGTCATTTTCATGAAATAGGGTATTCCAGTGGCTTTCAGTAATTCTTCCGCGATCTCTCTATCGCGCGGAAAGAACGACGTATTCCTCGCGGGTTACTTTGCCGTCGTTGTTCTTGTCGAAGTTTTTGTAGCGGTTCTCGAGATTGGATCCCGTCTGGCCGGCGAGGTATTCCTCGAGGGTGAGAATATCATCTTTATTGATGTCCCACCGGCTAAAGGGGACATTCCGGTCACCTTTCTTTTTCTTGGGGCCCTCCACCTTTTTTACGGCCGCGATCGCCAGGGCGGACTCGCTGAAGGATTTTGACTTCTTCTCTTTTTGAACCTCGGGGTAGCTACGGAGGAAGTTGTTTTCGTCGATGAGATTCAGGTAGAAGTGAGTGGTGCCTTTTGGAAGCTCTGCGGTGACCTTGTTGTCCTCTTTGAGAGTCGCCGGCGTGCGGAACCATTCCTCGTAGCGGGTGCCGCCATTGAGGGTGTAGATGAGGTCGGCGTGGACGACTTTAGCGCCATGCCCTTTGTAGGTGAATTCAACGGTTGGCCCGGTGCGCCGGTGGGTGAGCACGGTGGGAGCCTTCTCTTTGTTCGGCAGGGCTGCTCCGGTGTTGGGGTTGTAAGAGGGGTAGCTGGCCTCCATCTCTTCCAGGATTTCGGTGAGACGTTGGTTCATTTCTGCGGTCTTTTCGGGGAGGGCTTCGGCGAGATTTTTGGCTTCCTCGAAGTCGACCCGTTTTTGCCCGTCTCCCGTGGTCTCGTAGAGGCGAAAGAGTTCCAGTTCGGGAGAGTTGGGATTCAGGAGGTGGTCGTAGTTTCGGATGAGCTTGAAATCGCCGATGCGGATGGTGCTTTCCAAAGCGCCGCCGTGGGGGAAGTGCCAGACCATGGTGTCGCGAGCGGAGCCGTCGGGGTTTTTGACGAGCTTCGGATCACGCGGGTTTCCTTTGAGGAGAGGGAGGATGTTGGCGCCATCGAGGTTCTTTTTCTCCGGAGTCGGGGTGCCGGTCATGGCGAGAATGGTGGGGTAGAAGTCGAGACCGTTGACCATGACTTCGGTCTGCACACCTGCGGGAATGCCGGGGCCGGTGATGATGAGGGGGACGCGGGTGCCGCCTTCTTTTGCGGATATTTTTCCGCGATCGAGTGGATTGTTGTCGGTGTAGCGCTCTTTTGGGCCGCCTTCCATGCCGCCGTTGTCGGAGGTGAAAATGAGGTAGGTGTTTTCGCTGAGCTTGTGGCCGGGCCAGCGTGGGTCATCGGTGTTTTCGAGATACGAGATGACGGTGCCAAGGTAGTAGTCGAGCTCCTCAACCATGGAAGCGAAGAAGGGGTTCTGCTGGCCGGGGATATCCTTGGCGGGTGTTTTGGCGGGATCGATGCCCATGCGTTTGGCATACTTTTCCAGGCGCGCTTTTGAGCGGGTGTGGATGGGGGCGTGGACCAGCCAAGTGGCGTAGTAGAGAAAGAAGGGCTTGTCTTTGCTCTCCTTCAGGAAGGTGAGGGCATCTTCGTTTGTTTGGTGGAAAGGGAAGCCGTTTTTATCGAGGCGGAAGGGATCGTCCGGGGCATCGGTGGCGAAATCCTTAAGGCGATCTTTCATGCCGCCTCGTGAGCCACGGGTGGCGCGGGTGTAATCGAAGCCCATGTCACCGGGCTGCGGGAAGGCGTGGTGATCGATGGCCATGTGCCATTTTCCAGAGTGTCCCGTGGTGTAGCCATTTTGCTTGAGAGCCCGGGTGATCGTGAATTCGTCGGCCGGAATTCGGCCGCTATACCACGGGTCCATCATGCGGCTGTTTTTGCTATTGGGCGCGGGAGGAGCTCCGCCAACCACGTGCGTTTTTTGAGCTCTCGCGCAGTGATTTCCGCTCACGATGGCACACCGTGAGGGAGCACAGGTCGGCGCCGGAGAGTAGGCCTGCCAGAACATGACGCCTTTTTTAGCAAGCGCATCGATATTGGGCGTCTCGTAGGGCGAGGGCTCGTCGATGTCGTAGCATTTGACATCCTGCCAACCGAGGTCGTCGGTGAGCAAAAGAACGATATTTGGTTTTGCCGGACGGGAGGATTCTTTTTCCGCGTGAGTGGGTGTCAGAGTCAACGAAAAGAGAAGCGCTACCGTTGCACGACATGAATAGATTAGGGACATTTTCACGAACAGTTTGATCGATTGATTGTGGGAAGCCGACGTGTTTCAGCTCTTAGACCTGATAAGCTTGGTAAAATTTCAGCGAGGATCCGGTCATGAAATCCTCTTCCAACGCTTGGACTTCATCTCGAATCGCTCCAGCGTTCCTGCCGGGGTCTCTTCGACAGGAATACGAAGGCTGAAAACCTCGCGCAAACGGTTTTGCAACTCGGCAGCGCCCGTGCCTTCCGCCCGAATGCGGACTTCAGACATGGAGTTCACTTCTTCGATCAGGACTTCATACTCCACAATTCCTGCAACCGACCGCACCACTTCCTCAACCGCACCCGGGTAGAGATTCACCCCGCGCACCACCACCATGTCATCGACACGACCAATGATACCTCCTTTGAGAGCAAAGTCTTCATCCGGTTGCACGAGGTCACCGGTGCGATACCGCAGGATGGGCGACCCATGCCGCCCCAAGGTCGTGAGGACCAGCTCTCCGATTCCCTTTTCATCCGGATTGATGACTTCGCAGTAGTACGATTCGTGCCGGACCAAAAGACGACCCGGATCATTGATGTCCCCCACCGTCACGGGCCCGATCTCGGTCATGCCGTGATGATCGATGACCTCGGCATCCCAGGCTTCGGTCAACCGGTTCCGCACTTCGGGAAGGCTGCCGCCGGGCTCGCCGGCCACAATGATTTTTTGAACTCCCAGATCACGGGCATTTCCCGCGACTTCGGCAAGACGGAGCCCGTAGGTGGGAGTGCAACAAAGAATTTCCGGGCGCAGGCGCGCCATCATCTTCACCCGATGTTCGCTGGTCAGACCACCGGCCGGGATGGTGCGGATGCCGAGCGAATTGGCGGATTCAAAACCGGCCCAAAAGCCCAGAAAAGGCCCAAAAGAGAATGGAAAAAATGCCGCCTGCCCCTTTGTCACTCCCGCCTTTTGCCAGACCCAGACCCAGTTGTCGCAAAGCCAATTCCAACCGGCCGGATCATCAAGCCAGATCAGGGGTTGTCCGCTAGTTCCACTGGTTTGGTGGAACCGGTTATAGCTCGCAAGAGGATGGGTCAGATTGCTCCCGTAGGGTGGATGCGCTTTTTGATCAGCCGCGAGCTCGTCTTTGGTGGTAAAGGGAACCTTTTCGGTAAACTCGGCGAGCGAAGTCACAGAGGTCAGCCCTCCCAGCTTATTCTCATAGAACCGATTGGTCGAGAGAGCGCCAAGAAGGCTGTTGATTTGTTCCAAGGCCATCATTTTTCAGCGTCCTCCCCCGCTCCGGTGAGAAGATAGACCGCAAAGGTTCCCAGCCAATGATCCCCGGCATAGTCACCCCTAAAGATATCCTCGAGACCGGCCTTTTCATGAGCATCGGCAATCTTGAGCAGCCTCGTCTTGGGGTCTCCCTCCAAAGCACCGGCTATGCCGCGAAAATTCCACGCCCGATTGAAGTTAAGGCCGACAAGGTGCACCAGGTGGCCATCCGTCAGGTCACTCACAACCACCGGGGTGGTGAGATTACCCAGATCGAAATCTGGAAAAAACTTCTCCAACCAAACGCGATAGTCATCGGACGAAAGAACCCGCCGCATCAGATCGGCTTCATTGAGGCCGGGTGAGAAAAAATCATTGCCACTCGGCTCATAACGAACGGGATAGGCCACGTCTTTAAGATAGAAGTCCTTCGCCTTCAGAGTGACGAGAGATTTCAAGCCTCCGTCACCCGTTGCCTCCGCCCAGTCCATCATCTGGCCGAGGGCAAAGGAAGATTCCGGATGAAAACCACATCGGATGGGCCATCCAAGTTTTGGGAGATAGCTTCTGGCATTTGCGACAATGATTTCTTCCAGCGGACGATAGTTTTTAGCCCACTCCTTTCCCTGCTCGTCATCTAGCGCACGTAACTCGATCCCCAGGCGCAAGGCCCAGGCCCAACCATACATCCGCTCGAAGGAGGGATTTTCCTTGAGATACCGCGCCTCTTTTCGAAGCCCCACACTCGTGAACTTTTTTGCGAGTTCGGCCCGCACCTTTCCGTGCCATGCGGCCTCAGGAAAAAGTCGCATCAACCGGACCAGCGCCCAATGTCCGTGAACCGATGAATGCCAGTCAAAGTGACCGAAAAACACCGGCGTCAATTCGCGGGGAGTTTTGGCGTCTTCCGCTGACTTCAGAAGGTTGCCAGGCTTGTTGGGGAACTCACGATTGAGACCGTCCAAAGCCATTTCAACGATGCGGTTGGCGTGAGCTTCCGGGATCCGGTTTTTGGCGTGGACAGGCATAAGGGGCAGCAGCAGCAGCAGGAAAGATTTCATCACATCAACTCGATGGAGGTGAATTTTTTTAAGGTCACCACGAGGAGCCAGAAAAGCGCGGTGGTGAGAGCGGCGTTGACAAAAAGCGTGAAGTAAAACCCGTGGCCCTTGCGCAGCATCCAGGGGATGACGAGAAACATCGGCATCGTCGGCAGCACAAACCAGAAGGTGTAGTAAGCATGATCGGCGATGCTGGCGATGCGCTTCGCTTCGTCGGGCACCTTGCTCTCATGACGCATCCAGATCATCGCCAGAATGGAGGTCAGCGGAAGCGCGATCAGCAGGGCCGAGAGTTTGTCACTCAAAAGCTGGAGCTTTGTCACGACCAGGATGATGACCGCTGTGAGGAGAATCTTGACGATATCGTAAAAATTCGGGGTGAGGACTTTGATCAATTCGTTTTTGTCCATTGCGATGACGCGACTTTGAGCGCAAAATTCCCGATATGCAAGTTGCCCGATTGTTCCTGCCTGTCGTTTGTCTCATGACCGCCTGCTCCGCCGACCCGCCACGGGGAGGCAACCCGCCGGTTGTCGCCACCGCCCCGACCGCCGGCGCTCTCAAGCTAACTGCGACGCAAAAAGCCTCCATCGGCCGTAAAATCTGGCAAAATGAATCAGGAGGGAAGGTCAGTGGGCTCACCCATTGGAATGACGGCGAGGAATTTCCCTCGATGGGAATCGGACATTTTATTTGGTATCCCAAGGGCTTTAACGGACGTTGGACCGAAACCTGGCCGGAATTTGTCAGATATGCCACCTCCCGCGGGCTCCCGGTGCCTGCGGTGGGGCGTCAGGCTGATTGTCCGTGGCCGAACAAGACCTCCTTCACGCGCGACTTCAATGGAGCCCAACTCTCCGGCCTCCGAAGGTGGCTGGCAGCAAACATTCCGGTCCAGACGGAATTCATCGCCTACAAATCGCGGGCCGCTCTCCCTAAGATCATGCAAGCCGCTCCCGCCGCCCAACAGGCCCGCATCAAGGGGAACTATGACAAAGTCGCCTCCACTCCGAATGGAATCTATGCCCTTGTCGATTACGTCAACTTCAAGGGAGACGGCACCAACCCGCGTGAGGCATACGCCGGTCAGGGCTGGGGCCTGATGTGGGTGCTTATGGAAATGAAAAACGTTCCCTCCGGTCAGGCAGCGGCCCGCGAATTCGGAGCCGCCGCAAATCGTCGCCTTGATCTGCGAATCAAGAACTCTCCCAAAGCCCGCGGCGAATCCCGATGGCGCGAGGGATGGCACAATCGCTGCAACTCCTATGGCCGGCCGCTCTAAAGACTACCTCTTCTTGAGTTGATTGCGAATCTGGGCCGCTAATTTGCCATGGGATGAATCGGCATCCACCGCAATGATTTCTTCGGCGACCGTGATGGCTTCGGGAAATTTTTTGCCATGCCTGAAAGCGGCAAGCTTTGGAAAAAGTGCTTTTTGCAACCATGCCCCCTTGGGCTGGAAATCCCGCACATAGGTATCGACGAGCTTCACGACCTCGTCATAGGAATTCTTGTGAAAGACTTCCTTCAATGCCCTGTTGAGGTCCCGAAAGCCCTCCTCGGCCAGCCGCTTCCTTCGAAAACCCAAGGTGTCATCGGGATCTACTTTCGCGAGTTCCCCCATGTGGCTTGCATATAAATCGGCGGAAGCCCCTTTGGGGACTCTCTTTAGGACTTCGATGATCGCCTTGGCCCGCTCCAGGCCTTCTTTTTGATAGGCCTCCTGAAGTGCCCCGTTCCGACCCTTTTGCTCCGCAAATTTCTGAAGCAAATGTTTGGCGTAGTCCTCGGGACCTCCAATCAATGCTCCGGTTTCCACAGCGTAGGATCGCCCTTGGGAGTCCAGATAATGGGCCGTGGGATAGCTATCGACCCCAAAACTCTTTGCGACAATCCGATTCGCGGCGAGAGGCGAAATCATCCCGGGCTTCTGCTGGAGAGGCACGTCAAGATGCACCAAAACGAATTTTCCTGCGACCGCCTGTTGGAAACTCTCCTGCGAAAGCACCCGCTTCTCCAGCTGCACGCAGGCACCCGAGACCTGCAGCGAAGTGAAGATGAGATAAATATCCCTCTCCTCTGTCGCGGCCAGTTTCCTGGCCGCATCCAGATCCTTAAGCCAGGCCGCTTTGAGAGGCAGGGCGAGCAGGAATACGAAACAAAGACGAAGCATGGTGATCACTTGCCGGTTTTGATACCAGCAGCTTTCTTACGAAGGTCTTCCGCCTGCTTCTGCAGGGCGGCAGCCTTCTTCTCAAGCTCGGCAATGTCCCGCTTACGTTTCTCCATGGCTTCGTGGTTCTCAACCACTTCCTTCATGGCTTTCGCTTTTCGGGCCAATTTCTCGCGCTCCGCTGCTGCTATTTTGAGAGCCTCGGCCGCTTTTTTGTCATTTTCACGGAGCTTCTTTAATTCAGCTTCGAGATCGGCAATCTTTTTAGTCGTGCCGGCATTCGCTTTCTTAAGTTCCTCTTCTTTCGCGATTGCGTTGGCCGCAGCCACATCAGCAGCCTTCGCTTCCTTTTTCAGCTCATTGATATCGGTCACGATGGCGACGGGCTTGGAAACAATTGGCTTGGAGGGCTTCTTCACCTTGGGGTTCTTGGCAGCTTCCGTCATTCGCTCATGACGAACCTTTGCACTACTGAGATAGGATGAATACTGCCCGGTATTTTTGGCGTAGTCGGATTCTGGAGCCATTTTCTTCATGGCCTCAACCTCTTTCATCGCCTGATCATATTCATGCTTCCCGGCAAGAGCCTGGATCTCATAGATCTTGAGACGCTGGGCATCTTCGCCTTTCAGTTTGGCACCCTCCGCTTTTGCCTCCTTGATCACCTTGTCAAACTCACGGTTGCGGAGAAACAGGTTGTATCGCTCCCGCTCCTTGCGGAGGGCTTCGGCTTTCTCGATTTCATTCACATAACCGGACTCTCCTTTTGGGTCGGCTTGGGCAATGAGCGTCAGCTCCGGTGAGTAGAACTCGCGAATCATACCCTCGGGAAGCGTTTCGAGAGATTTCAGGGCCTTGATGTAGAGCTTGGCGCGCTCCATTCCTTTGGCCTTGGATCCTTCGTCAAACAATCGCTTACATTCATTCCCGACCTTATGAAGTCCCGCAAGGTGTTTTATAAGTTCTTCGGGCTTGAAGTTCTTTGAACCCGTATAAGCGTAGGGACGTCCTCCTTGATCAGCGAGGATCAACGAAGGCATTTCGCGAAAGCGGTACTTCTGCTGAATCTCCAGGAGGTCGGTATGGGCATCTTCTCTCCGATTGGGATAATCGAAAATTACGTTCACAAAGTCTTTTTCAATTTCCTTTTTGAACGCCTCATTCTTGAGAACCTCCTGATCCAATTTTTTGCTGCCCTCACTCCAGGTCGAACCGGAAATCACAATGAGGAGGTCTTTTTTCTGCTCGGCCGCTTTCTTTTGGGCAGCTTCCATTTGGTGACCAGGACAGTCAGCCGAAACAGAAAGGGGCAGGGCCGCCAAAGCGGAAATGAGGAAGGTAATCGGTTTCATATTCGGATTAAGATTAGGTTGGAAAGTCGCCCAGCGACGAGAATTCGTCGAGTGGAAAAAACAAAAAGACTCCGGAAAACC
>CALFSW010000130.1 GCA_937916505.1 uncultured Verrucomicrobiales bacterium | reverse complement strand
CTAGCAATCGGACGTTCTTTTCAGAACGACCACCGACTTTTTCAGACGCGCGACATTCGTAACAGATTCGAGAGGGTGAAATTATGTTCGTTGGTGGACAGGTCGTTTCGTTCTGCTTTGATTTCATCAATCGAGTCAGCCAGTAGATCGTGAAGGTGGAATTACGGGAAACGTCATGTCAATATCCTGACCATGGACCGTGAGTTCGGAGATAAGCAGTGGCTCAAATGGCTGGATGACAATGGCATCGGCCACATCTTCGGCAATCGCTTCGCGGGGCAAGAAGCCCTCAAGCTCTGCTTCCGTTGCCTCCGGTATTGCTCCGGAGATTGCCCTTCCACCCGGCGGAAAACTTCGCAGAGACGGCGAGTGTTGGCGAAACCGCAGGCTTCTGCCACCTGCTTCACCAGCATGTCGGTTTCAGCGAGCATCCGTTTGACTCTTTCAATACGAAAGCGCGTGATTTCACTGCTGATCGTGGTTTCCCGATGTTTCTGAAAACGTCGCTCAAGTGCTCTCCAGGACAAGGGGACATGATCGACGACATCCCGGACCTTAATGGGGCGATGGCTCTGCTCCGCGATGAAGCGAAGGGCTTGTGCTACGACTTCATCTTCGACATTGAAGGAGTCGGTGGATCGGCGCGAGACCAAGGTGATGGGGATGGGTGGGATTAAAATCGGTGCTTTAGGTGGTTTCGCGCCGCCCATGAGTTTGTTTAACAACTCACCGGCACCGTATCCAACTTGATGCCAGCCGAGATCGATACTGGTGAGCGAGGGTTCCGGATTGAGACAAATCACCTCCTCGTTCTCCACTCCGACAACGGCAACATCAGTGGGGACTTTAAGCCCCTGTTCGAAGGCGGCATTGACGATGTATCGTGCCAGTTTGTCGGTGTCCGCGACAATGCCGATCGGAGCCTGGATCTTCTTCATCCATTGCTGGAGGCCTGACTGAAAATTCTTCCATGATCGCATGTTTTCACTGAAGGCGGATGTTGTGAGAAAGCTTGAAGTCTTGATGCCGCGCTTGCGGGCGGCTTCCAGAACACTCCTCTTGAGAAGCTGTGATCCAGTGTTTCGAGAAAAACTGACGAAGCCGAATCGTCTAAATCCCCGGCCTTGAAGGTGGTCGGCTGCAATTTGACCGACTTCATAAATGTCTGGTAACACCGCCGGAATATTCTGGCAGGGACTATTGACCCAAACGTTGACGATCGGGATCTCGGCTTTGGCGGCAGCCTCTTGCAATTCGGGGCGAATGCGGCCAATGATCCCATCATAGAGCTTCTTTCCCTTGGCGTCGGTGATTTCGGGAGCGAAGGGCCAAAGCGTGCAATTAAGACCATTGTCTCTCGCAAACTCTTGAGTGCCTGCGAAGACTTCCATGTGGTGTTTCATGGTCCAATCGAGATTGATCACCACGGCAATGTGTTTTGATCTGCTCATAACCCGGAGGAGGGAAGTGGTGACTTTGCGGAATCAAATGGCGACTTCAAGGAGCGAAATTTAATTGGCTCCAAGACGGTGATGACTACGATTATCGTCTTGCCGGTTGATTCATCCGCCTTCTTCTTGCTCAGGAAGAGGCCTTTGGTGCCTGAATTTTCAGATAGGCTCCGGGAGATTCAAGCCATCCATTCCGGGAGGGGCCGGATTGGCTGATGGAGGAAGGCATGCTCAGGTCGAGTTGACCGAAAGTGTCTTGAGGGAGACCCGCGCCGTGGAGGAGACTTTTGTAGAGGTGGGCGATGGTGCGGTGACCAGCGGATCCGTAGCCGGGAACCTGAATGTAGCGAACCGCCTTGAAGGCTCCGTCGAGGTTTCCAACGGTGACCATGGGCCATTCGTAGAAATTTGCGTGGTGACGATCACCGTCATCGCAATCCCTCAAACTAAGAGCTCGGAAGAAACCACCCTCGACCAACTCGCTACAACTCTCTCGAAGTAAAAAAGAACTCCCGACGACACACGATGCCTCCACGCGAGCGTGGTGTTGATCTGCGGAGGACGACTTGTTATTGACTCTATCAACCCGATGAAACGCCGATTTCTCAAACATTCGATCCCTTACCTCATCGTGGCCGCGCTGGCGATTCTCGGGCTCGCCATCGGCAAGCCGTCGACCTCTGAAACCGACCGCCACACCATCCAAAAACTACCTCCGGAGATCGCGGCCAAGACCAAAAATCTCAACGAGCAATTCTGGCTCTACCTCCCCAAGTCTTACGAACGCGCGAGCAAGACGGAGCCGATGCCACTCATCATTTACCTGCATGGCAGTAGCCGGCGTGGAAGAGACGTCGAACAGGTCAAGGCCAACGGTCTGGCACCCTTGATGGACAAACGGGATGATTTTGAATTCGTCGTGGTCTCGCCCCAGGCACTCTCCAAGCACTCCTGGCAACGTTGCTGGCAACCAGATGATCTGATCATCCTTCTCGACCACCTCTTGGCGACCTACCACATCGATCCCAAGCGGGTGTATCTCACCGGCCTCAGCATGGGGGGATACGGAACATGGGCCGCCATCGAAAAGCACGCAGACCGCTTCGCCGCGGCCGCCCCAATCTGCGGTGGAGGAGATCCCGCCTCGGCCAAAAGCATTGGCAAGCTTCCGGTCTGGGCCTTTCACGGAGAAGATGATCGCGTGGTGTCGGTCGAGCGCTCCCGGGAGATGGTCACAGCCATCGAGACCGCCAAGGGAAACGCCCGGCTCACGGTTTACCCCGGAGTTGGACACGATTCCTACACCCGCACTTACGCGGATCCCAAGCTCTACCAGTGGTTCCTGAAGCACAAACGCCCTTAATCCCGACTGGTCGGCATTGGCGACGACTTCAAGGCATTTTCATACCACACCACATTCCTGCTCCCGTGTCCCGCGATGAGCACATCGAGATCCCCGTCACCATCCATGTCCACCGCCCGGGTATCATAGCTCCCCTGTTCTTTTCCAATGACATGCGCGGTGAATGATCCCTTCCCGTCATTCTCATACCACTTCGCCACGCCGTCCTTTTCCTTCCCGCACGTCACCGCATCGATGTGTCCGTCGCCATTGAAATCAGCAAGGTCCAGGCTGTGAGGAAAGGCGATTTCGGGATCGATTTCAATCTGCTTAAACTTGGGACCCTTGAACCAAAGCACCCCTTTCCCGTGTCCACGGCTCGCAAAGTAATCCATCGCGCCATCTCCATCGAAATCCGCCGGCATGATGTTCGAGGCCCCTTCTTCATCCGTCGCAAGGACATGCTTTGTCCACGGCTTCGTGGCATCCTCACCCTGTTCCCACCAGGCAAACCATTGCCCTCTCAGGAAAGCCTGCGTGCCTTTTGCGCCCGCCGCGATATCCGGGCGTCCATCACCATTGACATCCCCGAAGCCCATGTAGTGCGATCCACCCGGCGAGTCCCGATCGGCAAAGACATGCCGCTTCCAATGCTTCGCCTCGTGAGGCTTCGCCGGAACTTCCAACCAAACGATGGAGTTGGGAAACTTCGTCGAGATCGGATCGCGAAACGAATTGGCAATCAGATCCACCTTCCCGTCCTGATTCACATCGCCTGTGATCACACAATGCGTTCCCAGGATCTCGTCATCAACGGTGCGGTACTTCCACGGCTTTCCTGAAAAAAGATCCTTGGGACATTCCAGCCAAAAGACCGTTTGATTGGACCCGATGAAATCCATATCCCCGTCTCCATCCACATCCATGAGACAGCTATGAATGCACGCCGGTCTCGGTTTGTTGCGCGCCAATCCTTCCACAAAATCATGCACCGGAAACTTCTTCCAATCCGGCCCCTTGAGCACAATGACCTGCCGGTCCACCGAGGTGATGACATCGATCTCGCCATCTCCATCAAAGTCGCTCGCGGAAACCCCGTTGATCGACCCCTTTCCCGCTGGCACCACGGTATGCTTCTTCCACTCCACCGCAGCCAATGAGGCGACCATCCCAAAAAAAATCCCGGCAATCCCAATCAAGTGCATGGCCAGAAGCTAGGACCTTTTCCCTTTCCACCAAAAGGAAATTCCTGGCAAGCTGGAGTCAAAC
>CALFSW010000129.1 GCA_937916505.1 uncultured Verrucomicrobiales bacterium | reverse complement strand
CAAGGGGTTTCAAGGCGTCTGTGAACCCGGCGATGATCCGATCGAAATGTTCGGAGGGTTGATCCAGGATAATGGCAATGGTTTTGGGGGGGAGATCGCGCTTGAGAACCTCGGGAATCCCGGATACCTGCGCACAACAGATCAACGGAAGGAAAACGAGGAGAAGGATGATGATGCGCATGGCTGAAGGTGGTTACCGATTTTTAGAGCCCGAAACGAGAGTGGAAATCAAAATGGCAAGGTAGAGGATTCCGCTTAATGAGGTGAAAATGGTGAGTGTGCGGGCCGCCGGAACGACCGGGACGATTTCGCCATATCCGACCGCAGTCAGGGTGATGAAGCTAAAGTAGAGGGTCTCATGCCGGGTGGCAGGTTCACCTGAAATCGAGTTCATGAGGCCGTCAATACCCAAGCTTCCAAAAAGGGCAAATTGAGATGTCCATAAAAGCCCCAGAAGGAGGTAGCCGGCGATTCCCGCGAGGATGCGATCTGCTTTGGGAATCTTCTCCCGGATAAAGCTGTGGTAGAAGACTGCCCAGAAGAGAATGATGTGAACGGCGGTGATACTGATCTCACGTAGAATGATCCCACCGAGAGACGTCCCGAAAAAGTTCGCGACCAAGGCGATTGCGGAACAGGGGAGATAGACTGCAAGCCAACGACGGCTTTGAGAAAGGTGGTATCCGCCGACTCCGAAGAGGAGAGCATACATTACAAAGGCCCAGAAAGGAGCCGGGCCGGTTTCAGGCCACCAGGTCGAGCCGATGATGAAGATGATCTCCGCTACAAGGAGGCCGAGGGCGGAGAATCGATGGTTTCGGCTGAGGCGGCTCATTAAAGCTCGTAGCACATGATGCGGTTTTGCTCGCGCAGGTAGAGCTTCCCGTCAGACACGACAGGATGCGCCCATGACTCCGCTTCCTGATGGACGGGCATAAAGCTGCCCTTGAACTCGTAGCCTTTGGGGGTGGCTTTGACGAGGGAGACGTGGCCGCTCTGATAGCGATAAATGAGGTGGCCGTCGACATAGGTGATGCAGGCCGATCCATGGCCGGGTCCTTTTTCAGGTCCCCATTTCACTTCGCCGGATTTCATTTCGATGCAGATGGGGTCTCCGCCGTTGTGTTTGTGGCCGCAGTAAATGTGACCGTCGACCAAGACCATGCCGCCGTGGTGGTTTTGAAGGGTCTTGGGCTTGAGGAAGTAGACTTCTTCCGCGATGGCTCCGCTGCCTTTGGGGACGATTTTGAGAAGGGCGGATCCCGTTCCGTAGCCGGTGGAGCAGAAGATGTGGTCGCCGTCGGCGATGGGGGTGGGGATGTTGGCGGTGCTGTTGGCGACTTTATTGTAGTTCCACATAAAGCGGCCGTCCTTGGCACGGACGCCAATGACACCGCGGCCGGTCATTTGGACGTATTGTTTCACGCCCCCTCCGTTGGAGATGACAATGGAGCCATAACCGGCACCGTCTTTTCCCTTTTTTCCGACTTCGCCGAGTTTGCTCTTCCACTTGGTGGCACCGGTTTTTTTGTCCAGAGACACCATGAAGGCCTCATTGGCGCCCGGGGTACAAACGACGCGGTCACCATCGACGAGGGGTGATTCGGAGAAGCCCCAACCGGACATCATTTTTCCGTTCCATTCTTTTTTGAAATCCTTGGACCAGAGGAGTTTGCCTTTGGTGGACACACAAGCGATGACGCCGTTGGAAGTGGTGAGATAGAGACGGTCTCCATCGACAGTGGGTGCGGAACGTGCCCCGCCATAACCGTGCTCGGGAACAAAATCGGTGACGGGTGTTTGCCAGAGAAGTTTGCCGTCCTTAATCGAGAACGCGCTCACTCCCTGGCCCTCTTTGTCCCCTTTGAAGTTTCCGGTGGTATAAAGAACGCCCTCGGCGATGGACACGGAGGAAAAGCCTCTTCCGCTGCCCTCGACATTCCAAAGAAGTTTTGGCGCGGACTTTTCCCAAGTCTTGATGACGCCGGTTTCGGAGGAAAGACCGGTGCGATCGGGGCCCCGCCATTGGGGCCAATCTTTGGCTTGGGTGAGGTTGGAGAGGGCTCCGAGACAGGAGAGGGCGAGAAAAACGGGTCGTTTCATGTCAGCTGTTTACACGAAAAAGGGTGAGGTGGACGATCATATTTTCCATTTGGGGAGATTCGAGCTGGGAGCAATGCGAAGAGGCGGTTGCTCGAAAACCATTGGCAGGGTGAGCTCCTTCAGTGGTTTCAAAGTAAAATTGGGGACTCTTTTGATGAGGTTGTCCGGGGATGGGATGGAAAGGGAGTGTCGGGAGAACGGAATTAGAAAAGGCGGGTGCACTTATTCACACTGAAAATGCCCCGGTTCGCAGTTCGGGATTTGAAAACCCGCCCCCTCGGTTCAGAGTCTCTCCGATGTCCGATTCCTTTGTGCACCTCCATCTTCATACGGAGTATTCCACCCTTGACGGGGCTTGTCGGACCAAGGATGTCGCGGCGCGCGCCAAGGAGCTGGGCATGCCGGCGGTGGCCATGACCGATCACGGGAACCTTTATGGCGCGATCAGTTTCTACAAAGCCTGCAAAGAAGCCGGAGTGAAGCCGGTGATGGGGTGTGAGATTTACCTCGCGCCCGAGTCCTACGAAAAACGTGAGGAGATTCCCGGGCGCAAGCGTGCCTGCCACATGACCTTGCTGGCTGAAAACAATGTGGGATGGGTGAACCTGCAGAAGCTCGTTTCCAAAGGGCACCTCGAAGGGATGTGGTATGGAAAACCCCGGGTCGATCGCGATATTCTGCGCGAACACTCGGAGGGCATCATTTGTCTGTCAGGGTGCATCTCGGGGCCGATCAATGAGTGGATTCTTCAGGACCAGGAAGACAAGGCCTGGGAAACGGCGCAGGAGCTTCTTGATATTTACGGGAAGGAAAATCTCTATCTGGAGATCCACAATCATGGGATGGAGCAGCAGGCCAAGATCCGCGATACGCTGGTGAGATATGCGGAGAAGATGGATTTAAAGTTGGTCGCGGCCAATGATGTCCACTTTCTAAATCGTGAGGATCACGAGGCGCATGATGTCATGATCTGCATCGGGATTAGCCGTCTCCTGATTGATGAGAACCGGATGCGTTACTCGCCCGAGGTTCACTTTAAAACTGCGGAGGAGATGCGTGCTTTGTTTGCTGACTATCCTGGAGCTTGTGATGCGACACTGGAGATTGCCGAGCGTTGTAATGTGGAATTCATTCTCGATCCGACGTCTTCGGAGAAATACCCGGAATACAAACCGGATGATGGCTCTGCTCCCAACGATCACTTTCGGGAGCTTTGCTTTAAAGGGTTGGAGGTCCGTTACGGAGCTGAGAAGGCGAAGGATCAGGAACTGATTGACCGGCTCGAGTATGAGATGGGGATTATTGTGCAACTTAAGTTTGCCTCGTACTTCCTGATTACGGCTGACTTTATTAACTGGGCGAAGGATCAAAAAATTCCGGTGGGGCCGGGTCGTGGTTCGGCGGCGGGATCGTTGGTGGCCTACACGATGGGGATTACCGATGTATGTCCGATGCGTTTTGGCCTCCTCTTTGAGCGATTCCTGAATCCGGAGCGTGTTTCACCTCCCGATGTCGATATCGACTTTTGCCAGACACGCAGGCCCGAGGTCATCGAGTATGTGCGCCAAAAGTACGGGGAACGGAATGTTTCGCACATTATTACTTACGGCACGATGGGGGCGAAGTCGGTGATTCGTGACGTGGCCCGCGTGATGGGGATTGCGTATGGGGAGGCGGATCGGATTTCAAAAATGATCGAGGCCAAGCCGGGGGTGAAACTGGCGAAGGAATTTAAGGAGAAGGCGGATCTGCGCGAGTTGATCGAGAGCAGTGCCACTTATCAGGAGCTTTGGGAGTATTGTCTCAAGTTGGAGGGAATGAGCCGAAACGTGGGCGTGCACGCGGCGGGCGTGGTGATTGGGGATCGTCCGCTGGATGAGCATGTCCCGCTGACGCGGGGGAACGAGGGTGAGGTTGTGACCCAGTATGACATGAGTGCGATCACGGATGTCGGGCTGTTGAAGATGGACTTCCTGGGGCTGAAAAACATGACCGTGATTCAGGAGGCCATTGATTCCATCCACAAGCACACGCCTGACTTTGATATTTACAAGATTTCACTCGAAGATGCGCCCACCTTTAAAATGCTCAACGCGGGTGAGACGATGGGCGTCTTCCAGTTGGAGAGTGGCGGCATGGTTGAGACTTGTCGTAAATATGGGATCAACAAGATTGAGGACATCATTGACCTGCTCGCGCTCTATCGACCGGGTGCGATGCAGTATATCGATCAGATGATCGAGGTGAAGGAAGGCCGGAGTCAGCCGAAGTATGAGCATCCGCTTCTGGAGGAGATTTGCGGAGACACCTACGGGGTCATGATCTACCAGGAGCAGGTGCAGAATGCCGCCAAGATGCTTGCGGGCTACACGCTCGGTGGGGCGGATATTCTTCGTCGCGCCATGGGTAAGAAGAAGCCTTCCGAAATGGCCAAGCAGCGGGAGATTTTTGTGGAAGGGGCTTTTCAGACGAACCAGATCGACGAGCGTAATGCCAACTTGATTTTTGATAAGATTGCGGGCTTTGCAGGATATGGTTTCAACAAGTCGCATTCGGCTTGTTACGGCTTCATCTCGTATTGGACGGGCTTCCTAAAAGCGAACCATCCCATCGAATTCATGGCGGCTCTTCTTTCGAACGAGATCACCAACACGGATAAGATCAGTGTCTTCGTGAACGAATGCTTCCGGATGGGCTTTGAAATTCTTCCGCCGAATCTTAACAAGTCCAAGCTCCGGTTCGCGCCGGAAGTGATCCTCGGAGGAAAAGAGGGGATTCGCTACGGACTCTCGGCCATTAAGAACGTGGGCGCTGCTGCGATGGCGCTGGCGATCAAGGAACGGGAGGAGAACGGGGAGTTTGAATCCATGGATGACTTTTGTAATCGGCTTGATTCGAAGGTCATCAATAAGCGTATTCTTGAGAACCTGATTAAGGCAGGTGCGATGGATTGGACCGGAGAGACGAGGGCGGGAATGACCGACCGGGTTGAGAAGGTGGTGGCCAGCGCCAGTAGTGCCCAGAAAGACCGGGCTTCCGGACAGGGCGGGCTTTTTGATGCGATGGAATTTGCGGCGCCACCACCGGTGAGCGACAATTCGCCGGCTCCCCAGGAGTGGCCGAAGGATGAGCGACTGGAGCATGAGAAAGAGCTTCTTGGGTTTTATGTCACCGGGCATCCACTCGATAAATTTCGTGGAGTGGTGGACTCGGAGCGCTTTATCAAACTGGGGCTGCTGGATGAAGTCGACCTCAGTGACAAGAGGGCGCGATTCCCGTTTGCGGGAATGGTCCGGAGTGTGGAGCACAAGGTTACCAAATCCGGAAAGCCGTTTGGGGTGGTTGTGATTCAAGACTTCACCGGTGATCGGGAGATGGTTTGCTGGAGCGAGAGTTACCTGCCGGCACGTGATGCGGGGCTGATGGCGGCGGGCAAGGTGATTCAACTTAAGGCACAGGTTACGGTCGATGACCGGACCGAGCAGCGTCGCCTCACGGGCTCGCAGATTCGTGAGTTGAAATCCAAAAGGAGCAAGAAGAACGGAGTGATCGAGCTCACGCTTTGGAGCGGGCGAAATACTCCGGATGACCTTCAAAAGATCAAGTCAATCCTGGCCGAGTATCGCGGGACGACACCGGTGATCTTACACATTCAAAATGGAGCCGGAAAGCGGGCTTCGATTGAATTTCCGGAGGAGTTTCATGCAAATTTAAATATTGCTTCGCAAAGAGAGCTGGCGCCTTGGATGGGGTAGGACAAGGGCTGTTTTTTCATGAGTATCGCCAGTGGAAGAGATAAGGGTTTCGGTCCTGTTGCCGAGTCTGGGGAGCTTGCAGCGGCGGTGAATTTTGGTAAGATCTTTGCATGGCATTGTTGAGAGAAGAGTTGATCTCCGAAAAGGACTACCTTGAGGGGGAGTTGATTTCAGATGTGAAGCACGAGTATCTCGGTGGTGAGGTGCATGCGATGTCCGGGGGGAAGGTTCGACACCAGATGGCGTCGGGCAACGTGTTCTTGGCTCTTGGAAACCAGCTAAGAGGAAAGAGTTGTCAGCCTTTCAACAGCGATATGAAGGTCAAAGTCATTCTCCCGGCGCAAACGCGCTTTTATTATCCTGATGTGCAGGTGGTTTGTGAGAGCACGGGGGACGAAGAGAGTTTTCAAGACAAGCCGATTGTTGTGGTTGAGGTCTTGAGCGATTCAACACGGCGGGTTGATTTGGGGGAGAAGCGGGATGCTTATTTGGCGGTGCCTTCGCTGAAGGTTTTGATTATTGTGGACCCGGCGAAGGTTTGGGTTCAGGTGGATCGGCGGGGAGAGAGTAGGGGATTTGGGCAGGAGCATTATCGAGGGTTGGAGGATGTGATTGCGCTGCCTGAAGTTGAGGGGGAGTTGAGGTTGGGGGATGTTTATGAGAGGATTAAGTTGGGGTGAGACTTGAACAATTTGAGGATTTGCAACGACAAGTCAAAGAGGCCAGGGCCGAAGAGAAGGAGTCGGTATTTTAGGAGACATTGCCTCCCACGAACTGGAAGCGGTCGGGGTTGAGTTGGGTGATGTTGATTTTTGGGGCGGCATTGTTGATGAGGTCGGCGACCAGCTTTCCAGTGACGGGGGCGAGAGAGAGTCCCATCATGGCGTGGCCGGTGGCGATGATGAGGTTGCTGAGTTTTGGGGCGTGCCCAAGGTAAGGGAGTCCGTCGGGAGAGCAGGGTCGGAGGCCGACCCAGGGGGCGAGGTCTTTGAAGTCGGAGGGTTGGTATTGGGGGTAGAATTGACAGAAGGCCTCGATGACTCCTTGGAGTCGTGGCTTGCTGATGGAGGTGTTTTTTCCGCAAATCTCCATGGTTCCGGCAACGCGCAGGGAATCGCCCATGGGCGTGACTGCAACACGTCCTTCTTTGAGAAGGGAGCAGAGTTGCGGATTGGCAACGGGTTCCGGGAGAGTGAGGGAGTAGCCTTTGCCGCCTTGCATGGGGAGGTTGAGGCCGACTTGTTTTGCGAGGCCGGTGGTGTCGATGCCTCCAGCCAAGACGATGGTTTCGGCTTGATAGGTTTCGCCAGTCTTGGTGGTGACGCTTTCGGCTTTACCATTGGAAGCGGCTAGTTGTGTCACTTCTCCGGTGATGAATTCGCCGCCCTTTGATTGAATGAATTTGCGGAGAGCTTCGATGAAATGACCGGGTGAGAGGTGACAGTCCTGGGGCCACCAAACGCCGCCTTTGGCCGAGATTTCAGCTCCGGGTTCGAGTTCGCGAACACGGGCGGCGTCACAAACTTCGGCTTCCAGTCCGAGGGAATGGGCATGGTCGGCAACCTCTGCTTCTTCCTCGAGACCGGCCTCGGACCGGCAAAGCATGAGGAGGCCTTTTTGAATCAGGGGGAAGTTTTCTTGTTCGGAGAGTTCGACGTGAAGGCGTCGGCTTTCGAGCGAGAGGTCACGGAGGAGTTCCCGGGTTCGTTCGACGTGGCCTTTGGTGGAATGTCTGGCAAAGAGCCAGATCCAGCGGGCGAGACTGGGAGAGAGACGGGGCCGGAGGAAGAAAGGACTCCTGGGATTGAACATCCATTTGAGTCCTTGAGTAATGACGCCAGGGGCGGCGAGTGGGATGAAGTGTGAAGGAACCACCATGCCGGCGTTGCCCTCGGAGCAACTTTGTCCAAGGGAAGGGTCGCGCTCAATGATACGGATGGAGTGTCCGGCTTGGGCGAGGTAGTGGGCTGAGGCGAGACCGACGACTCCGCCGCCTACGATGAGGATGTCTTTGGAGGACTGCATTGGAAGGTTGGGGTGAGACCTGGCGATTGGCTTTCAGCTTTTGGCTCTTAGCTTCTTCGGAAGCGCCTACGGCGCTAGTCTTGAAGCTAAAGGCTAATCGCCAAGAGCCAATTGCCAGGTGGTTCGGGCGTTTTTAAAAATGCGAAGCCCTTACGATTCAAGGGAACCGTTGACGAGGCGGGCGATGCCGCGTGGGTTGGAGGATTGGAGTTCGGCTGGGAGGGCGGAATCGGGGAAGCCCTGGAAGCTGACGGGGCGGGTGTAGCGGAGGATGGCTCCGGTGCCGACCGAGGTGCTGGCGCCGTCCGAGGTGGCGGGGTAAGGGCCGCCGTGGACCATGGAGGAGTTGACTTCGACGCCGGTGGGGAAGCTGTTGATGATGAGGCGACCGGCTTTTTGCTCGAGAATTTGGAGAAGGTCTCCGGCTTGGGCGAGTTCCTCGTCGGTGGCGTGGATGGTGGCGGTGAGTTGGCCCTCAAGACTGTTTGCGGCGGCGATCATATCTTGTTTTGATCCGCACTCGATGATGAGGGAGGATGGGCCGAAGACTTCTTCGCTGAGGCCGGGGTTCGAGATGAAGTCGCTGGCGCTCGCTTTGAGGATGGCGGGGCGGGCCTTGTTGTCTTCGTCTGAACTCACTTCGGCGATGGTATCGACTCCGCTGAGGCCCTGAAGTTTTTTAAGGCCGTTGGCGAAGTTATTGAGAATACCGGTATGGAGCATGGTGGCGGGAACTGCTTCGGTGAAGCCGTCTTTGAGGGTGCTTTGGAAGATTTCCGATGCTCCTGCAATGACGATGCCGGGGCAGGTGCAGAATTGTCCGGCACCGAGGGTGACGGATCCGACGAGGCCTTGGGCGATCGCTTCGCCACGCTCGGCCATTGCTCCGGGGAGGATGAAGATGGGATTGACGGAGCTCATTTCGGCGAAGACCGGAATGGGCTCGGGGCGTGCTGCGGCGGCGTCCATGAGGGCGCGGCCTCCGGTCCGGGATCCGGTGAAGCCAACGGCTTTGATACCTGGATGAGTGACGAGGACGGTGCCGAGTTCGATGCCAGCATCAAAGATCATGGAGAAGGTTCCTTCGGGCATTTCGCACTCGGCGACGGCGGCCTGGATGGCGCTTGCGACGATTTCGGCGGTGCCGGCGTGGGCGGAGTGGGCCCGGACGATGACGGGGCAGCCCGCAGCGAGGGCGCTGGCGGTGTCACCTCCGGCGACGGAGAAGGCGAGGGGAAAATTGGAAGCGCAGAAAACGGCGACAGGGCCGAGGGGGCGGCGCATCGAGCGGAGGTCGGGCTTGGGAATGGGAGCGCGGTCTGGCTCGGCGGTTTCGATGCGGGCATCGACCCAGGAGCCTTCTTCGATGAGGCCGGCAAACATGCGGAGTTGGCCACAGGTGCGACCGCGCTCGCCATTACAGCGGGGTTCGGGGAGGCCGGCCTCAGCCATCATGCGAGGGGTGATTTCGTCGCCGAGGGCATCGATTTTCTCTGCGATGGTACGAAGGAATTCAGCGCGTGTTTCGGGAGCAACGGAGGAGTAGGAAGAGAAGGCCTGTGTTGCAAGTGAGACTGCTTTTTCGAGGTCTTCGGTGGAAGCGGAGTGAAAGGCGGGTTCCAATGGCTCGCCGGTGGCGGCGTTGGAAACGTGGAAGGTTTGTGAGCTGTCGTCGGCGCGGGTGGAGCCGAGGAAGGAGTGTCCGGTGATATTCATAGTACGAAGGTTTTAAGAGTTAATGCCAAATTGAAAAGGATCATCCGGATTGAGGACGAGAATGGTTTCGCCGTTGACGAAGGCCCGGCCAGTGACGATGGGAAGGATTTTTTCAGAATCGGGGATCGATTGAAAGGATCCATTAAAGATCGTGCCGATGATGCCGGCCTGGCGCCAGATTTCGCCTTCCTTGAGGTCTCCGGAAGCGGCAAGGCAGGCCAACTTGGCGCTGGTTCCGGTGCCACAGGGCGAGCGGTCGTAAGCTTTTCCCGGACAGAGGACAAAGTTTTGGGAATCAGCGTTCAATCCATTGAGGGGAGGGCCGAAAACCTCGATGTGATCGATTTCTGCGCCATTGGCTCCCGTAATCCCCTGAGTCTCGAGAGCCTGGCGAACGGAGGACGTGAATTGGGTGAGGTCGTCGATGTTTTCGCGGCGGATGGCGGGCCCCTGCCCGGAGATGAGGAAGAACCAGTTGCCGCCCCAGGCGATGTCTCCAGTGACGGTGCCGTAGTCCGGGACTTCAACTGACGCTGCGGTGGCGAGGCGGTAGGACGGGATGTTTTTTACGGTGACCGAATGGTCGTCGGCCAAAGTTGCGGTGACAATGCCCGAGGTGGTTTCGATCCGGTGGTCGCCCGGGGTGATGCGGCCGAGGTGGGCGAGGGTTGCCACGACGCCAATGGTTCCGTGGAGACACCCTTGAAGGTAGGAGACGTTGTTGAAGAAAACGACTCCGGTGACGCAGGTGGGGTCGGCGGGGTCGCAGAGGCAGGCGCCCACCATGGCATCGAATCCGCGCGGCTCGTTGATCAGGGCGGTCCGAATCCAGTCAGCTTCCTTGGACAAAAAATCACGGGCAACCAGCGCGCCCTTGGGAAGGGTGATGCCTGCGATGACAGTTCGGGTGGGTTCGCCGCCGGTATGGGAGTCGATGATCTTCATAGGGATATCGGGATTATGGCGGAGATTTTGGATTTGTCTTGTCCGGAAAAAGAGTGATTTGTGGAGGTGTTGTCAAAAGGAAGTGTCAGACACCCTTCTTTGTTTCGTTTTTGACCGAAGTGGTGTGGAAGCTACCG
>CALFSW010000128.1 GCA_937916505.1 uncultured Verrucomicrobiales bacterium | reverse complement strand
AAACGAGCGAAATCTTCCCTGCTTAATTCACAATCTGCTTAGCGGACTACACTAGAACAAGACAGAGCACAGCAAGCGCCTACGGCGCTCCGTGTCTTTTGGCGTTCTGCCAAAAAAATGAAAAATCTCTTAATTCTCATCTCGCTTATTGCATGTGGATATAGCTTCGGATTTGGCGAGGCCCCTACAAAAGGGCGGGGCGAAATCCCGCCTAACCTTCCCGGAAAAGGACCGATTGCGATCGGAGAGATCCGTCAATACCTTGTGGACCCGAGGGAGGTAACCTTGCACTTCTTTATTGATGGAGATCCCGAAGGCAAAAGAATCTCGTTCCTGGTGTCTTTTTCTCGTTCTGCCGAGGTGGAGTCGTGGGCATATTTACGCGTTAAAGAAGGGGGAAACTGCACTGACTATCGACTGGATCTCGGATCAAAGTTTGTTCGAGGATTGGCTCAACGAATCAGCCTCAAACTGCCAGAGGAGTCCGACGCGGATCCTCCGGACGCTTCAAAGAAACCAGGTGCATCGAGAGTCAGGGCTTTACGGACATTACTGAAGGGGAGCTATTCACGGGAAAAGCCACCAAAATGAAGGCAGAACTTGGGCGTTTTTCATCGCGCAGTTGATGAGCCAATTCCCAATCGGTAGAAGTTTGCGCAACGGTGATTTGGAGAGTTGGCGGTTTGGGGTTGGTCTTTGTCCCGGGGGGAATGCGGTGGGAGACTTCATTGGCAAAAGCACCCCATTTCCGTGCTGCTTTTGTTTAGCCGAAATGTTTTCCCGTCACCACGACGGTTCAGCTCCTCAAGCCAATCGCCCTATAGAAATAGGGCGACTTTTAAAGCCGCCCTATTCGTGGAAAAAGTCCCAACCATTTTGGCCGGGGGGATGAAGAACCAGGCTCTTATTTTCCCTGTAGCAGCTCGACCATGGCCTTTCCCATGCCCTCACCGACATTCATGTAGGTCTCGGGATTACCACCATAGTGTCCATTGGCACCGCCTCCCTTGGAGACAGGTTTTGAGTAGAACACGGCTGCTTTATCCTTGAATTCCGGGAGACCGGCGAAATCAAACATTTTTTTAGAAAGAGTTGCGCTCTTGTCATGTTCACCCAGCGTGGCGCAAACAAACTTGGCGTTTGGTGCGTTAAAATCTTTTTTCAGATCATTGAAGAGAAAAGCCAAATTTTTATCGTAATCTTCGACATTTCCTTTTGCTCCTTCAGCAGCTCCCTGCCACCAGAAAAATCCTGCAACTTCGTATTCCTTGGCGCCTGGATAATAGCTAGATAAATTTTTCAGAGCATTTTGAGCAGCACCTACGTCCTGGTCATACTGAAGGCCTGCATACCAGCCATCTCTATCTTCTTTGACTTTCCTATTCGAACTTTCGGAGTCCCCTTGGTATGATTTACCGCCATTTCCAGTGCCCACCGCACTCGGTGGTAGTAAGTCCCAGCCCAAAGCACGATTGCCCACACACGATTTTAATATTAAGACAGGCGCATCAAGAACCTGGCCCAGATAATTCCCTATGCCTATTTCCGGGCCAAACTTCCCACCACCATTACCATTTCCAGCTGTTAACCAATCGTTGTGCTTTAATTTTGCCATACAGAAAAATGTGTTGCGAACATCCTTCCTCACGTTCCACTCACCTCCATCATCGACAAGGTATGGATATTTTTCAGCAGCGATCCCCTTAAGTTGACCTGCATTCCCAAAGCCGAGCATATTCGATTGTCCCATCAAAATGTAGACTTGGACCGGCTTGCTCATGTCCGCTTCTTGTCCATCGGGATCCGGAAGCTCTTTAGGAAGCTCCCCGATCTTAACACCGCTTCCACCCGAACTGCGATTGCCATTCTTCTTGAGGAAGGCGATGTCCTCTTCCGAAAGGACGGACTGATTGAATTTCTTGGTCCGACCGTTTGAGAAAGTCACGATGACCTGGCCGGTCCTGGAATTGTAGGACTTCAATTCGCCCTCGAAGGTCCTTACGCCATCGGCGCTGGTCCAGGTTCGGGCCTGGGCTCCTGCCATCAGAGCGGTGCACAGCAAAAAGGAGCGGAACAGGGTAAAAGGTTTCTTTTTCATGATCTGGGTAAGGTGGGAATTCTGAGATTCGCTTATCTTATATTACCTTGGGCTGACTTCCTTCTTTCGGGAAATCATCATGGATGCTTGTTTATTTGCGAATATAATTCTCCTTTTTGCGACGTGTGCGGTTGCGTCGGATCTTCAAGTGCGACATGTTCTGGAGCCGTGAGTTCCACCAAAGACGATCATGCCCGCCGTGTTGCCATTTCACTTGAGATGGATTGGGGTTTTAAGCGTCACCTTGAAGTCTATGCCGGCTGCCAGCGCTTTGCCGATGAGGCTGGTTGGGATTGCCGGATTCACCCGTTCGTCGAAACGGTGTTGGGCAGGGCGGGGGAGAGCGCGACCTTTGATGGCGTGATTGCCAGGGCGACGGTGCCATTGGCCCGCGTCGCGAAACGAACGGGCACCCCTCTTGTGAATGTCTGGCTGAATACCCCGGCCCAAAATCTCCACAGTGTTTTTCCCGATGTCGGGAGAACGGGCCAAATTGGTGCCGCGCACCTTCTCGGAAGGGGATTGAAGAATTTCGGGCATCTGGGATTTAGCAGAGACATCGATGCCCGGGAACAATTGACCGGATTTCGTTCCCGGATCGAGGAGGCGGGATTTGAGTGCAGTTCCCACAAATTCTCCCGGACAAGCGTTGAGCGCAACGCCTCCGGTTGGGAAGAGTTTGTGGCCGGAGTGACGTCGTGGATCGAGACCTGGGAACTCCCGATGGGGATCCTTGCCTGCAACGATCTTTTTGCCCGATATCTCGTCGATATCTGCCATTCACGCGGCCTTCACGTTTCACAGGACGTTTCGATCGTCAGCACTGCGAATGAACCGCTCATTTGTGAATCCCCTTCACCGACCTTGACCAGCATTGACCTGGGTTTCGACCAGATCGGCTATCAAGCTGCCGCGATGCTCGATCGGCTCATGAATGGCGAAACCGTCGACCCCAGGGTTGAGCTCGTCCAACCCGTTGCCCTGGTGCCACGTGACTCCACCGATCTTTATGCCGCCACCGATCCCCTGGTGTCGCGCGCCCTGCGATTTATTGCCGAGAACAGCCACCACCGCATTGAGGTCAAGGACGTTGTTCTGGCAGCTGCCACAAATCGCAGAGGGCTCGAGCGAAAGTTTCGCGATTCCCTTGGCCGCACCATTGCCGGCGAAATCACCCGGCTCAGGCTCGAAAGGGCCAAACGCCGGATGGCTGAGACCGATGTGCCCATGAAGGATATCGCCATCGATGCTGGTTTTCGAAACGCCGATCACTTCTACAAGGTCTTCATGAGAGTCGAGGGGGTTTCCCCAAGCAAATTCCGGGGAGAGCCGGGTTAGCCATTTTGGGCGCGTTTTCGTTCGGCCTGGAATCTCTCACGCCACATTTCCATCCTTGAAAGATTGCCCTGATGAGGCGAGTTTAAGAGCACACAGACCTTTCCGTGAAGCCAATCATTCCAGTTCTTACCGCCCTCGCCCTGACCTCCGGACTTGCTTCGGTTAAAAAAAGTGCCGCCTCGTATTGGGCTTATCAGCCTTTGCAACAAGTTTCCGTTCCGGGCCTTAAGGATGATTTTGTCAGCAATCCCATCGACGCTTTCATTTTGGCGGGACTTCGGGAGAAGGGCATGGAGCCCAACTCGCGCGCAGGGGATATCCAGCTTCAACGTCGCCTTTCCTACGACCTGACCGGTCTCCCCCCGAAGCCAAATTCAATGAATTGGCCGGAGTCGGTGGATCACTATCTCGAATCTCCCCACTTTGGCGAAAAATTTGCCTCTCATTGGCTCGATCTCGTGCGCTACGCCGAGACGAACGGTTTTGAGCGCGACAGCCAGAAACCCGAGATCTGGCGCTATCGCGATTACATCATTAAGGCCTTCAACGAAGACAAGCCTTTCGATCGCTTTATCCTCGAACAACTTGCCGGTGACCAGCTTCCCGATAAGACTCTCAACTCCTGCATCGCGACGGGATTCATGACCTTGATGCAACGGGACGATGAACCCGCCGACCGTCCCCAGGCTCATGCCGACGTTGTTGGTGACATTGTCGACGTCACCGCCGAGGCTTTCATGGGCACCACGATGGGGTGTGCCAAGTGCCACGACCACAAGGCCGACCCCGTCACCCAGGCGGATTACTTTTCAATGATGTCCTTTTTCGATGGCATCAAACAGGATCTCTTCAAGGGACCCAATCACACCTGGATCGATCCTTCTGTTTCCCAAAAAAGGGAGGAAGAGCGCCGGGCAAACCATGAGGAAATCGAGGCTCTTTGGAAAACGGGCGATCGTAAATTGCTGGACCCCTACCTCAAGCGATCCAAAACACCTCGCGACGTCGAGACCAACTGGAAGCGCCTCCCCCGCATCCCCGCCAATCCCGGCTGGTCCCTTCCTTCCTTCGATGCCGACGCGGTTGGCTTCAAGGTTTCCGATAAACTGCCCCGCAACAAGCCCCTCACTCTTCGCTCCGAGTTTGGACTTCAGGAAATCCCCAAGCACTTCCTCATCTACTTGAAAGGAGAGTTGCAACAGCTTGAGATCTTCATCAATGGCGCGCCGGTTCACCAGGGCGTGACGGAAAAAGTCCACGGCGAATACTTTATCCCTCTTCCGGTTGCCGAGTTGACCACGGGTAAAAACGTCATTGGGATTATTGCAAAATCAAACCGCGATAAGATCGAGGTCCGCGTGACCCGGGAGCCTGTTCATGACCTTGATGCCAATCAGCTGGCGACCATTCATCCGGGTCTGATCTCAGCCACTCTTGGCGACGAGTTTGGATCCAAAATGAAACCCCTTCAGGAAGTACGAAAGAAGCTGGAGGTTCCACTCGCCGGGATTCGCTACCATGGCGTTCACGAGGACGAAAAAATCGAAGCCCCCCGCATTCACAAACGCGGCAGTGTGCACGCGCAGGGCGATGAAGTTCCCGTCGCCTTTCCCAAAGTCCTCGACAAAACCAAAGTCGAACCCAAGCGCACCCGTCTTGAACTGGCAAAGTGGATTGCTTCCCCGGATCATCCCACGACCGCCAGGGTTTGGGCGAACCGCTTGTGGCAGTATTGCTTTGGTCACGGGCTGGTCGAAACATCCAACGACTTTGGAGCCCTCGGAACCGGCGTGACCAACCAGGCCCTCCTCGACTGGCTTGCGAGCGAACTTGTCCGCTCAAACTGGAGCACCAAGCACGTCCTGCGTCTCATGCTCAACAGCTCGACTTACCGGCTTTCCTCGAAGGGAATGAATGATAAGGACCCCACCAACCGCCTCCACTGGAAATACACCCCGCGACGTCTCTCCGCCGAAGAAGTTTGGGACACCTACCTCGTCCTCACGCAGCAAATGAAGTTTGATTTCGGCGGTCCCCCCGTCCGACCCAAAATGCCCGACGCGGTTCTTGCCACCTCGTCAAAACCCCGCTCCGTCTGGCCGCCCTCACCCGGTGACTCCGCCAATCGACGTGCCGTTTACATCCACGCCAAGCGATCGATCAAGCTCCCCATGTTGGCCAACTTTGATTCGCCCGAACGTGATCTTTCCTGCCCTTCCCGCTTCGCGACCACTGTGCCGACACAGGCTCTCACGATGCTCAACAGCGAGCGCATGAATGACTTTTCGGATCGCTTTGCGGCCCGACTTTCCGGCTCCCTCGATGAAAAAGTCAAGGAAGCCTTTAAACTCGCCACGAGCCGGGAAATCACCGAAGGCGAACTTCATGAACTCAACGGGCTCGTCACCGATCTCCGCGAGAAGCACCAGGTCTCCGAAGAGCAGATCATGCCACGCCTTTGCCTCCTTATCCTTAACCTCAACGAAACCATTTACCTCGACTAGCCATGAGAGACTTTTGCGGACAAACCAATCGACGTGAGTTCATTTCCACCGTGGGAGGTGGTTTTACCTCGCTTGCCCTCACCGGGATGATGGCCAAGGCGGACCAAAAGCAGACCAACTTTGCCCCCAAGGCCAAGAGCGTCATCTTCCTCTTCATGTATGGAGGTCCGTCCCACATCGACACCTTCGACTACAAGCCCGGGATGAAGGGCATGGATGGCAAGACGATCAAGGTGAAGACCTTCGGTCGGGGCGGGAAGAAAAACGAAGGCCGCATCGTCGAGCCCAAGTGGAACTTTAAACAGTATGGTCAGTGTGGAAAGTGGGTCTCCGACCTCTTCCCCAATCTCGCCGAATGTGTCGATGACATCGCCTTCCTCCACTCCCTGACCGCCGAGTCGCCCATTCATGGATCGGCCATGCTTAAGATGAACTCCGGCTCACTTGTGAGCGGGAAACCTTCCCTCGGGAGCTGGGTGAACTACGGACTCGGTAACATCAACGAAAACCTTCCCGGCTACGTCGTCATGCTCGACAAGACCGGCGGCCCCATTTCCGGTGCCAAAAACTGGTCCGCCGGCTACATGCCCGCCAATTACCAAGGCACCGTTTTGCGTTCGAAAGGGGATCCCATCCTCGATCTCAAACACGCCCGCGGGATGGGTCGGGACGAGCAATATCGCATCATCCAGTCCCTTAACCAACTCAATGCCGGTCACCTCTCGCAGCGTCACGGCAACTCCAACCTGCAAGCGCGCATCGATAGTTATGAGCTCGCTTTCAAGATGCAATCAACCGCGCCCGAAGCCATCAACATTGAGGAAGAAAGCGAAGCGACCAAGAAACTCTACGGTCTCGACCAGGAACGCACTGCCGATTTTGGGAAAAAATGTCTCCTCGCCCGTCGCCTCGTCGAACGTGGCACTCCCTTCATCCAGCTCTACTCCGGTGGTGCCCACAATGATGACAACTGGGATGCCCACGGTGACCTCGAGAACAACCACAACAAGCACGCCGGGAATACCGACAAGCCCATCGCCGGGCTCTTAAAAGATCTCAAACAACGCGGCCTTCTCGACGAAACCCTCGTCGTTTGGGGTGGGGAATTCGGACGTCAGCCGACTGCCGAGTATGCCAAAGGCACCGGACGCGATCACAACTCCGCCGGCTTCACGATGTGGATGGCCGGAGGCGGCATCAAAGGCGGCATGAGCTACGGCGAGACCGATGAACTCGGCTCAGCGGCCGTCGAAAATACCCTCGAGGTCAAACATCTCCACGCGACCATTCTCCATCAACTCGGCTTCAATCCCAACGAGCTCTTCTACCACCACGCCGGCCTCAACGAAAAACTCGTCGGCGTCGAAGGAGCCGATCCCATCAAAGAGATCATCGCCTGATCGCTCTCAAGGATCACGGGGTTCCGGGGCGCACTTCCGCGCTTTTTTGCCACCGCTGCTGATTCGTTGGTTCGTCAGGGTTTTAGTGTCATTCACGCCATCGTGACTCTGATCGGGCAATGTTAGAAAAATTTGGGATTCAAGGTGGGCAGTGGTGGCCAAGTTTCTTTAGGCTGCCATCTCCAATGAAGAACTCTGTGCTCCCCGCGCTTTTTTTGACGGCCTTCTGTGGTCCCGCTTTTGCTCAAAATGTCGCCAGGGAGGATAGGCATCCTTATGCGGATACGAAGGGAGGGCGGGAGAATTGGAAGGATTCCAGTGCCACCGTGAATGAAGCCCGGCTCTATGATTTCTATCAACGTCAGGCCGACTACTACATGGCCAATCCTGAAAAAATTCCGGCGGTCATTCCGGCTCACCCGGGTCTCGACGGTGGAAAGCACGGGCACTGGGGGAAGCACAATCAAAACAATCATTCGGACACCCGTTGGAACGATGCCGAGATGGGGGAAGTAATCACGCAGGTCTTTCGAGGTAAGGATCTTGTCGTTTTAAAAGGGATTTGTGTGCGGCTGGGTGATCAACGTGAGCTGTCGACGTGTTTCGATCCGATGAGTTTGAATTACCGGGCGGTGTGGACGAAGGGTTTCGTGAAATTCGAGGGTTTTCGTTGGGGGACCTCCAGAAATGCCCACCTCAATGGCGAGCCGCTGGTGATTCAGGCGAAGGCAGAGAAGCCGAAGGATTCGGAATACCTCGGTTATCGCCGCTACGGGAAGCGGGTTGTTTTTCAATATGTGGCCGGCCGAACCCGTATCAATGATGAGCCTTGGGCAAATGGAGAGGCTTTTTACCGGCATCTCGATTTTCAAAGTGATGCGGAGCAGCTTGCGCTCCCCATGTTGGGTGGTGGCGATTTTCTGTGTGAAGTGATTTCCTCCCAGCAAGTGGCCGCAGCAAAGATTGATGGCAAGAGCGGAGATCTTGTCCTCACCGGAGTCAAAAAGGGAGCAAAAGTGGTGGTGAGGCTTTCGAAGAAGGGGGCTGGTTACGATGACAAGAAAGCATTGGCGCATTTCGCGGGCGAGCGGAAGTACGAGAAACGCTGGAATGAGACACTCAAAGTGCCGGGGAAATTGGGAGAAGCCCCCAAGAATTCGGCTTATGCGGTCGATACCATCACGGTGCCCCATGATAATCCCTGGAAGGTGGTGATGCAGCTTAGCGGGATTGGCTTTCTGAGGAATGGCGATGCCTTGGTCTCCACCCTTGTCGGAGATGTTTGGAAGGTTTCCGGGCTCAATGACGATCTAAAAAACGTGACCTGGTCCCGCTTCGCGACCGGCTTCAACCAACCGGTCGGAATTCACATCGACGACGACGGCATCTTCATTTTGGACCGTGGTCAGATTTATCGCCTCCACGATGAGAACGGAGATGGCGAGGTGGATTTCTACGAGAATTACGCGCATGACTTCGGTGGTTACGACCGTAGTCACAGTCACACCTTTGGTCTCCATCGCACCGCCGATGGAGCCTTCCACTTTACTCAGCGTGAAAGTGTTCTCCGCACCAGCCCGGATCGGAAGACGAGCTTGCAGGCGGGTGGCGTGCGTAACTGCATGGGGATTGGCGGCTCGGACGATTACTTTTGGGTCGCGCCCCAGGAAGGAACATGGACTCCTGCTTCTGCGATCATCGAAGTGAACAAAGGAGAGTTCTACGGCTTGCCATCATCGGCGGTGAAAGGAGGCCCGATCGCGGCCCCGCTTTGTTACATCCCGCGGGGGGTCGATAATTCGACAGGGGGGATGGTCGAAGTGACCAGTGACAAATGGGGACCATTCAAAGGGAATCATGTCGGCATCAGCTACGGTTCCAGTACGCATTATCTCATTCTTCGTGATGACACTTCTTCCCGTCCCCAGGGAGCGGTCGTTCCACTGGCAGGGGAATTTTTGTCCGGCTCCATGCGCGGTTCCTTCCACCCCGGGGATGGTCAACTTTATCTCGTTGGGCTGGATGGATGGGGCGATTATGCCATTGAAGACGGGTGTTTTCATCGTGTTCGTTACACCGGTGGCCAGGTCTATCAGCCCAAGGGTTTTCGCGTTCATCAGAACGGGATCCGAATCGACTTCACGACGAAGTTGGACAAGGTGGAGGTTCAGGATTTCCGCAATTATTTCGCGCAGACCTGGAACTACGAATACGCCCAGCGGTATGGTTCACCCGAGTTCTCGATCAATGATCCCAAGTCCCTCGGTCATGATCGGGTGGCGGTGAGATCGGTGAAACTGCTGGGTGAAGGAGACTCGATTTTTGTGGAAATGACGGACATGAAACCGGCGATGCAACTGCACTTGCGCATGCATCTCAGGGGCGCGGATGGTCACGAGTTCAAGACGGACCTCTTTGCCTCGCCCATGTTTCCAAGCCCGGCCTTTGTCGCCAGCGGTCTCGCGAAGCTCAGCGGGGAAAAGCCGAAAGGGGTGAAGCTTCGCATCGCGGGTCAGAAGGACACGCCAACCGGAAACGGCGAAACCGGAGAGGTCATCGAAGGCGCACGTGAACTTGTGGTCGATGCCATCGGTGGATTGCAATATGCCCAAACCGAACTCATCGCAAAACCGGGCGAGGCCCTTTCATGGAAGCTGCGTAATACCGATGTCATGGCGCACAACCTCGTCCTCGTAAAACCGGGCAAAGCTCAATTGGTGGGCGAAGCTTCCTTTAAGATGCTCAACGACCCCAAGGCCGGCGAAAAGAGTTACGTCCCCGATCTTCCCGAAGTGATTGCCTTCATTCCGGTGATCGGCCCCGGGACCGAACACGTGCTCCACTTTCGAGCTCCAAAGTCACCCGGCGATTACCCCTATATCTGCACCTTCCCGGGTCATTGGCAGGCGATGCGTGGAGTGCTGCGGGTGAAATGATGGCCATCCTCCGGCCCTTTCACCCAAAGGAAGTCAAAGACTCTACACACAAATCTTCTCCCACGGTCGCTCTACGAGGGAAAACAACTCTTTCGAATGAAAAAGCCAACCACCCTCCTGTTCACCCTTCTGGCCTCGCTCTCTCTGGCGGGCAGCCCTGCATGGGCCCAATCGCCGGCAGCCCCCACCAAACCGGCAAAGGCCGGGAATGCCCCCAATGTTAAGAATTTTAGAGCGCTCCAGAAGCTCAACCAGCAGTTCGTTTCTCTCTCGGAACGTGCCCAGCCGGCGACCGTGTGTTTGGTGGCCAAAAACGGGCGGGGTTCGGGCAGCGGGGTTGTCGTGAGTGAAGAAGGGCTCATTTTGACTGCTGCTCACGTCACTTCGAGCATGCCGGGTGAGATCGTGGTAATTTTCCCCGATGGAACGCGCAAAAGCGGTGTGGCGTTGGGAGCGGATTATGAGCGCGATGCCGCCATGGTGCAAATCAACGAGCCGGGCAAGTATCCCTTCGTTGAAGTGGGGCAGAGCAAAGATCTCAAGCGCAATGAATGGACGGTCGCTCTCGGGCATTCCGGAGGATTCGATCCCATGCGCAAACCTCCTGTCCGGCTTGGACGGGTTTTGGAAAACCAAGCTTTCATCCGGAGTGACACCGCCGTGATCGGGGGGGACTCCGGTGGCCCTCTCTTCGATGTGAAAGGAAAAGTGATTGGGATTCATTCCAATATCGGGAGGACCCTGATGGAGAACCGGCACGTGCCCATCGAAGTTTTTCACAAGCAGTGGGACGAGCTGAAGAGTGGCAGAATTTCAGGGAAACGTTTTAACAACGCTCAAAAAGCCACGCCCTCGCCATCTCCCGATCAGCCGGTTCTTGGAATTCAGCTCGCAGACGGTCAAGACGGAGTTTTGGTGGGAGAAGTCGTTCCCGGGTCACCGGCTGAGAAGGCTGGAATTGAGTCCGGAGATCTGATCAAGAAAATCAATGGCAAGGCCGTGAAGACACCGGATGAATTGGTCCAATTGGTCAAAGCAATGAAGGCAGGGGACGAAGTCGACATTGCCTACCATCGCGAGGACAAAGCCCGGTCAGCCAAGGCCACGCTCACGAGCTATCAATCGCTCATGGAGGGGGGAAAGGCACCTGCGAAGAAGAAAGCGAAGCCAGTTCCAAAGAAGGAGGAGAAGCCCACGAAAGAGGCTCCCAAGGAGAAGAAAGAAGACGACAAGAAGAGCGAGGCCAAGGGATCCATCGAAGAGTTCTTAAAGAATGCCGCCAGGAATGGAGGACGTCTTGAAATGAATCCGGACCAGCTCGAGAAGCTTGGAGGGATGGAAAAACTCATGGAGGAGCTTCAGAAGAGAGGAATGGGACGAATTCTCCCGCAGGGTCCGGATACCTTCTTTGAATCCTCGCTCAAGGCTCTCGAGCCGGTGGCCCAAAAAAATGCCGGGACCACGGCACTGGTGACGGTTGACGGCAAGCCCGCGGCCCTCGGAACCGTCATTTCGGCGAACGGACGGATTCTTACCAAAAACAGTGAGACGGATGAAGGAGAGCTGGGTGTCAAAGTGGGTGATCAAAGTTATGAGGTGAAGGTCCTCAAGCGTTTCCCGCAACGTGATCTTGCGCTGCTTAAAATTGATGCTGAAAATCTTCGCCCGGTTCGCTTTCAAGCCGACGAGCCGCCTCTCGGTTCCATTCTCACCGCAACCGGAGCAATGGGCGAGCCCCTTGGGATTGGTCTCCTGAGTGTTTCCGGAAGAGCGATGGCCAAGGTCGGCTTCATCGGCATTCAGGCCGGTGAGTCGGACAAAGGGGTCCTCATTGAAAAAATTGTGGAGGGTGGAGCCGCTGCCGCAGCCGGGTTAAAGGACAAGGACGTCATCACCGCTTTCGACGGGAAGAAGGTTGATGATCCGGTTGCGTTTGGTCACCTCATTCGCGGTCGCAAGGCCGGTGAGACGATCAAGCTGGAGTATCTCCGCGACGAAAAACCGGGGAAGGCAACGGTCAAACTTAAGGAGCGCACCATGCGTGACAACGTAAAAAACGATCCCAGAATGAAACTGACCCTTGGCGACCTTTCCGAAAAAACGAGCGGATATCCTGATGCCATTCAGCACGACATTCCGCTTCCTCCCGAACTGTGTGGCGGGCCTCTTTTTAATCTCAAGGGAAAGTGTATCGGGATCAATGTCTCCCGCGCCGGTCGGACCAAAACCTATGCCATTCCTGCGGACGAAATTTTGCAAATGCTGAAGCCCAGGGCAGCAGCCAAAGCAGCTGCTCGCGTGGCAGAGGCTCAGAATGGTCTCACAAAGCCCAAGCCAGCAGCTTCATCGGCAAAGAAGGAATCTTTGGAGGCAATCAAAGCAATTCGCGCGAGCCTCAAGCAGATCGAGAAACGTCTTGAGGAGCTTGAGAAAGCGGAGCGCTAGAATCACCACCTGTTCAAATTTTAATCCCTCGTTGGCGTTTCGCTGGCGGGGGATCTTTTCTTTGCAATGAAACCGGCTGTTCGTGTGCCATTCAACGCTATGACACCTCAAGTAATCGTATGGCTGGCAGCTTCCCGGCCCAAGCTTGAGGGAAGAAAATTAAGTCGTCCGATTTGTCCTCGCTCATTTTTTAGAAGCATGTTCCCGGGCGGCTTCAATGAAGGCGTTGAAGAGCTTGGATTGGGACGTGTCGGTCTCGATCAATCGCTCGGGGTGCCATTGCACCCCGATGAGAAAGCGATCGGGATCGGTCGTTTCAGTGGCTTCGATCACTCCGTCGGGGCTTTTGGCAACGACGCGGAGACCCTCTCCGAGGTCTTTGACGGCCTGATGATGGGAGGAGTTCACTTCGAAGGCGGTGCTGCCAAAAATACCACTGAGTTTGGAGTCAGGATCGAGAGTGATGTTGTGGTTCACGTTGCGGTGGTTGCCGCCGATCGCAGAAGGGATGTCCTGAATGAGCGAGCCGCCGCTGGCGACATTGATCCACTGGCTGCCAAGGCAGATCCCGAGGAGAGGTTTCTTTGATTTCGTGATCCAGCTGTGAATGAGCGCCTTCTCAAACTGATAGCGTTCGTCACTGAGGAGAGAGGCGGTGGGGTGGGGCTCTTCTCCGTATTCCGAGGGAGGAATGTCGGCTCCACCCGGCATGATGAGGCCGTCGAGTTCCTCGAGATAGTCATCGATCATCCCGGTGCTGCCGTCGGTGTTTGGAAGAATGACGGGGATGCCGCCATGATCCCGGATCGCGCGGATGTAGGTCTCCTGATTTAAGCTGGCGATGCCGATGAGGGGGCGTTCGACCGAAATGCTATCCTTCGACGGAACAAGCGGAGTTTCCCTGCGTCGGTCGCCGAGTTGAAATCCGAGGATGCCGGAGCCAATGACAGCGGCGGCGGTGAGGAAGAATCTGCGGATGGCCATGGAAGGATAATTCTACGTCCGCAGGATCTGCCCTCTTCGCTGTTTTTTCAACGTCAGCGAGGAATCGTCGAGTGGATATACGTTTTCAAGACGATCTTTTGGCTTCATCTTTTCATCTTCGCCCAGTCAGCAACCGGGGCATTGCCGGGTTTGCGATTTTCGGTGCCTTTCACCTTGGTCAGTTGGTCGCCAAGTTCAATCCGCTTCTGGTTGGCGAGGGCATTCATCTTTGCCACGATTTCGGGATGGTCGGCGGCGACATCTTTGGATTCGCCGGGATCAGCTTCGAGGTCGTAGAGTTCGAGGCCGGTTTTTCCGGAGCCATGTTTCCCGGATTGGCCGTCTTTGCCGGGCGCAAATGAGGCAATGCGATATTGGTGGGGGAACTGGAGCTTCCATTGGCCCATCCGCATCGCTTCGAGGTCGTTACGTTTATACCAAAAGAAGTAAGCTTCCTGAATCGGCTCGCTTTGCTCACCGGAGATGACCTTCCAGGCGTCTTTCCCGTCGATCTTGCGCTCGGGAAGATTCGCTCCGATGAGCCTGGTGATGGTGGGAAGAAGGTCGATGGTCATGAGAGGAGTTTTCACGATGGAACCCGCTTTGAGTTTGGCCGGCCACTGCATGACGCAGGGCACACGCACTCCGCCATCCCAGCAGGTTCCTTTCGCTCCCCGAAGCGGGCCGACGCCTCCGGCGTGATTTCCGTAGACCATCCAGGGGCCGTTATCGCTGGTGAAGACGACGAGGGTGTTTTCGGTCACCCCGGCCTTGTCGAGCGCAGCGAGAACCTCGCCGGTGGACCAGTCGATCTCGTGCATGACGTCACCATACATTCCCTGCTCGGAGCTCCCCTGGTGTTTTGGCGAAACGTAAAGCGGGACGTGCGGCTGGGGATGGGCAAGATAGAGAAAGAAGGGCGCTTTCTTCGTGGTGCTTTCACCAATGAAGCGGACCGCGCGCTCGGTGATCCAGGTGGTCATGTAGGTTTGATCGCGGACCTGCGCCACGATCTCATCATCTTCGATGAGAGGAAGATGCGGGTATTGCTTCATAAAGCGCACCGGGCCGCTGGGCCACATATCGTTGGAGTAAGGGTAGCCGAGGTAGTCATCGAATCCCTGATTCACCGGAAGGAATTTCTCCTGATACCCGAGGTGCCATTTGCCATACATCGCGGTGTCGTAGCCCACGGATTTGCAGATTTCGGCGAGAGTGGTCTCATCGGGATGGAGGCCAACGTTGCTCGCCGGGAAAAGGGCGCCTGAAATTCCAAGGCGGTTGGGATAGCACCCGGTGAGAAGAGCACAGCGCGAAGCGGAGCAAACCGGCTGGGCCACGTAGAAATCGGTGAATTTCACTCCTTTTTGCGCAATTGAGTCGATATGTGGAGTTTTCCAGCCCTTCGCGCCGAAACAGCCGACGTCGCCATAACCCATGTCATCACAGAAAATGACGACAATATTGGGCTTCTCTGCCGCTTGGGAGAGACAGAAAAGGCACATCCAGAGTAAAATCAATCGATTCATCTGCAAAGCTCAGCACATCCCCTACGTAACCACAACCCACAAGCATCCGCTATGAAGAGACTTTTCACACTTCCACTGCTCATGACCTGCCTCGCGGCGCAAGAGCCCAACAAGGACATCAAAGAGGGCCATTCCCACAATGGCCATGCCTTCAACGAAGGCCCGCGCCAAGCCGGACCTCTGATGGGGAATACCGGAAATATTAATCTTCCGATTACGAGTTCATGGGAAAAAGGGCAGGCCTACTTTAACCAGGGCCTCGGGCAGCTTCATGGCTTTTGGTATTACGAGGCGGAACGCTCCTTCCGCAATCTTCTCGCAAATGACCCGAATTGCGCGATGGCCTACTGGGGGCTTTCGCAGGCCAACTACGAGAACGAGAAACGGGCCAAGGAATTCATCGCCAAGGCGGTTGAGCTGCTCAAAAAAGAAGATCTGAAGATCACCGATCACGAAAGGGCTTATCTCGACGCCGAGATTGCCTACCACGATGAGAAAAAAGAGAAGGACGCCACCAAGCGCCGCAAAAACTTCCTGCGCGCCTACGAGGATCTCATTCTCAAATACCCCGATGATCTGGAGGCCAAGGCACTCCTCGTTTGCCGTCGCTGGCAGTTCAATCGAAAGGGCATTTCGATCAACAGCCACATTGGCCTCGATGCCATTCTCGAGCAGATCTTCGCCAAAAATCCCGACCATCCCGCGCACCACTACGCCATCCACTTGTGGGATTCCCGCCGCCACGAAGAGGCCCTTGATTCGGCCGCCCGCCTCGGGAATACCGCTTCGGGAATTGCCCACATGTGGCACATGCCCGGCCACATTTATTCAAAGGCCAAGCGTTACAACGATGCCGTTTGGCAACAACAGGCATCCGCGCGGGTCGATCATGCCCATATGATGACGTGGTTCCTTCTCCCCGACCAGATCCACAACTACGCTCACAACAACGAGTGGCTCTCGCGTAACTTCTCCCACCTTGGAAGCGTCCGCGCCAGCATCGACATGGCAAAGTCGCTTCTCGGCAACCCGCGCCACCCGAAGCTCAATAATCCCGGAAGGGGATCCGCCCGCTACGGCCGCAAAGCGCTCATCGACTATCTCGAGAAAGCGGAGCTCTGGCAGGAAGCTTTGGAAACCGCCAACTCGCCCTGGCTTGAAAAGCTTTCCAAGCCCGAGGACGATCTTTCGCGCCTCCGTTTGATTGCCGTGGCCCAGTTCAATCTCGGCCAGCAGGTTGAACTCCGCAAAAGCATCGATCTCATCGACAGCCACCTTTCCAAAGTCAAAGCCGATCAAAAAACGGCGAAGGAAAAGGCCGTCAAAAAGGCCACCGACGAAAAGAAAAAGGAGAAAGAAATCGAAGACGCCGGGAAAAAGGCCCACGACCAGTTTCAGAAGAACCTCAAAAAGTTCGAAAATGCGGTGGTTGAGCTTCGTGGTTATCTCGCCGCCATGAACGGCGATTTTAAGACCGCGAAGGAAGCGCTTTCAAAGCGACCCACCCACCAAACTCCCATGCTTCGTCACCTTGCATATGGCGATCATGAAAAAGCGGCCGAAGTTGCCAAAAAGCAGATTGAGAAGAAGAACAAGGAAGCCCTTCCTCTCGCCCAAGCGATCCACACCCTCTACCACGCCAAAAAAGATGATGCCGCCTGGAAGTCCGCCTTCGAGGAACTCCGTAGTTTTTCGGCCGAAGTTGAGATAGATTCCCCCGTCTTTGCCCGTCTTGCGCCCATTGCGAAGGAACTCGGTTATCCCGACGACTGGCGTCAGCCACACAAGCCGGCCGATGATCTCCTCGCCCGCCCGAATCTCGACGATCTCGGGCCACTCCATTGGACGCCTCCCGCCGCTCCCGGATTCAGCCTTCCCGACCAACACAGTAAGCCTGTCTCTCTTGCCAGCTACCGTGGCAAGCCCGTGATCCTCGTCTTCTACCTCGGAGCCGGTTGTCTCCACTGCGCCGAGCAACTCACGGCTATGGCGGACCGCTATGAGGACTTTCAGAAAGCGGGACTTCCAATCCTCGCCATTTCCACCGACGACATTGCCAACCTCAAGGATTCGCAGGACAACTATTCCAAAGGAGACATTCCCTTTCCCATCGTTTCCGATGCCCCGAAAAGTGTCTTCAAGCAGTATACGTCTCACGATGATTTCGAAGACCAGCCCCTTCACGGAACCTTCGTTCTCGATGGCAAGGGCCGCATGCTCTGGTCTGATATTTCAGCCGATCCCTTCATGGAGATTGATTTCCTGATCAAGGAATCGAAGCGATTGCTTTCGCTACACCAGTAATTTAACAGTCCCGACAGGGATCATTAAAAAAGAGGCAGCCGGTCAGGCTGCCTCTTTTTTTAAGCTTTTCGAGGAGGTGCAGAGCTATGGTGTTTCCTCTTCAACCCGGAAAAAGACCTTCGTGTCGTTCTCTCCGAGAATCCCGGTGAGATCAAAAAGTCTCGTTGTCAACTCACCCTCATCTGCGGAAACGCCATCATCAAGGTCACTCGACCAGTCCCTCATGTTGGTGGAATACCGGATGGTGTAGGTCATTCCCGGTTTCGAGTTCCAGGTGAGGGAGATCTCCTTGGTCGAAGGGGTGAAGTCGAATTCCGTAATTGAGAGAGGAATAATAGGCCCGGCTCCCGGCGCGACATCGGGAAAAGTCGTTCCAAACCGGATCTCATCGAAGATCGTTGATCCCGTGTCCTGGAGTGACAAAAGGCTGAAGTTGGATTGATCAAAATCGGCCTTTAGGGAGGCGATGGCATCAGCGTCAGCGGGCTCGGAAGAAACGCCCGGCACGATATTGAAGAGAA
>CALFSW010000127.1 GCA_937916505.1 uncultured Verrucomicrobiales bacterium | reverse complement strand
ACAGCGCTTTCCACCCTATACGCCCGATTATGACAAGCTTCTTTGGACGCCCATCTGGGGCGGGAGTGAACGCCGAACGTCGAACGCCCAATTCTGAATTCTGAATGCTTTGCTGAGGGGGCGAGAGCGAAAGCGGGAGATTTTGGCTACAGTCGGGGAGCAGGGGGAATTTGGGGCATAAAAACTTCAAATGGCTTTTAGAAAGTTGTCGCACAACTTCTGCGTAGTGATGCGCGGTTGGAATTTCGGAGAATTTTCGAAAACTTCCGCCTACTTGGCGGGTTTTACCATTCCCGACGTCACTTTCTTCTTTTCCGATGCGTTTTGCCTTTTTTTTAATCACCTTGACCGGCCTCGTTTCTGCGGACCTCCGCACGGAAATTGAGCCGTTCCTGGAAAGCCATTGCTATTCCTGTCACGACGACTTCGATGCCGAGGCGGATCTCAATCTCCTCGACCTGCCCTTCGACCCCTCCAATCCGGAGAACCGGAAGATCTGGGAGCGGGTTTTCGAGCGGGTCGAAACCGGAGAAATGCCCCCTAAAAAGAAGAAACGTCCCGAGGCCGGTGACCTCGCCTCTTTTCTCAAGACGATGGAGGCTCCGCTCATCGAAGCCGACCGGCAGGAACTTGCCAAACTGGGCCGCGTGAACGTGCGTCGACTCACCGCACAGGAGTATGAAAATTCGGTCCACGACCTCCTCGGGATCGATATCCCCCTGGCCGACGAACTCACCGCTGATTCCGAGGAAGGCTTTGCCACCAATGCCGACTCCCAGCAGATCTCCCATTTTCACCTCAACAACTACCTGCGCGTTGGCGATACCGCCTTGACGGAAGCCTTTAACCGGGTGCTCAAAGGCGACCAGAAATTCCGCCGGGAGTATTCCGCCAAAGAAATCACCAACTCCGGTCGCGGCAACAACCGGGGACCGCAATTTTGGAAGGGCAAGGCGATCTCGTGGCATGCCCGTCTCCAGTTTGCCGGTCGCATTGTGCAAACCAAAGTCCCTGCCAGCGGCTGGTATCGGGTCACGATCCACAACCTCGATGCCGTGAACCCCGGGCCGGATGGCTACACCTGGGGCACGCTCCAGACCGGTTCGGGATTCTCCAATGAGCCCCTTCTTTATCCCATGGGCATTGTCGAAGCCACAACCACGCCCGCGAGCCACACCTTCGAAGGATGGATGCAAAAGGACCACCTCCTCGTCTTTCGCCCGAACGAAGCCGGCTTAAAAAGCCCGCCGAGCAAAGGGGGAAGCTTCAACTTCGGAAACAAGGATCTCGCAAAGCAAGGGATCACCGGATTCCGGTTCGACAAGATCTCCATCGAGCGCATTTATCCCAATGCCGGACGCCCCCTCGTTCGCCAACTCCTCTTTGGCTACCTCGACCCCAAGTTGATCCCAAGCGGCGGCCCCAGACCCGGGGCCGAACTCGGAAGCCTCATTCGCCGCTTCGCCTCGCGGGCTTTCCGACGCCCCGTTTTAGCGGATCAACTTGCACCCTATCAGCAGTTGGCGGTTGCACAGCTCAAGTCCGGAAAATCCTTCCCCCAGGCTCTCCGCGCGGCTTACCATGCTGTGCTTTGTTCCCCAAATTTCCTGACCTTCGTGGAAGAACCCGGCCGACTCGACGACCACGCCATCGCCACCCGTCTCAGTTTCCTCCTCTGGAAAACCCTCCCCGACGGCACCCTCCGCAAGCTCGCCGATGAGGGAAAACTCAGCGATCCCGAAATCCTTCACAAAGAGATCTCCCGCCTTCTCGCCCACAAAAAATCGGAACGCTTCATCGAGGACTTCACCAACCAATGGCTGGATCTTCGCAACATCGACGCCACCCAGCCTGATCCGCGGCGCTTCCGCAGTTTCGATCTGCCTCTTCAGCATTCCATGCTCCAGGAAACACGCGCCTTCATCGCCGCCATGGTCAGGGACAACCGGCCGGTGACCCAAATTCTCAAATCCGACTTCGGCCTCCTGAATACCCGCCTTCGCGATCACTACGGGCTCAAAAAAATCAACGTCATCCCGGGCGCGGGCCTTCAGAAGGTCGCGCTCGAGCCCGTTCATCGATCCGGCCTCCTCACCCAGGCTTCTATTCTCAAAATCACGGCCGATGGCTCCGTGTCTTCTCCCGTCCTCCGCGGGATCTGGATCAATGAAAGGATCCTGGGACGCCACATCTCGCCGCCACCGCCCAATACCCCTGCAATCGAGCCCGACATTCGCGGGGCTGTTTCCATCCGCGACCAACTGGCCAAACACACCGGGTCCACCTCCTGCACAAGCTGCCACTACAAGATCGACCCTCCCGGCTTCGCCCTCGAAAGCTACGACCCCATCGGCCAATACCGCGTCGCCTACGGGAACAAAAAGAACTCCGCCAAAGTCGACCCCTCCGGCGTGACCACCGATGGCCAGGCCTTCAAAAACTTTGCCGGCTGGCGCCAGATCTATCTCAAAAAGCCCGAAGTGCTCGCCCGCGCTTTCGCCGGGCACATTTTGAGCTATGGTTCGGGGGGAGAGATTCGTTTCAGCGACCGGCCTCATCTCGAGACCATCCTCAAGCGATCCCGCCCCAAGCAATACGGCCTCCGCACCCTGATTCACGCCGCCCTTTCCAGCCCCACCTTTCTCACCAAGTAACGTCCAACCGTCATGTATATTTCCACCCGCAAGTCCCTCCCGCGACGCACTGTCCTGAAGCAGGCCGGCATCGCCCTTGGTCTGCCCATGCTCGATGCCATGTCCCCCGCATTTGGAGCCTCCGCGCCCACCAATCCAAAGCGCTTCGTGGGAGTTTCCCTCTCGCTCGGACTTCACAATCCCTACCTCGTCCCCAAGGACAAGGGCAACAGCTACACGCCCTCGCCTTACCTCATGTCCCTTCAGGACATTCGCGACAAGTTCACCGTCGTCTCCGGCACCTCCCACCCCGGAGTCCAGGGCGGGCACACCGCCGAGGCTTCCATCTTCTCCGCCTGCCCCATGGGCCGGGGCGCCAACAGCTCGAACACGATCTCGCTCGATCAACACATGGCAAAGTATCTGGGCGACAAAACCCGCTTCCCCTCTCTCGTCCTCAATACCGCCAGCGAGCGTTCGCCTTCCTACTCCGAAAGCGGCGCCATGCTTCCCGCGATCAACGATCCCCGCAAACTCTTCGCCACCCTCTTTGTCGAAGACACCGCCGAGGCCAAAAGACGTCAGGCTGAGATCGCCAAAGGCGGAAAGTCCATCATGGACATTGTCCGCTCCGAGACCAAGGCCCTTGAGCGCAAGGTCGGCCCCGGCGACCGCGAGAAGCTCGACGAATGGTTCACCTCCGTCCGCGAACTCGAGCTCCGGCTCGAAGCCAACGAAGCGTGGATCAACAAACCCAAGCCCAAAGTCGGCAAAGCACCCGCCGCCCCGGACCGCAACAGCGCGCCCGACATCAACCGGGCCTTCCTCGACACCGTCTTTCTGGCCCTGCAAACCGATTCCACCCGCTTCGTCACCCTCCACTGCGCCGGCAACTCGGTCCGCTCGCTCGAGGGAGTCGATGAATCCTACCACTCCCTTTCCCACCACGGCCAGAGTTCCGACAAGCTCGACCAACTCGCGATTGTCGAAAAAGCCACCATCGACCGCTGGGCCGACTTCCTTCGCCAACTCAAAGGGGCCAACCTCCTCGACGACACCATGGTCCTGCTGACCTCCAACCTCGGAAACGCCTCCTCCCACGACAACCGGAACATGCCCGTTCTCTTTGGCGGCGGTGGCTACAAACATGGCCAACACCTGGCCTTCAGCACCACCAACAACTACCCCCTCCCCAACCTCTACCTCTCGATGCTTCAGAACCTCGGCATGGAGGCCGAAAACTTCGCGACCTCAACCTCGACGATGAAGGGCTTGGTCTGATCCGAACAATCAATCAGACAGCTCCTTTCGAGAACCATCGAAAATTGAAACATGAAATAATATTCATGAGTTTAATTGTCTTTTATCAATTCTCTTTTGAGACGAAAATGAATCCTTATGGTTTCTAAAGCTTTCCATTCGTTGTTGTTTGCCTCTCTGACTTTCACCCCGGCCTTCGCCCAGGATGCCGCCCCGGTCCCTGGCGACGCCCAGCCGGAAGTTGACCCCATGGCCCAATTCAATTGGGAGACCTCGGGACGAGGTGAAATTTCCAATCACGCCACCATTGCGATCCCGGAAGGCTTTCGTTTCTTGAACGGGCAGGAAACCGCCAAAATCATGCAAATGTTCGGGAATCTTCCCGAGGACTACGATGGCATGATCGGCCCGGACGAGCTGGACTGGTTTGTCGTTTTCCAATTCGAAGATTCCGGCTACGTCAAGGATGACGAAAAAGATGATCTCGACGCCGACGAACTACTGGAAAGCTTACAAGAGCAGGATAAGGCTCAGAACGAGGCACGTCGTCAGGAAGGTCTTGGAACCCTGGACACAGTAGGATGGGCCGTGAAACCAAACTACAACGAATCGACCCACAACCTGGAGTGGGGCGTGATTCTTGAAAGCTCGAGCGGGAACAGAAACGTCAACTTCCTCACCAAGGTTTTGGGACGACATGGCATCATGCACACGACCCTGCTGTGCGACACCGAAGATCTTCAGAACATCCTCCCGGCCTACCAAAACGTCCTGACCGGTTTGGAATACAATTCCGGAAACACTTATGCCGAGTATGAGGAAGGCGACAAAGTCGCTGAATATGGGCTCAAGGCCCTGGTCGCCGGCGGAGCAATCTTCGCCGCCGCGAAGTTGGGTCTCTTTGGCACCATCGCGCTCTGGTTCAAAAAGGCCATCAAGTTGATCGTCGTGGCCGCTGCTGCAATTGGCCTCTGGATCAAACGCCTCGTCACCGGCAAAAAATCCGATGCCTGATCCTCTATTTCCCACCTTCAAAGCATGACCGACGCGCAGACCTTTTATCTGCTTCTTGCATCCTTCTATCTCTACGAATGCCTGGGCTTCGCCCCACACGGAGCCCGGGCATTTGTCGGAATGGGAGGAAATCGATGGAGGTGGCGCGAGCCGGCTTTTCACCTCAGCGGTGCCCATAAGGATGTCTTTTGCGCCCCCGTGATCCCCTGGCCAGGGATCATCACGGTCTTCCCTCCTTCCGAAACCTCATCAACGAAACATTCTCCGTTCGCTCTCAGGCACCTTCAAAAACGATCGCAGATCCTCGGGAAAATCACCGCGCCCCTTCGGAGATCCGGCCTCATCGTTTTCCTCCATTACTTTGTCGTCCTGCCATACGTCTATCACTTTCACTACGGGAGCCTTTGGATCTTCGCGGCCATTCTCGCCGGGGAATTTCTCGCCGTCATCACCGGCATCAGGTTCTACTTCCTCCACCGACGGCTCTTTCCGGACTTGAAAGGTGAGCGCCGGCTTGAGACTTTCTTCACCGCGTTCTTCCCCTGGCATGCCATGCGGGCCAGCGATCTCATTGTGAAACGGATGACGGCGAACTGGCTCCCCCTGGTCTGTCTCGTCAGTGATTCCCGGTCCCGCGCAAACAGCCGGGAACTCGCGAGGCTGTGGCGCAAGGCTGCTTACGACGGCACTAGCGATGAACTCAAGGAATTGACGGCTCTGGCCGGCATCGATCCCTCGCCATGGAACCTCCCCCCGGATCTGGAAGCCGATCAACAGTATTGTCCGGTCTGCCACACCATCTACGAGGAGGGCCCCGGGACCTGCGCGGACTGCCGCAAAGTTCCTCTCACCCGCCCTTCTTCATGATCGCCCCCCAATCCGGCTCCATCGTGATCTTCATCGTCGTTTTGATCACCGTGGCCGACTTGGTTGATTAGCGGGGCAGCGGAACACAATGCGATGGTGTTGGTTTCGTGGTAGTTGCCGATCTCAACTGCTGAGATTTTCAAAGAACTCCGCCGCCGCCGCACAATCTGCGGCAAGGTCGGCCCCGACTGTGGCCTCAACCGAAATCCCGCCGCGATAGCCGATCCCGGCGAGTTGCTCGAAGAAGGGAATGATGCCAGGAATATTTGCTCCAACCTTTGGAAAGACCCGGCCATTTGGATCGGCCAGTTGCACCGCACAGATAAGATCGGCAGCCTCACGCATCACGTCAGTGGCTTCCCCTTCCATCGCGAAGTGGTAAAAGTCCGCCGCCAGCCCAATTTCAGGCCGGTCGATCTCCCGGGTGATGGCGAGGGCCTCGGCGAAGGTATTGAGAAAATTGGTCTCGGTGTGATTCACGTGCTCGACCGCAATCCGAATATCCCAACCACCTTCCTGAATTACGGCCGCCGCAAGGCGACAAAAACGAATCATTTGCGCCCGTGCCTCCAGCTCGGCCCAACCCGCCGGGATGGAACGCGAAGCCGGACTGCCGAGCACCACCGCCTTGGCCCCCAAATGGCCGGCCCGCCCCAAAGCAAGCTCCAGAAAGGCGCGCGACTTTTCATCATCAGCTTCCGGCCCAACCACTTTGAGCGAGGGAGGAAGGAACCAATTCGCCGAGAGCACCGGCACCTCAGCCGCACGCAGTCGCTCAGCCGCCGCCAAAAATTCTTCCTCCGGCACCGCCGCCGCCTTGGCCAATCCCGGTTCGATAAAATCGAGCCCGCTCGCCTTGATCAGTTCACCATTTTTCAAAGGCTCGCTGATCGAAAAATCAGAAACGCCAAACTGCCAGGCCGGGAAATCGGAGGTCATCATTGATGAAAGACTACAGTCACCGGCCACGATCTCCCAAAGAAAAAATTCTCATCGATAGAGAAGAACACCAGCCCTTCGAAGCGCAAAGCGCTCAAGTTCCTTCTCCCACGACTTCACGATCTCCTTCCCCGGTTTCAATCCCTTGATGGCAGCCTCCGTTTTAGGATGTCGCAGGAGGGTCTTGAGATTCTTCGTTTCCCACTGGTCCGGGTAGAGCTCCCGGAGAGTCCGGGCCAACAAAACACCCAATTCCACCGAGGGACACTCGGAGGGATCTTTGAGAATGATGCGAACCCCGCCACATTCCCCGGAGGCAAACTTGCTCGCCTTGGGAGTGAAGCGAATGGGCACAAAATCGAGTCCCGGGAGTTTGGCCGTTTTCAATTTTTGAGTGAACGCCACCTCGTCAATGAAGGGCGCTCCAAAAACCTCGAAAGGAAGAGTGGTTCCCCGACCTACCGAAACATTGGTGAACTCCAGCAACCCCAATCCGGGATAAAGGGTCGCGGCAGTGAGATTGGGCATATTGGGCGAAGGTTTGACCCAAGGCAGACCGCTTTCATCAAAGCGCATCCCTCGTTTCCAGTTCTCGACCGGAATCACGGTGAGCTTGAGCTTCGGGCAGTGCTCTTTTTGATAGAGCCGGGCAATCTCGCCAATCGTCATCCCGTGTTGCACCGGCACGTTGTGAAATGAGGTGAAGGTCGGCTCACCGTCGCGCAATGGTCCCGCCACTTTCAACGCCCCGATGGGATTCACGCGATCCAAAACAAAAAACGTCAAACCCGCTTCTTCTGCGGCCTCCATCGCCAATCCCATTGTGGAAATGAAGGTGTAAAAACGCGTGCCGATATCCTGCATGTCAAAGACGAGAGCATCGATTTGCGCCAGGTGTTCGGCCTTCGGTTTTCGGCGGTCTTCGCCGGCGTAAAGACTCACCACCGGAAGCTTCGTTTTGTCATCCACGCCATCCTCGACCTTGTCATCGAACTTTCCGCGGATTCCGTGCTCGGGACCGAAGATCAATTTGAGGTCAACCTTGTCGGAACGGTGCAGTAAATCGATCGTGGTCACCCCCCGGCGATTGATCCCGGTTTGGTTGGTGATCAAGCCCACGCGCATTCCTTTCAGCGTCGCAAACTGATCCCGCTCCAAAACATCGATCCCGTTCAAAATGTTGGGAAGCTTGGGTGTTTTTTTCACCACCTGCGGCAGGGTGTTTTTCACGGTGGAGAAATCAAAACCCGTCGCTTCAGCGGCCAGCGTTCCGAGCTTCCTTCGCAAACCGAGGACATTCCCCCCGGAAGGATGGTTCCGGTTGCTCAGGAAAATCACGAAGGTCTCGCTCGCCGGATCGATCCACAGCGAGGTCCCGGTCCATCCGGTGTGACCAAAGGACCCTTTCGGAAAGAGATCACCGCGGAGGGAGGCATAGGGAGAAGCAATATCAAACCCGAGCCCCCGTTGAGCCGGGATATTTGACGGAGACTGCACCGAGGACATCAGGCGAACCGTTTCCGGCTTCAAGATCTGTCGCCCCTCGTGACGTCCTTCATGGAGCACCATTCGCGCAAATCGCGCAAGATCGTCGACCGTGCTGAAGAGCCCGGCATGCCCCGCCACCCCTCCCATGCGACGGGCCGTCGGGTCATGAACTGTCCCCCTCAAAAGCTCCCCGTTCGCGAGAAGAGTCGTTGGCGCAATCCTTCCCTTCAATTTTGGATCAGGAACAAAAAAGGTATCCTTCATCCCCATCGGGAGAAAAAAATGCTGCCGACTATAATCCTTCAGCGAAAGACCCGAGACCCGCGCCACAATCTCGCCGAGCAGGATGAAATTGAGATCACTGTATCGATAATTGAAGCCCGCCCGTCCCCGGGAAGGCTCACCCGCGGCGAGAGAGATTCCGCTCTCATAGCCACTCCACTCAAAGCCACCGCGCAGACCTGCGGCAAGACCGGAGGTATGAGTGAGGAGATGCCGGATGGTCACTTTCGCTTTGTTTGAATCACCGTTGAACTCCGGGAGGTATCGCTTCACGGGGGCATCGAGTTTGATTTTCTCTTCTTCGATCAGCTTCAGGATGGATGGCGCGGTTGCCACCACCTTCGTGAGCGAAGCCAGATCATAGATGGTCTCGGTCGAGGCCTGCTCGACAACCGGCGTAATGGCCCGATTTCCGTAGCTTTTAAGATATTTTGCATCGCGATGCTGCAAATGAAGCACCCCTCCCGGCAGGAGCTTCCCGGAAATCGCTTCTTCAATCACAACATCGATCCGCCCCAGCGTGGATCTTTTCAATTCCGCTGCCCTACTCAAACACGTTGACAGAATAAACGCCAAAAACACGATCCTCATAAATGAACTACGCAGAATTCAAGCCGATCGTTTCGGCAAGATGACTCCAAGAGACACCAGTTCTTTGACCAGTTCGGTGACCTGAACGGAAATGGCCCCGGGGTCAACCCCGAGCGGTTTCGCCAGATCGGGGAGAAGCTCACGAATTGTCCCTCCCGAACTTGCGGCATTGATGATCTGCAACAATGCCTCATCGATGTGTCCATCGTAAGCCACCAAACCGGCACTGGTCAGTTTTAGGTTGGCAACCTCCCATCTTCCGTCATTTAAAATGGACTGACTGGATTGGATCAATCCATCCGCGACGTTAAATCGAAGATCGAGAAGGTCGTCCGAGTTTTTCGTCAACCAAGTTCGACCTTCAAAAATCCGAGATAGGTCGACCGAGGTCGTTTCATTAAATTGGGCCAATCCCCGGGATTCCTCCATGATCCATTCATCCCCCGGAGCACATTTCCTGGCAACAAAGAAGCCGGAGGAAATCCCTTGATAGCCCTTTTGATTCAGGAATTCCACCCAGCGATTCACTTCGGTCCTGAACGTATTGGATTCACTAAATCTCGGATCCTGGCCCACCCAATGGCGGGCATATTCTTCGGGTGAGTTTCGTTTAATTTCAAAAAGAAGGACCTGGAGCCCCGAACAATCAAAACTCCCAAGTGGGACCTCACTCCAATTTTCTACGTCTAAAAATGGCCAATCCAGCAGCATGCAGGCATAGCCGTTTTCATTCAATCTTGAGGCGATTCCACCAAGAACAGCGGGAATGACCGTTTCATTGTTTTCCGTGTCCAAGGCCACCGCTTGGTTCCCCGGCGAGACGACGAAAGGAGGATTGGAAATGATCAGGTCAAACTTTTCCCCTTCTACTTTTTCATACCATGACCCCTCACGCCAATCGATTCCCTCCACTCCATTTAAACGGGCATTGAAGCGGGCGATTTCAATTGCCCGGGAATTGAGATCCGTTCCGGTCACAAAATTCTCCCTGTTTTTCAATTTAATCGCCAACCAACCTCCGCCACAACAAAGGTCAAGAATCCTCCGATGATCCCCGGAAGGGACCAGTGCTTTAACCATTTGAGTCGTTGGAGCAACCCCCATCACGTAATCCTCGGGACTCTCGTTTAGTCGGGACGAAAAGTCATCCGCAAAAACGCCATCCACCGTTGCCTTCAACCGAAGATTCGACTTCACTTTCCTATCTACTCGAAGGAGCAATCCGAGTTCGATTAAGTCCCGAAAACTTCCCGCCAATGCTTCGCTAACATCAGCCTCATCCAGATCACTTCCTTCCACAAAAAGCCGTAAAAGTGTCTCCTGAATCTTTGAATCAGGATGAAACACAAGGGTGCGATCGGGCCGCAAATCGTCTCGCTCAAAGAGACAAGAATCAAACCCAGCCGACTTTAGGTCGTTCAGGAAGCACGTCGGCTCCCAAGTTTCGAGCGCTCGCCCCGGAAATAGAATCATTCGTCGACAAGTTCAACCCGATAGAATCCTTTGAGGCCCAGCTTCCCGAGATCAATTTCTTTGTTCAGTGCGGAAGCCGTCACTTCCTGAAACAACTGAAACGGCTTATCCAAGGAAGGAGAAGTATAGATTCGATAGGTCTTTCCGGGTTTGGTTTTCCAATGTAATCGAACTCCGCCCTCTTTATCTTTGCGGAGAGCATTGAGGCGGAATGTCGAGGAGGCTGAAAGCGGATTGAGCCCCAATCTAAATTCCTCCAGATTTGTAAATCCGTCCTTATCTGAATCGACGTGTCCATCCCCGACAAGTTTGTCGAAGCCATAAAAATCTTCGAATGAATCAGACATCCCGTCTTCGTCAGTATCAACCAGATCTTCGACTTCCACAAAAGCCGATGTTTCTTCGCCGGAGTCAGTTTGGTAAGAATAGAAAATCTGACGAAAAGACAATCCAACTTGCTCAAGAATCTGATCTTGTTTGAGAGATCCCTCTACAATTGAAGCGGTCACGATCACATCGCGAAGCTCTACCTTGGCAAACACATTTTGCTCTTCGCCACCCCCTCCCCGTCGCAAAATAATGATCACCTCTGAAATAGGCCGACCTTTAGCCAAGGCCACTTTAAGCGGAAGAGAAGCTTGATCGATGCCTTTGGAAACCACCATTGAGCCAGCCAGCCCTTCTTTCATACGACCTTCAAATCCGAGAGAAAGGACATCAATCCACTTTTCGAACTTCGGCTCCTTCGACTCCCCTGGGATTCCCGGGATCTTTATAAAAACGTCCCCGGAAAGCATTCCCGGTATCATCAGGAGCATCAGGACAATCCACTCCAGAGAACGGTGCCACTGTTTCACAGCCGGAATCATTATTCCGTCGGGACCGTGATGGCCCCCGTAGTAGTTGTTCCGCTCACTGTCCCATCTTTCTGTGAAACTTTGAAATAGGTCCACTCGACCTCGGTATAGCCGAGGCTAATCTCTTCCGTTGGGGTGTCCCTCTCATCCGAGCCGGTCGTCGAGTAGCTTGTTACAACCAAATCACTAAAGGTGACCTTGTAGTAGGCAACTTCCTTCCCATCATCCGTATGCTTGGTGAGAATCAGCGTTGCCTTCGGAATGGGCTGTCCCGTTGCACAAGCGAGCATCAAACTAGGCGAGGCCTGTTCAACGGGGAAACGAATTTGCGGGTTTTTGAACTTGATCTTGCTCGCGTCGCCTTTCGCGTCAGTTGCGTCGATCTCGATCTTAACATAACTAATCTTGATGAAATTTTCGAAACCCGGGGCCGCCGATTCACCTTTGATATCCCCGATTTTTAAGTACGCTGCCGCTTGGGCGTCGGCAATCATGACCGCCGCAAGCGGGGTCGCCAGCGCCAGAGATTTGGATATTTTTGAGATTTTCATAAGGATCGTTAATATCATGGATCCCTGATCCATGACAAGAAGGAATCAGGATGGCGCAACACGACATGTTCTCTTACCCCCGCGACCCCACCCAACAGATTCCAGCGTTGCGCGGATACCGGCTTCTCTTTTTGATGGTCCTCCCTTAAGAAGTCCCTCCCGTGTTCGGAAACCTCCTCCGCTGGGCGGTTCTTCGTCCCCTGCTCAAGCCGCTCACCCGAATTCTGGTGGGGCTGATCGCGATCCCGATATTCCGCCTCGTCGTGAAGAGAGGAATGCGGATCGCAAAGGTCGAGGAGGAGCTCGAAAACGATCTCGAACAATGGTTCCGGGCCGCCCTCATCCTCCTCGTGGCAACCGCCAACATGGAGCACCTTCTCTTCGGCTGGGTTCCGCTGGATCTTCAGGGTGACCAAAGCTGGGTGGGAATCTTTTTCCGACTTCTTCTCGTGATCGGAGTGATCGAGCTCATGCCCGACCAGGCACTCTTCTCCGTCCTCCACTCCGGTCCCGTCAACCTCCCGATGGGAAAAAGGCTCTTTCACGAGCTCTGGACCGACCGGGTCAAGTGGCTTAAGAAATTCGGCTGCGTTCACCTCAACCGCTCCAGCCCCGTGTTTGCGATGATGTCGGCCATTTTCGGAGGCGATCCCGACACGGCGGCAGCGACCATTGGATGGGTCTGTTACTTTCTTGCCATCGTGCAATACCTCATCATCGCCCTCATCACTTCCGCCGATAAAGCCGGCGACCTCCTGGGTAGTTTCGACCGCGCCATCGCCGAACAACGCGAGGAAATCGTGGAAGAGTTTGTCGACGACGTGGAAAAAGAGGAGGAAGAAAAAGCTACTTGAGCTGAAACTCCGTCCCAATGAGTTTCACAAATTCCCCGGTGGAGCTGACCAGTCCGTGCATCGTCTTGGAACCTGTCACAATGAGCTTGGGCATCTTGATATTGCGGCTCGAGAGAAGTTGGTAATCGAGCAAGCCGGCTTTGAGTGATTGCCCAATCCAGGGATCCTTCAGCGCGGCATCCAGTTTGGCCGGAGGGATCAGTGTCTCAAGTTCGGTTTTTGCGCTTTGAGGACTGTGAATCGGACGTTGAAAAAGAATCTCATGTGCTTTCTTGAAGGATTCCGGCTGCGCCCTCCAGGCCGCCAGTCCCAATCGGGCAAGTTCGCAGGCATCCTTGTGATCATGAACTCCCTGCGGAAGGTAGGGATTGCAGGCGCGGTTCAGGGGAGTCGGCATTAAAATGACCCCAATCTTCCCGGGATATCTTTGGAGAAGAGCTTCCAGATCCTCTTCCATTAAACGGCACGATTTGCAGGTATAATCAAAATACTTCACCACGAAGTGCTCCGCATCCGGAGAACCGATGAAAGGGACAGCGCCAAGACGAAAGGTCTTCAAGACCCTGCCGTCAGGTGCCTTAAAAGTGATCAGGCGTCCCTCACCCGCGACCTGCTCTTTCACTTCTTTGCGCTCCTCAATTTGACTTTCAGAGGTCACTTCATGGGTGTCAGGCTTGGGTCCATAAACCTGCCCAAGAGCCAGTCCGAGAATCAGGACAAGAGGCACCACCACAAGGGTGGGGTTGATTTTGGCGCGCGCCTTCCAAAGGATCGCCCCTGCAGTCAAGAGCCCCACCGAATGGGTCGAGAAGCACCAGGGGCAGAAGGACTTGATCACAAAGGCCTGCAAACCCATGAACCACACCGCCGCTCCGATGAGCAGAAATGCCGCCATCGTGAGAAGGGGCTTGGACACTTTGAAGGTCAGCGAGATGACCCCCAAATAGAATACTGCCGAAACCGCACTCACCGGAATCCCAAACCATTGGGACCATTCGGAACCGAGAACATCGGCACAGCCTCCCTCGCCACCACAGCCGACCACCGAAGTAATTTTGCCGGAGAGTTTCATGGAGAATAGGTAAGCACTTATTCCAAAGCCAATGAAAGCGAGGGTTCTGACGATGCGCATTGCGCAGCTTGTTCACAAAACGCTCACATCTCACGCATTTTTCGCGAATTTGAATTCCTTATTTCAAGTCCTCTCCCTAGACAAAGCCCATGACGTTGAAACTGAACTTCGAAGCGGTTGAAATCTCGGGATTGGTCCTCGCGAAAGTGGGAAATCCCTCCCGGGACGAACCCCTCCAGACCTCCAAAACGCTTTTCAACGTCAGTGATGAAGATCAGAGCACCCTTTGCCCCATCTTCCTGAAGCCCTTCCGCAATCTCATCGGCCAACGCTTCACCCACCACAGCTCTCTCGAGAAAAACGAGGTCAACGCCAGCGCCAAAGCCATCTTCGAAGATTCCGGCAAGCTTCTCGAGCAAGGCTGTGAAATCGCCCAACGCCTCTATTCCAAGTCGTCCCACCCGAACATCAAGTCCGGTGATCTTTGCATCTCACTCATCAACTCCATCGATCTCGATGGAGAAACGAAACGTGCCATTTGCATCCTCAAATCCGAAAGCATGACTCCTTTCCTCAGCATCTCAACCCGGGATGGCGACCTTCAGCTTGAAACCGAGCAGGGCATCAACCCCGAGAAAATCGACAAGGGTTGCCTCATTCTGGAGCACCTCGATAGAAAAGGATTCTACGTTCTCACCTTCGACCGCGGTGGCTCCGAGTCCCGGTTCTGGGTTCGCGACTTCCTCGGAGTCCGCCCCATCCCCGACTCCGCGCTCCTCAGCAAGCGTGTTGCCGAAATGGCCGTCAATGCGGTTTCGCCCGAAGGAGTCGCCGAAGACAGCCCACCATGGGATGTCAACGAGCCCGCCCAGGAAGCTCTCACCTACCTCAAAGGGCAGAAAAATTTCAGCCTGCAGGAATTCGAGGAACAAGCCCTCCGCACCGATGCTGCCAAGTCTCGCTTCGCCGAGGAGCGCAAACGTCTTGAAGAAGAGGAAGGCATCAAGCTCGAGGAGAACTTTGATATTTCCAAACGCGACATTTCCAAGGCCGCAAAATTCATGAAATCCATCATGAAGCTCGATACCGGCGTCGAAATTCGTCTTCGCCCCAAGGTCGTCGAGAAGCCCGATGACGTCCTTGAAAGAGGTTACGATGACGAACGCAAGATGAGTTACATCAAGGTCTACTTCAACGAGGACCTCGCTTAGTCCACGGTCGGCGCAGGCCAAGAATCAAGGCCACCAAAACAAGCGGAAGAAAACCCGCGGTCACCGAATGGGCAACCCACCGGCCTCCCATCTCTTGCTGAACCGAAGGACTAAAATCCTCATCGAGGAATGCTTCGTCAATCGCAGCAAAGGCAAGGAATGAGGTCAAGATCCCTGCCAAACAGAGGGTCACCAGACTTCCGGTTTTTCCGACCCTCGCGGCAGCCCAGACGAATGGAACACTCAGCGCCCCTGCCCAGAACCAAATCTGCGGCACCGTCAGCATCTTGTCTCCGATTTCTGCAATCACAGGAACAAGGTAACAACCAGCGCTTCAGCCGTCGAGGATGAGGCCATCACAGCCGCCTTCAAACAAAGACCGGGCTCCGCCTCGCTTGCCTCGAAATGAAAACCGTCCTCTCCATCGCCCTCTTCCTCACTTTATTGGCCTGCGGACAAAAAGTTGCCGCGACCAAAGGAGAAAAACTCGCCGAAGCCGCCCGCTCGCAAATCGGAGTGACCAACACCTACGACCCTGCTTACGTTTCGCTCAAATATCCCGGAGGCGATGTTCCCAAAGAGCGGGGTGTTTGCACTGATGTCGTCGTCCGGGCTCTCCGTAAGGAAGGATTCGACCTTCAAAAGCTCGTCCACGAGGACATGAAAAAGAATTTCTCCAAGTATCCGAAACGATGGAGCCTGAAACGCCCCGACAAAAACATTGACCACCGTCGCGTCCCGAACCTCCGCACCTACTTCAAACGACGCGGCATCGAGCTCAAGGTCACCCAAAACAAGGATGACTATCAACCCGGCGACCTCGTCACCTGCACCGTGGCCGGAAATCGCCCGCACATCATGATCGTCTCAGACAAAAAGAACTCCGATGGCGCGCCCCACATCATCCACAACATCGGAGGAGGTGCCGCCGAGAACGACGACCTTTTCACCTACCCCATCACCGGCCACTACCGCTGGTTCAAGGACTAAGATCCCGCAATGTGTAACGCATTCAATTCCGCCAGGAAACCCGGGAGTGTCCGGCTTCCCAATTGCAAAGGTGAAACCTCCTTGATTCGTCGCACCGATCAAGCCCCCGTCGCCCTCCCTTCCGGAGAAATCGTCTCGATGCGCTGGGGGTTCCAGCGCAAAGGTCTCGGTGTCGTCAACAATACCCGCAGCGACAACCTCGATAGCCAAATGTGGAGCGAGGCCATCAAAGAAACACGCTGCCTCATTCCCGTGGCCTCCTACTACGAATGGACCGGCCCCAGGGGAAACAAGCAAACCCACCGCTTTCAAAGCCCGACCCACGAATGGCTCTGGATGGCCGGGATCTGGGAAGAATCAACCGATCTTGGCCCCTGCTTCTCCATGCTCACGACCGGGGCCAACTCCCTCGTCTCCCCCATCCACCACCGCATGCCCGCCATCCTCACGGCGGACGAGCAGGAAAGCTTCCTCGCCAACGGGCTCGATCAATTCGCCCCCTCTCCGGACCTCCTCACCACCGAGAGGTGCGCCAACCCGCTTTTGAAAAATCCCCCAAGTCATATTCAAGAGGAACTCTTCTAAAGGATCCCCGCTCCGGTCAATCAAGCCTCACTATGGCAGCCGGGTATTTGGCTTCACCGCTTCCTTCGGATAAGGATTTGCTTTCCCAAAGACCAACATCTCCTCCCGCGTCTCTTCCTTAAAAAAGGACTCATCAATCTTGCCATCGGCATTTTGAATCTTCGTCAGATCCAGCTTCAGATGCTTCGCTAAAAACGGATACGCCGCCATCCGCTTCGACTCCCCGTAGTCATGCTTCTCTTCCGCAAAATGAGCATTTCCCACCAAAGCCTCTGCACCATACAAGCCATAGACATGTCTTACGTGTGGAAACTCCACCTTCGGCGTGTTCACCGTCCAATCGGAACCATTTGAGACAAGGAGCTGGGGCCGGGGAGCGGCCAAGGCGGCCACTTCGACATTGTTCGTTTTGAAATCCTCTCCCTGATGAATGGCCATCCCGCTCTCACAAACACACCCTCCAAAAAAGTGCGCCGAAACCTGACAAACCGGAACACTCACCGCCACCCGCTCATCAATCGCGGCCATAATAAAGGTCTGCGTTCCTCCCCCGGAACATCCCGTCATGCCAATCCTCTTTGAATCCACTTTCGGGAGCGTCAACACAAAATCCAAGACCCGGATACTGTTCCAGGTCTGCAGTCTCAGCACCTCGGGAGTCTTGCGATGATCCCAACCCGCCTCTTTCCAATCCCCGTAACCCACCATGTCGTAAAGAAAGACCTTGGCCCCCATCCGGGCCAGCGCGGCACAGCGGGCCTGCCGACTCCCCTTGAACCTCCCCCCGTGGCCATGCGGACAAAGCACCCCCGCATACGACTCAAACTTTTCGACCGGCTCATACAAAGTCCCCGTCACAAAAAATCCCGGCGAACTTTCAATCGCGACACTCTCAGCGGTGTATCCCTCATAGGTCCGCTTGTTTGAGAACCGCGGCTTCAGGGGTGTCTTCTCCGGCAGCTTCGTCAGTTTCGCACCCTCCAAGATCCCCTTTACCAACTTCTTCTTCCTCTTCTCCCAACCCGCCAAATCCGGATAGCTCTTCCTCAACCCCGCCAGCTCCGCCTTCGCCTCGTCAGGGGTCTGGGCATGCCCGACTCGCAACGCGGTCTCAACCGAGGAGAGGATGGAAATGGAAGTGATCCACAAGGCGGCGGCGGTGATTGATAGTTTCATTGCCAACCCGGATAACAAATTCCGTATGGAATGGCCATAAAGGATCGGAAACCCGCCGAATCAATGTTCCGTCGTTACATCCTCTATTCATGCGTCGCTCTCCTCCCGTTGAAGATCTGGTCTTTGGTTAAAACACGGACCAAAGCGGCAACTATGGCTCAAATAGACTACACCCTATTTGAGCCCACGCACTTAAAGGGACAGACAAATAAAAGAAGAATCCGATTTCTCTGCCCGCATCCCATATCCATG
>CALFSW010000126.1 GCA_937916505.1 uncultured Verrucomicrobiales bacterium | reverse complement strand
GCTTCCTTGGGGGCGTAGATGATGTTGCCTTCGGCATCAATGAGTTCGAGAGTGAGACCCACTGATTTTGAAGTTTTCGATGCTTCAGATGAAAAGGAGAAGCGCCCTGAGCCATCGTCGTTGATGGTGGCGAGGATGGTGTAGTCGGTGAGATCGACTTTGGAATTCGAGGTGAGGTAGACATCGCGGAAGATGCCGGAGAGACGCCAGAAGTCCTGGCATTCGAGGTAGGCTCCGTCTGAGTATCGGTAGACTTCGACAGCGAGGGTGTTGGGGCCTTTCTGAAGGAATTTGGTGAGGTCGAATTCAGCCGGAGTGCGGGAGTCCTGGGAGTAGCCAACCTTTTGGCCATTGCACCAGAGGTAGAAGGCGGAGGAAACACCATTGAAGGTGACGGTGGTTTGCCGGTCCTTCCAGCCGGAGGGGAGGGTGAATGTTTTGAGGTAGGATGAGACGGGGTTGCTTTCGTTGAAGGTGGTGAAATGCTTCCCGGGTTCACCCATGACGCGCGGTGGGTCCTTTTTGAAAGGGTAGGGGTGGTTGCAGTAGATGGGAGTTCCATAGCCCTGGAGTTCGACGTTTGAGGGGACGGGGATGGTTTTCCAGGCGGAGGAATCGTAGTCAGCTTTGAAGAAATCGAGAGGGCGCTTTTCGGGGTGATCGGCCCAGGAAAATTTCCAGTCGCCATTGAGGAGCTGGCACCACGGGGATTCCATGCGCTTCTTGGTCATGGCTGCTTCCTTGGTGGGGAAGGGCATCTTGATGGCGTGGGCGGGCAGCTTGCTGATGCGGAAGATCGATTGGTCTTCCCAATCGGGCGCGGCGTAACCCGAAAGAGTGAAAATGAGAAGGGTTACGAATCTAAGGATCATGTTTGACAGGTTGGCGAAGGGAGATGAATTGCGCAAAATAAAAACCACTCGTGCGACCGGATTTGCGAGTTGTGATACTTGGTCGGAATCTTGAAGAGCCCATGGTTGGACGCTCTCGAATGCGGGAGTTTTTTACACCGACAAAGAAAAATGTCGTGAGTGGATGACTTGATCTCCCATGAAAGAGGGCAAGCGCCCTTTGGTGAGTTTGCGGGTCCAAGGAGATTTGTGCCAGTGCCGGGAGGGAATCACGACAATGTTCTGATCACCGACGCTCCGGTTGATGCCGCGATGGCGAAGTGGCTTTTGAGAGACACGAAATAGAGATTGGCGATGACGAGTTTTAGACTGCCGGTGGGATCTCTTTCGTGGTATTCCGAAGCTCGGTATGGCCAATCAGTTTTCAAACCAGAACAGGAATTTCTTTCAATATGCAAAGGTAAGAACGATTCGTTTCATTTGCGCTTTTGTCGCAGCGGGGACGTGTCACACCCATGCTGCCGGGCATGGTCTGCGACTTGAGCTTGATGATCAAAAAGGAACGATTGAGGTGTTTCGTGATGGTCTGAACAAGGCTTTGGTCACCCAGCATGCTCGTGCGGAATTCCGACCCTATCTTCATCCAATCGTCGCTCCGGACGGGAAGGGAGTTTTGACCCAATACCAGCCGGATCATCACAAGCACCAGACCGGGCTCTATTGGGGGTTTACCAGGCTGAATGGAAGAGATTATTTCCACAATCCCGGTGGTGATCACTGGAGAAGGAAGTCCTTAAAAGTCGTTGAGTCCAGCGGTGCCAAGGTTTCGTGGGAAACGGTGTATGACCTTCTTGATCAGGAGAAAAAGGTGGTGCTGACCGAGACTCAACGCTGGGAGATGAGCGCGGTGGAGGATCAGTATACTTTGGATCTGACCTGGAATGGCACCGCCGGGACAAAGGTCACGATCGGGAAGTATAATTACGGTGGTTTGTTTCTTCGCATGCCTTGGCGCAAGGGGATCAAGGGCGCGGCAGTGAATTCCAGCCGTTTGAAAAATCAGGCTGCCGAAGGGAAACGCGATGTCTGGGTGGATGTCGGGATGGAGGTGGAAGGAAGAGAAGACATGGCCCACGTCGCCATTTTTGATCATCCCAAAAATGGAGGGTTTCCCCAACCCTGGCGGGTTGACGGGCAACTCGGGGTGGGGCCAAGCCGGGCTCGTTTGGGTGACTGGACCATTGCCAAGGGAAAGACCGAGACCATTCGTCATCGATTTCTCGTGCAGACCGGTGATCTCAACAAGCAAGCGCTGACCGATCAGTGGAAGTCGTATACGGGAGAGCGCTACACGGCGGCGCTCTGGAGACTTGCCCAGGAAGAAGGGCGGCAGGCCGAGTTTTTGACTCCGGAGAAAGCGGTGGAGTCCATGACGGTGCCGGATGGTTTCAAAGTGAACGTTTTTGCCTCGGAGCCTATGATCACGCAGCCGATGGCATTTTGCTGGGATGATCGCGGTCGTCTCTGGATCGCGGAAAACCGCGACTATGAATCGCGGGGACGGGGTTTTTCGAATTCAGGTGATAGTCGGATTTTGATTTTGGAGGACACGGATCACGACGGCATCGCGGATAAGAAGGAGATCTTTGCGGAAGGGATTGCCTTTCCGGCGGCCATTGCGGTTGGGTTCGACGGACTTTGGTTGGGAGCCCCTCCCAATCTGCTTTTCCTGCCAGATCGAGATGGAGATGATCGTGCCGATATGGATCAGGTCGAAGTTCGTCTCACGGGGTGGGGGATTCGGGACCGTCATGAAACCCTGAACAGCTTTCACTGGGGGCCGGATGGCTGGCTCTATGGCTGTCAGGGGTTTGCGACGCCGTCGCGCGTGGGAAAGCCGAAGGGAGATGGTCGCATTTTTCGACACCAGGATCCTTTTCCCAAGAAGATCGAGTTCGATGGAGAGCCTGTCGATATCAACGGGGGAGTGTGGCGGTATCATCCCATCAAGGACCGTTTCGAAGTGGTGGCCCATGGATTCAGTAATCCCTGGGGAATCGACTACGATGCGAAGGGGAATCTTTTTATCACGGCTTGTGTGATTCCGCATATGTTCCATGTCATTCCCGGCGGCATTTTTCACCGGCAGGGAGGAAAACATTATAATCCGTATGTCTATCAGGACATTCGGACGATCGTGGATCACACCCATCGGTCGGCGCACGGGGGAGCGAGAATCTACCTTTCCGATGCCTTCCCTCCGGAACACCACGGGCGGCTCTTTATGTGCAATCTTCATGAGCACGCGGTGCTGAGCGATGTCCTGATTCCGAGCGGTTCCGGGTTCATCGCGAGCCATGGTGATGACTTTGTGAAAGCGAACAATGCCCAGTGGGTTGGCTTCAGCATGGAACTTGGGCCCGATGGTTCCTTGTATGCGCTCGATTGGCACGATGCCGATATCTGCGGGAAGGAAGTTCTCAATAAGGACACTGGACGTGTCTTTAGAATCGCGCCGGAGAACTCTCTCGCAACGAATTGGGAGGGACGTTATGGAGATCTGTCAAAACTCTCGGATCTGGCATTGGCTGATCTGCAAACCAGTGCGAGTTCGTGGCATGCGAGAAGGGCGCGCGTGATTTTGCAACACCGGGCCCACCGGAAGGATCTCGCCGAGCCTGCGGTGGAACGTTTGAGGGAGATTTTCAGAGGGCATGAGAATCCCGACTTCCGGCTTCGGGCCCTTTGGAGTCTTCACGTGGTCAATGGTTTTTCAGATGGGGAACTTGCAAAGGTTCTGGATGATCCCGATGAGTCTATTCGGGGCTGGGCCGTTCAGTTGTTGACCGAAGACAAGGAGGTTGACGAAGGCACGCTTGCGAAGTTTGAAAGCATGGCATCCGGGGAATCTTCCGCAGTGGTTCGTTTGAAACTGGCGGCGGCGTTGCAACGACTTTCCCATGCCCGCCGGTGGGACCTTGTAAATGCTCTTTTGACTCATGGAGAAGATGCCGATGATCACAACATTCCGAAGATGATTTGGTTTGGAATCGAGCCGCTCGTGCCACTCGATTCGAAAAGGGCACTGGAGCTTGCGAGTCAAAGCAAGCTTCCGCTTGTGTCGGAGTTCATTGCGCGAAGGGCCGTCGATGCCAACGCCATTTTGGATCTGGTCGAAGCCCTCGGGAAGATGGATTTCCCTGAGGCTGCCCTGAAAGGAATGAGGGATGGACTGAACGGGCGGCGTGATTTGAAAGTGCCCGACGGTTGGGAGGTGCTTTACCTTCAACTTGACCGCAAAGGTGGGGCGGTGGCGCGGCTTGCGGCGGAGATCTCGCAACAGTTTGGGGTCAGCTCGGCTTCGGATTTACTTTTAAAGACCGCGTTGAATTCGAAGAGCACGACAAAGGAGCGTCGTGAAGCGATCCGTGCGCTGGCGGCCCGACAGGATCCCAAGCTTGTTCCTGCGATTTCCAATTTGGTTGAAAATGCTGAGGTTCGAGTGGCAACGATTCGTGCCGTCGCGGCCTATGATCGCAAGGAGCTTGGAGAACTTCTTTTAGCTCGTTACGAAGAGTTCTCGGATCATGAAAAACTTGAAGTCGTTCAAACTCTCGCAAGCCGACCTGCCTATGGATGGTTGCTGACCCAGGCGATTCAAAAGAAGAAGGTATTCCGGCGTGATGTGCCCTCTTATGTCGCCCGCCAACTCCGTCGGGTAGTGGGAAACGGGTTCATGGAGGTTTGGGGGCTCATTGACGAACTTCCGGGGCAGAAAGCGGCAGCCTATCAAAAATACCGGGCCTTGCTGAAACCGGGCGCCATCGAAAAGGCGAATCGTCAACAAGGGAAGGTTTTGTTTCAGCGGAGCTGCATGGCCTGCCATAAGCTCCACGGTGAAGGGGGGCTGTTGGGACCGGATATCACGGGTGCCAACCGCTCGAATCTCGACTACCTGCTCGACAATATCCTCGATCCCAGTGGGGTGATTCAGGATGACTATAAGATGGTGATGATCACCACTCGGGATGGCCGGACCTTTGCCGGTAACGTTGTCAGTGAAAACGAACGTCAGGTGGCCCTGAGGATTGTGGGCCAGGAAGTCGTGCTTGCGAAATCTGAGATTCAATCGCGCGAGGTGTCATCGGTTTCAATGATGCCTGAAGGGATCCTCGGTAACCTGAAAGACTCCGAGGTGGTTGACTTATTCTCTTATCTCCAGTCGATGGAGCCGATTAAGAAGAAAGTGGAATAGGATACTTCCTAAATTTTCTTCACGAATTGGGACTTCAGTTTCATGGGGCCGATCCCGTCGACTTTGCAGTCGATGTCGTGATCGGCTCCGGGGGAGATACGGATATTTTTGACCTTGGTGCCGATCTTGAGAGTGGTGGAAGTGCCTTTGACCTTGAGGTCTTTGGTGAGTTGGACGGAGTCACCGGAATTAAGTTCGTTGCCGTGTGCGTCGCGGAGGATGGCAGCCTCGGCCGCAGCCGCCGCTTCCTCGGCGGACCATTCGTGGCCGCAGTCAGGGCAGGTGAAAAGTGGGCCGCTTTCGTAGGCATATTCTGAGTTGCACTCGGGGCAGTTTGGGATGGCGGACATGGTTTGAGATCGTGTTTCTGGTGGGTTCCGAAAGCGGGAGTTTACGGTTATGGGTTGGGGGTATTCGCTTTCACTTCTTCGAGGAATTCCCAACGGAGGAGAAGATCGTCGGCGGTTTTTTTGGCGGCTTCGAGTTCGGCCATGACGAGGGGGATTTGTTCGAAGTCGGTTTGGACTTCGGGAGAGGATAGTTTTTCCTGGAGGGCGGTGACGGCTTCGTCGGATGCCATGACCTTGTCCTCGAGGGTTTCGAGTTCCTTGGCTTCGGCGAGGGTGAGCTTACGCGGCTTGTCCTGTTTAGCAGCGGTGCGTTTTTTAGCTTGGCGGTTGGCCGCGGTGGCTTGGGCGCGTGCGGCGTTTTCGCGGGCCTGGCGTTTCTCCAGGTAGTAGGAGAAGTTGCCGGGGGAGACTTTGACGCCGTCGTCTTCGAAGGCCACGATTTGGTCGCAGATACGGTCGAGGAAGTAGCGGTCGTGTGAGACGCAGATGATGGTGCCGGGGAAAGCGGCGAGAGCTTCCTCAAGCATGCGGAGGGATTGCAGATCGAGGTCGTTGGTGGGCTCGTCGAGAACGATGACGTTGCCACCGGTTTTGAGGACCTTGGCAAGCATGAGGCGGGCGCGTTCGCCACCGGAGAGGAGATCGACCCGCTCGTTGATGCGCTCGTCGGAGAAGAGGAAACGTTTGAGGTAGGCGCGGGCACCCAGGGTTTCGTTGCCGAAGGAAATTTTTTCGCTGCCGTCGGAGATTTCATCGAGGAGGGAGCCGGTGCCATCGAGCTGCATGCGCGATTGGTCGATGTAGTTGACTTTGACCTGCTTCCCGAGGATGGCGGTGCCGGTGGTGGGTTCGAGTTGGTCGAGGCAGATCTTGAGGAGGGTGGTTTTTCCAACGCCGTTTTTTCCGACGATGCCGGTGCATTGCCCTTCCTCAAGAGAGAGGTTGAGGTGACGGAAAAGAGTGCGGTCGCCGAGGGTGATGGAAACGTCTTCGAGATCGACGATGGTATTGCCGAGGCGGGGCGGTGGTGGGATGAGAAGATCCATTTCGCCCTCGCGGACCGGAGCGTCCTTGTCTTTGACTTTGTAGAAGGCATCGACCCGCGAGCGGGACTTGGTGGTGCGGGCTTTCACTCCGGCGCGGACCCATTCGAGTTCGTCTTTGAGGAATTTCTGGCGCTTCTTTTCGGCGTTTTCAGCGATGCCCTGCCGGATGGCCTTGGACTCAAGAAAGGCGGTGTAGTTGCCGGGGTGGGAGTAGGCCTTGCCATCGGAAATTTCGATGATACGGGTGGCGATGACATTCAGGAAGTAGCGGTCGTGGGTGACGAAGATGACGGCACCGCTGTAGGTTTTGAGGAAATCCTCCAACCAGCGAATCGACTCGGAATCGAGGTGGTTGGTGGGTTCGTCGAGGAGGAGGAGATCGGGTTGCGAGGCGAGGGCGCGGCAGAGGGCGACACGACGTTTTTCTCCTCCGGAAAGCGGGCCGGTTTCGGCTTCGAGTGGTGGCGTGCCGAGGGCATTGGCGAGAGCGGTGATGCGGGCATCGAGATTCCAGCCGTCGGTGTGCTCGATGAGGGTGAGGTATTCACCGAGTTCGGTTTCAGTGCCTTCGCCGTTTTCATAGCGGGTGATGGCATCGACGACATCGGCAGCTCCGGCGGCGATGTTGTCGTAAACCGAAAGAGCGGGATCGATTTCGAATTCCTGGGGGAGGTAGCCGATGCGGAGGCCACGTCGGGCTGAGATGTCGCCCGAGTCGGCTTGGTTCTCGTTCGCGATGATCTTGAGGAGGGAGGTCTTTCCGCAGCCGTTGCGTCCGACGAGTCCGACTTTCTCTCCGGCAGCGACGGCGAGGGTGACGCCATCGAGAAGAGTTTGGTGGCCGTAGGCGAGGCGGAGTTCGTTGGCGGAAAGAAGGGTCATGGGCGGGGAGGGAGTAGTCAGCCTGCCGGGAAATGTCGAGTGCTACGACCGGACAGGGGGGTGATATCGGGGCGGCGAGCTATTTCGTGGAGAGAACCCGGAGGTTCCGGGTGATTGTTGGGATGAATTTTTTGGGAACTCCGGCATCTGCGGCAAATTTCGGCCAGGTGTGGAGGGTTTGTTTGAGGGCGTTGATGATTTCCCTGGCCTTGCGGGGTTTGACATCGGCAGCTTGGGCGGCGGCGAGGAGATCGTCGGAGGTGAAGTCGTCACGCTTGCCATTGAGAGTCATTTGATGGCTGCCCGTCCAGGCTCCGTCGGGGTTGTAGGAATAGGTGACATCGTAGGCCGGTGCCAGGTGCCAGGTGCCGCGGCGATCCATGAGGAAGGAAATGTTTTTGGTGTGGTCGTCCTGATTTCGGCTGAGGATGTTGAAGACCGCGCGTCGGTAGAGTTCGGTGAGATTGGGGCGGTTCAGACCAAGGCGACGGGCGAGTTGGAAGGCTTGCTCGTAGGAATAGCCACCTGCAGAATTGAAGTCGTAGTGGCCGAGGGCGCAGAGAGTTTGTTGATGGAATTTGTCGCCATCGGGGGTTCGGTCGAAGCGGCGGGTCATGAAGTGGGCGCGGCCATTTTCTTCGAGGAGACGGCAATCACTCATGGTGAGTCCGGCCGCGCGGGCCATGAGGTGGTAGGCGTATTCGATCCGTCCATATCCCAGCGGGTCGGCGAGTTCCTTGTCGGAGTTGCCATCGACACCATCAAATTTGATGAGCCAAGGTTCAAAGCCAGGGGGAAGGGGGACCTGGCCGGAGCGGATTTCGTTGGTCCTGGGATTCCAGGCGACGACGGCTTTGGCGCGGGCTCCGCCGGCCGAGGTGCCCACGCGGAGGATATCGGCGAGGGCTTCCTCCTCATGCTCGGGGACGAAAGTGGTTTGGAGTTTCTGCCGATCGGCCAGAACGGTGTTGGCGAGGTTGATGAGAGCGTCGATTTGCAGTTCTCGATCCGGTTGTCCGGTGTGGTGGGCGGGGAGAAATTCCAAAGCTCCCATGGCGCGGCTGCCGAGGTAGCAGAGCCGCTCAACGGGGTTAAAGGAGGCGGCGGTCCGGCCTTCGCGGGTGAGCCATTGATCGATGAGGAGATTGCCGAACTTATCGGGGAGGCAATCGGCGAGGAGTCCGGGGAGTCCTTTGAAGGTGTCACGAGGAAGGCCGGGGAATTGATAAACGCCTTCGGCGAGGGGCATGTGAATGGGGGCGACCTCGATTCCGCTTCGGAGGAAGGCGGGGTGGTATTCGAAAAAACCGAGTTCCTGCCCGGTATCCCAGGCAATTGATCCAATCTCTGTGCCGAAAAGCGTGACAGCGGCCGAGGTCATGGTTTCTCATCCCCCCAGACCCATTCACTGGTTTCGGGTGGTTTCTTGCGGGGTTTTGAAACGTATTTCATCTTGGGTTCGGCGAGCATTTGGGCCTTCCTGATCGCGTTGGGGCTGACGGGGAGAGGCTTCAGGAGTTCGTCGAGGGTATGCTCGATGTGGAGGGCGCGGACGAGGCGGATGAGGGTGTTGACAGTGCAGCCGTTTCCGTTCTCGACCGAAGTGATGGTGCGTCGAGCCAGTCCGGCGCTTTCGGCAAGTTCGGTTTGGTTGAGGTTTCGGCGGAGGCGATGCTGTTTGAGCCGCAATCCGATGCGCTCTTCGAGTTGGGTCTCGGTGAGAGTGAGGAGGTTGTTATGAGTCATAATCTGCGCAAAATATTCTTTCTGAAGGTAATATGAGCAGAAAAAGAAGCAAAATCAAGTTTTTGGAATTTGTGGATGAGTGGAATAATGCTCAAAAATGATAAATTGAGATTTTTTGAGCAAGGAAATGCTCCTTTTGATGTTGGCAGACTCTCCCTTGCCTGATGCTACCGGAGCAAAGGGATCCTATCAGAGTGACTCGACGCTGAATTGGGCCTCGACCTCCTGCCCGGATTCGGGGTGTTTGAGGCGGATGGAGTGGCGGCCGGGGACCAGAGTGACGGATTGGTCTTCAACTTTGAGGGTCTTGCTGGACCACTGGGCGGAGGAGAGATTGGAGAGCAGTTTGAGTCGGGTGGTGGCGCCGGGAAGTTCGGGATCGAGATAGTAGGTGGCGCCGGGGAGGGGGGTGAGGATTTGAAGGGCCAGGCGGGTTTTGGGGCTGGAGTCGGAGAGGGCGAAGGCGTGGGATTTGACGTTGTCGGCGGATTGGAACCACTCGTTAAACTCGCGGGATAGGAGGGCGCGTCTGTGCGTGTCGTAGTCCTGACTGGAGACAGGGAGCGGGAGGTGTTCGCGGGGGCAAAGCTCCTGTTTATGGTATGGGGTCGATGATTCGGGAGGAATGGGGTAGTGGTGGCCGGTGCGTTCATCGACCGAGATGGTGGACAGGGAAGCGGGTTGTTTTGGGAGGGTGGCTTCCTTGTCCTGATACGCGGCGAGCATGGTGCGGCGAAAGATGGGGCCGGCCCCGCTGATTCCGGAAATTCCGGCCATGGGGGAATTGTCAAAGTTTCCGACCCAGACACCGACCGTGATATCGGCGGTGAAGCCGAGGCACCAGTTGTCACGGAAGTCAGAGGAAGTGCCGGTTTTGACGGCACAGGGGAAAGGGAGGCGGAGGACGGAATTGGTGCCGAAGGCTCCGGCGCGGGCCTGGTTGTCGGCGAGAATGTCGGCGATGAGGTAGCAGGATTCCTGGGTGAGAGGGTAGGTGGTCTTTGTCAACGCGTTGGTTTCGTCGTGAAGGAAGGTGGTGGGTAGGTGTTCACCAAGGCGGGCGAGAGTGGCATAGGCGTTGGTGAGGGAGAGGAGCGAGACTTCGGCATTTCCGATGGTGAGGCCGAGTCCGTATTCGGTCGGTCGACGCGGGAGAGTGAGGCCGAGTTCGGTGAGAAGGGTATGGAGAGGTTCGGGGCCGCCGATTTGGTTGAGCATACGCATCGCGGAGACATTGAGCGAGTTGGCGAGAGCGTGACGGATGGAAACCGGGCCGTGGTGGCTGCGGTCGTAGTTTTTCGGGGCATCGAGTCCTTCCCCGGTTTGGTAGTCGGTCGGGATGTCGGCGATGACGGTGCCGGGGTAGAGCCCTTGGTTTTGGAAGGCGAGGGCGTAGGTGAAGGGCTTGAGCGTGGATCCGGCGGAACGGGGGGCGAGGGCTCCGTTGATCTGACCGCTGTTGCTGCTGGTGAAGTCGGAAGATCCGTGAAGGGCGAGAACTTCCCCGGTGGCGTTCTCAATAATGACGATCGCTCCATGCTGGACGTTCTCTTCGCGGAGCCTTGCCAGTTCCTCGGCGAGGATAAGGTTGGTTTTACGCTGAAGTTCCGAGTCGATACTGAGGCGGGCGCCTGCCGAAAACCTTGCGGTGAGATGGGGGATGGGGTTTGGGATCTCGCGTTTGGCGAGGAGAAGAGGCTCGGACTTGGCGAGGTCGATGGTCGAGGGAAGGTAGTCGAACTCGGATTGCAGGCGGTCGAGAATCCAGTTACGACGTTGGCGGGCTGCTTCCGGCTTACGAAGCGGGTTGAGCCGGGAAGGGGCCTGGGGAAGTCCGGCGAGGAGGGCGGACTCGGCGAGGGAAAGGTCGGCGAGGGGTTTGTCGAAGAAGAAACGGGCGGCTTCGGCGCAGCCCTGGCGGTGGGAGCCGTAGTCGAGCCGGTTGAGGTAGGCGGTGAGGATTTCGTCCTTTGACCAGCGGGTTTCGAGGCGGCGGGCGGTGAGGATTTCAGAGGCTTTTTTCCAGAAAGTCCGGTCTTCGTCCGGAGTGGAAATTTTGATCAGTTGCTGGGTGATGGTGGACGCTCCGGAAGTGATGCGGCTGCTTCGGGTGTTCTCGTAGAGCGCCCGTAGAGTCGCGGAGTAATCGACGCCGGGATGATTGAAGAAGCGTTTGTCCTCGGCCGCAAGAGTGGCCTTGATGAGGTGATCCGGAATTTCGTCGAGCGAGGCCGGTTGGTGGCGGAAGTAGTCTTGGCGCGGGAAATGGGTGAGTTCCTTTCCGTTGCGATCCGATAATACTCCGTGTGGCTCGGGTGGGCTTTGCAACTTCTCCGGCAGTGGTCCCAGCAGTGGAAAGAGCGGGATGAGGAAGAGAAGTGGCGCAAAGCGGGGCGCTGACGGAGGGAGGATCATTTCATGGCCTATTTCCCGGCCTTGGGTGAGATGGTGTAGATTTTTCCGTCGTGGGAAAGGATGAGGAGTTCGCCATCGGCGTCTTCAGCAAAGGCGGTGGGGCGGAACTTTTGGTTCTCCTTGGGACGAGAGTAAATCTTGATGTTGGAGGTCTTCTTGCCGTTTTCGGAGCCCAGCGCCCAGAGGTTGCCGAAGCCCCAGTCTCCATAAATATATTGGCCTTGAAGGGCGGGGACGGATTTCCCGCGATAGTGGAGTCCGCCGGTGATGGAGATGCCATCGGCGCGCCCGTATTCGTGGATGGGATCGATGAACTTGAGATCTTTGGAGGGTTTATCACTGCGTGCGTTGGCGGGGTGGGTGGCTTCGTCGAAGGACCAGCCGTAGTTGCCACCATTTGTGATGATGTCGATTTCCTCCCATGCACCTTGGCCGACGTCGGCAGCCCAGAGTTCCTTGGTTTTTGGATGGAAGGTCAGGCCCCAGGGATTGCGAAGGCCGAGGGCGAAGATTTCGGGATGATGGCCGGGCTTGTTGAGGAAGGGATTGTCTTCCGGGAGGCCGTATGGGCGGTTGCCCGCGCGGGTGTTGACGTCGATGCGGAGAATTTTTCCGTTGTAAGCAAAGGTGTTTTGAGCGAAGCGCTGGGGATCGTTGGATTTGCCCCCGTCGCCGATGGCGATGTAGAGGTAGCCGTCGGGTCCGAAGAGAATGTTGCCGGAGTTGTGGTTCCAGAAAGGTTGCGGGATTTCGAGAAGGACGCGTTCGGTGGAGAGGTCAGCCTTGTTGGGGTTGTCAGCCGAAGTCTGCATTTCACTGACGACGGTGTGCTTGGGGTCTTGAAGGGAATAGTAGAGGTAAAATTTGCGGTTTTTGGAGTAGTCGGGGTGGAAGGCGAGACCGAGGAGTCCCTCTTCGAATTGTTGCTTGATGAGGGGGCGGTCGGTGAGGTCGAGGAAGGTGATTTCATCGGATGAAGTGCGGTCCTTGGGGAGGATGGTGATTTTACCGAACTGCTGGACGAGGAAAAGGCGTTCGGTGTCATCGGGCGGGATGGCAAGGGCGACGGGAAGCTTGAGCTTTTGATTTTCGAAAGTGGGGGAGATTTCGATTTGCGGCGCTGCGATGAGCGCGGAAACGGAGAAGAGGAGAGTGGCTAGGATTCTCATGGGAGGAGAATGAACGTTCAAAGTCGAACGCTCAACATTGAACTTTGAGAGATGAGGTTTGGGAGGCCGGGAGCCTTAATTGACGGTGAGCTTTTGGGTGGCTCCCAGGGCGAAGCTGGAGGGATCGTACATTTCCTCGACTTTGGTGGAGGGGGCGAAGACTTCACCGGCGTGAGTGACGCGGGCATGGTAGGTCATGGTGGCGTTGCTGGAGCGTCGTGGGTGATCCACGAAGAAAAGGACCCGGTCCATGCGGATTTCCTGGTGTGAGACACGCCAGTTGTTCTTGTCTTGCACGCGCCCCGTCTGGCTTTTGAAGTCGGTGTTGATAGCCTGGAAGGATGAGGGAAGCGGATCATCGATGGCGAGGTAGCGCATGTCACGATCGGGGAGGGCGACGGTCAGGGTGACTTTGACAAGATCACCGACCCTGGGGTTGGTGAGAGGTTCGGCGGTGCCGTCGGATTTGACCCGCTCATACCTACGGATGACGGAGAGTCCGTTTTTGGAGACGGGTTGGACGGGGGCAATCTCGGGTTTGGAGGCGAGAGTGGTTTGGACGTAAGTGCGGGCGTCCGAGGAGAAGAGAAGTTTGAAGCCACCCTCGAGCGGGAGGGTGATGGAGTGGGAGGCTTTGTCCCTCGGGATGATGATTTCTTCCCGACCGTCGGAGGTTTCGAGAACGATGGTGATGTCTTCCCGGGATGTCTCGTGGACCTGGGCGTAGGCTCCCATGGCGAGGAGGGACCAGGCGTTACCCCAGGTGGTGCGCCAGTGGCCGCGAGGGGAGCGCTTTCCGAGGAGACGAGTGAGGGAGGATTCGCAGGGGGCAGAGTTGGGCTTGAGGGTGGTCCAGGCGAGGAGCTCGATGGCTTCGGAGTTTCGGTGGGACATCCAGTAGCCGGTGTTGGGGCCTGTTTTCTCAGGAAGTTCGAGGAGTTTTGCGGCATCCTCTTGTCCGGCAGAGTGCATCGCGAGGGCGAGGAAAGCGCGGGCGGATTTGGGGAGGTCATCGATTTTTTCAGCGAGCTTGAAGTGGTAGGCTGGTTCGGCCTTGTCAAGGCGGGCGAGGACGTAGAGGGCCCGGGCGTAGTTTTCGTAGTCGTAGTCGGACTTGATGCCGGAAACTCCGCGGAGTTTTGAAGAAAGGAACCCGGCGAGGCGGTCAAGAGACGATTGGGGAACATTTGATCCTGCTTCCTTGCACATGATGAGCCCGAGACCGGCGTAGGATGATGCCCAGGCGGAAGAGGATGAACCGCCGGACCAGTAGGCTATGCCCCCGTCTGACGTTTGCATGCCGAGGAGCCGATCGGCTCCGGCCTGGATGGCTTTGTCGATTTGGGCGATGGACTTCTTTTGGAATCCGGGAGCGAGGTGCCGGAGGTTCTTCGCCGCGATCCAGGGAATGGTGGATGAAGTGGTTTGCTCGGCGCAGCCATAGGGGTAGCGGAGGAGGTAGTTGATGGCACCACCTGCTTCCTGGAGACGGGAGCGGGCGAATTCGACCTCGAGATGGCCGCGGCCTTCCAGGAGCTCTTTTTTGAAGCCATTGAGCAAGTTGTGCTTTTTGGAAGGATCATTGAAGGTGACGAATTGGACCTCGCGGAGGAGAGGCATGGGGTAGCGGACCTCGAAAGTGGATTCGACGGAGTCGGAGAGTCTGAGTTTGAGGTTGGCGGGGAGTTCGCGGTTGGCGAGGGAGATGGGTTCGGCGGCCCAGAGCCATTTGGCGGTGCCGGTGTTGGCGAAGGTGACTTCAAAATCGACAGTGGCTTGTCCTTTGGCGGGGACCTGGACCTCGGTGATGAGGGTGGTGTTGGCGGTGGTGGTGGAGTCGAGCTTGAGAGAGACTTTCCAGAGGCCGGCAGTGTCGGTGGTGTTTTGGAGGAGGGCTTTTGAACGGACGCGGTCGCCTTCGTGGGCGAAAGCGGGCGGGGAGGGTTCGAGCATGAAGGGCTTGTTGACGACGGCCTGGCTGAGGCCGGTGCCGAAGCGGGAGGTGCCGTGGTGGGCGACGGCGATGAGGCGGTAGCGGGTGAGGGTGTCGGGAGCTTTGAACGTGGCTGAGAAGGTGCCGTCCTTTGCTGTGATGAGAGCGGGCATCCAGGTAGCGGTGGGGTTGAAGTCGGAACGGGCTTTGAGAGCTGCGGCCATGCCATCTGCAAGATCGGATGATTCTCCTCCTTTTCCTTCGTCGCCGACAAAAAAGCCTTTGTTACCAAACGCGCGTTCGTTGAGATCTTCGGGGATGAAGTTGGTGAGAGAGGTTCCGTTTTGAATGCGAAGGGCACGGGGTTGGTGGAAGTGGGAGAGAGGGTCGGGATTGTCATATCCCATGACGGCGAGGGTGCCTTCGTCGACGGCGTAGAAGGTGACTTCGGCAGCGGAGACGGGTTGATTTTTGTGGTCGAGGACGGTGCCGGAGACCTCGATCATTTCACCGGGGCGGGTTTCGCTTTGGGTGGTGGCGAGGTCGACCTTGAGGCGGGAACTGGAGGGATCAACGGTGAGTTCGCAGTAGCCGAGGCGGAGTTGGGGTTCGGAGCTTTTGCGCTTGGAGTCGGCCGCGCCTTTGATGACGAGGACGGAGATGAAGGCATTGGGGGCGTCGATTTCCTTCAGGGGGATTTCAATGACAGGATTGTCGAGAGTGAGTTGGGTGCGGAACTGTCGTTTGACCTTCTGGTGCTCGACGGTGACGAGGGCTTCTCCTTCGATGGGCGAGAGGACGAGAATGCGGGCGGTCTCACCGGGGAGGTAGCGTTTTTTCTCGGAGACGAGCTTGATGCGCATGCCATTTTCGTAGGCCCAGGGATACTCTTCGGCGCCATAGACGTGACGGGTGACGATGGTTTTGAGGGCGCGGCCGGAGGCGTCTTGAGAAGTGAGGGTGAAGAAATGTTTTCCGGATTCAGTAGGAGTGAAGGGGAGGTTGAGTTTGCCCTCTGCGAGGGTGAGTTCGCGAGAGAAGACAGGGGCGAGGGAGGCTTCGTTTTTGACGACGACGCGGCCGTTGGGGGCTTTTGATTTGGTCTGTTTGTTGATCTCGCGTTCGACGGTGAGAGTGGCAGAGACAGGGATGGCGTGGAGTTTTCCCTTCTGATTCACGGCGACGATCTGGAAGGGGATTTCCTGACCAATGCGGGTGATCTGATCCTGGCGGAGGAGGCCGAGGTAGAAGTCGGAGGAGTGGATGGTGGTGGATGCCCGGGAGGAGAGGGTCTGGCTGTTGGCGTCCATCACTTCGCTTTGAACGGAAGTGCGGCGAGGGGTTGGAAACTTGAGTTCGGGGAGTTCGAAGTCCATGACGAGCTTGCCGGAATCGTCGAGTTCGGTTTCGCCGTTTTCACGGTGGGATCCTTCGCGGTCGGTGTAGCCGTCATCATCGGTGTAGCCGAAGTAGTGGTTCCAGTAGTCGGGATCGTAGCCACGATGGTCACCGAAGAGGAAGTCGCGGTGATTGGGAGGGTAGAAACCGGTCGGATTTGAGGAGAAATCCCATTGGATTCTTCCTTTGGAGACGGGGGTGCCTTGAAAGTATTTGGCGCTGATCGTGTAGGCGAGTGTGTCGGTGAGGGTGGACTTTAGCTCGAAGGTGTTGCGTTTGAATTCCTGGACGGAGATGCGGTGGGTAAAGGTGGCGGATTCTTTGACAGCGCGCTTTTCCCAGTAATCTTCGAGTTCCTCGGCGGCTTCGAGTTCGTCGGGCCAGGTTAGGGTGAGATAGTAGTTGCCGACGGTGTTTGCGGGGAGGGTATGAGTGAAATCGAAGGAGCCGGTGGTGGAGAGGGTGAGGTCTTTGGTGAAGATCTCGCGGCGCTTGGGGTCGGTGATGGTGAGCTTTGGTTTGATGGAAGCGGGGAGGTGGAGGTCATCTTTTTTGAGGTGACGGACGAGGCCCTTGAGGTGGACGGTTTCTCCCGGGCGGTAGAGAGTCCGATCGGTGAAGAGGTCAACGAGGCGGCGGTTGGCCGGTGCTTTGCCCCACTCAAAGTTGACTGGAAAGCGCCACATCGAGACGGTGGGGAGGGAGTCATCGAAGGGGAGGACGATGGTGTCTCTTTTGAATCGGGCCCGGAGTTGACGGTGATTCTCGTTGCGGGGAAGAGTGGCGGTTCCGTCGGCATCGGTGGTTGCTTTTTCGAAAGGCTTGGCGTCTTCGCCGAAGAGGGCGAATTCGACACCGGGGAGGGCTTGCCCTGTTTCGCAGGAGTAGGCGTAGAGGAAGGCGGAGTCGGCGGTGAGTTTCCAGGCGAGGCCGATGTCGGTGAGTTGAACGAGGGATTGGACGACTTTTTCCTTGGCATTTTTGAGATCGGGATGGACCGCCTTGGTTCCGGTGACGGAGACGAAAAACGCGCCGCCGGTTTGATTCTTCGGAAGGTATTTACTCCAGTTGAGGGTGTGGGTGTGGGTGGTGTCGAGCTGATCCTTGATGATGATTTCCTCGTCGACGACAACCTTGCCGGTGATGAGTTCGAAGGGGAGGGCAATCCGGCTTTTGATCCGTTTGTTGTCGGGGCCGTTGCCGGTGTAATGGCGATAGCCAAGGGAGGCCCGGATGAGGTCTTTGGGCGAAAGGCGCTTAACGCGGAGGCGGAGAGACTGGTTGTTGATGGATTGAATTTGGTAGGTGCGGGAGCCGTGGGCGAGCTGGGCTTCGTCGTGGCTGGGGAGAATGATGTTGGGGGAGAGGCGGGTGAATTTGAGGGTGTGTGTGATGCTTTTGCTCAGGGGGAGCCCGTCCGCGCTATGGAGAGAGTTCGCGAGAGTGATTTGATAAGTGTCCCTTTCGCCGAAGTTGCCGGTGATGGTGACATTGCTGCGACGGTGATCGAAGGTTGCCTTGAGATTTTTGATCTCGGCCGCAAATTTGACATGTTTCAGAAAATCCTCCGGCTTGAGGTCGAGGGGAAGAGATTGGTTCAGGCTCACCCGGACCGTGCGAGGGACGTCGGGTCGGGTGGAGGCGTAAACGGAGGTGGCGACGAAGGGGACGACGTTGCCGATGCTGTAGTGATTGATGCCATTGGTGGTGGCGGAGTTGCCGGCATTTGGAAGGTGGTCGAGGCGACGAAGGGACCATTGGTTTCCGATGGGAAGTGGCGTGACGGGTTCGACGACGATGGCGTGTTTGATGACTGCCGAGTCGGCAGGTTCGGGGTTAGTGTAGCGGAGAGACTTTCCGGTGAAGCGTTCCTGCCAGTTGGGCTGGTAGTAGTAGCGGCTGCTGAGATCTCCCCAAGTGGCTTTGCGGGTGCGGGCGGCGATGACCTGGGATTTCTGGTCTTTGGTTTCAGGGCTCACGAATTGAAAGAAAGGAGCGGCGGTGACCGGGTTGACGGTGTCGTTAAAAAGGAGGAGCTGTCCTCCGGTTCGGCTGGAACCGATTCTACGGGAAGTGAGGACGCGGAAGGACTCGGATGAAGCGGCTTTGAATTCCTGGGCGGGGACGATGGTGCCGTCGAGGGACTTGAGTGCTTTGGGAAGGGAAAACTGATACCTCGTGCCGACTTTTGGCGCTTCCTGGGGGACGAGCTTGGCGATGTTTTGGGCGCGCCAGACGAGTTTGACCTTCCAGGCCGGTTCAATGGTGAGGATGTCGTTGGCGATGAGCTTGTCGGCACTTTCGCCAACGGCTTCAGGGGCGACCATGGCTTTGTCGAAAACGAGTTCGATTTTGGTTTTTGGTACGATCGTTTGATTGCCCAGGGAGAGACGGGTTGCTCCCAGGAGAGGGAGGGCGAGGGTGAGGAGAAGCAGCAGCGTTTTCATGGGTCCGTATGTTTAACGTTTCTATTACCGTAAGATGGGAAACTATTTTCGAGGAAGGGAGACTTTTTACAGAGCTTTTACATTCGGCCGATCTTGGGATAGGATTGTGAGATGTTAAAGAAGATGTATTTGGCCGGACTGATGATGGGGGTTTGTTTTGGGGAGACCCACGAACTCGGAGCAGAGTCGAAGAGGAAGGAAGGGGTGCCTCAGGGAAAGGTGACGAGACATGACTGGAAGAGTGAGGTCTTTGCAGGAACCTTGAGGCAGTACTACGTGTATGTTCCGGCGCAGTATGATGCGGCCAAACCGGCGAACGTGATCGTTTTTCAGGATGGGCACGCCTATGTGCAGGAAGACGGCCAAATCAGGGCGACAGTGGTGATGGATAATCTGATCGCCAAGAAGGAGATTCCCGTGACGGTGGGGATTTTTTTGAATCCGGGGGTTTTCGCGGAGACGATCGAGGGGAAGCAGGGGTGGAAGAACAAGAAGGGGAGTAACCGGAGCGAGGAATACGATTCGCTGGGAGCGAAGTATGCGGAATTCCTGGAGAAAGAGATTTTACCGGAAGTGGGGAAGTCATTGAACCTGTCGAAAGACCCGAAGAAGCGCGCAATTTGCGGGATGAGTTCGGGCGGGATCTGTGCCTTTACGGTGGCCTGGGAGAGGCCGGATTTGTTTCACAAGGTGATTAGTCACATTGGGAGTTTTACGAACATCCGCGGAGGGCATGTCTATCCGGCGTTGATTTGGAAAGGAGAGAAACGCGACATTCGTGTTTTTCTGCAGGACGGGGAGAATGATTTGGATAACCAGCACGGGAATTGGTGGCTTTCGAACCTGCAAATGGAGAAGGCGCTCAAGTTTCGCGACTATGATTATAAGTTTGTGGGTGGGAAAGGGGAGCACAATGGCAGGCACGGAGGGGTGATTTTTCCCGACACGCTGCGTTGGATTTGGAGGGAGTGACGGGAGCGGAATGATTTTCAACGCATCTGGAGACATTTTGTCGTCATGTGCTATGATGCTGTTTTCTTTGCAATGGAAAGGTGAAATCTGTTTTTTCCTTGCTGACCAAGCGAATTCCGGACGTATGAAAATCCTTTTGCTACTGACTCTCTTGACGCAGTTTTTAATCGCCCTCGAGATTCGGAGTTACTCGGCGACACGGCACGATCGTTTTTTAAATTTCCCGACTGCGCCTACGCCCAATCCGGGTTTTTTCCATGTAGGCACCGATCTGACAGGGGTTGGGTGGTATGTCGCGGTCGCCAACACCGCAGTTGAGTTTCGTCGTCAATTCACGATGGTTTCTCCGAAACACTTTGTGGGAGCATTCCATTTTCGACCTGCGACCAACGGGAGTATTCAGTTTGTGACGGCGGATGGTGTGGTGCGGACCTATGCGATTGGCTCGATCCTCACAATTCCCAACGAAGAGGGTGATCCGAGTGATCTTTTCATCGGAACACTCGAGAGTGAAATTCCGACGTCCGATGGGATTCGCTTTCAACCCTACCTTGCTGTTGCAGAGGCAGAATACCTTGGACAGGAACTCATATTCCTGGGCCACCGGAATATGAGTGGCATTGTGACCCACCGGGCAGGTCGCGCAGTGCTACAAGCCCGGTCCCAGTTTGGACAGGGAACTGCCATTGGAGCCGACACGAGTATTAAGAAGACTGAAGTTTTCACCTGGGTTTATCAGGATCACTCATTGATCCTGGTTGGTCATCCAGACGATTCCCACGTCCAAAGTGGCGACTCAGGAAGTCCATCGCTCGTGGATGTTGACGGGAGGGGGGCATTGGTAGGGATTCACACTGCGATCGGGACAGCAACAATGGGATTCAGAACCGAGGTCACCAGCTACGACACCTTTGTGCCATTCTACGTTGATGAGTTGAACGCAAAGATGGCAGTCGAGGGATATCACATGACTCGAGCCGTCCCCGGTATGAGTAAACCCAGCACGATTCTCACCGTTTCTGCAGAAATGCCTGCGGTGATCCGCGCCGGCTATCCGACGTCTTTTCCTGTGACTGTGGCTAACGTTGGCTTGCTTGAAGATGCGAACAATCTCAAGTTTTCCCAGACTCTGCCAGCATCCGGCGGGACTTCCCTGACGGGATCAACATGGGTGGCTTCTGGATCCGGGAGTCTTCCGGGTGCCCGGAAGGGAGGTCTTTCCAGAAACACCGATAGTTCCTTGACCCTCTCTTTTACACCCGCCGCTCCGGGAAGATTTGTTTCGGAAGTGACATTTTCTGCCGACGAATTCGAAGAGGCGACCGCAGAGATCGAACTGGAGGTGATTGAGTCGTATCTTTCATGGTCATCGACGCTGACCGATGGCGGGCAGGGTTCCGATCCGGACGGGGATGGGATACCCAACCTTCATGAGTATTCGTTTGGAGGGGACCCGGAGTCGATCTCGCTGGTCCAGGCTTCATCGGGTGAACGACTTCTTCCGATGGTCACAGAATCCCCGACCGGAGTCGTGGTTAGCTTTCTTCGGAGGACCGATGCCGAAGATCGCGCGCTGGTCTATCAGGTGGAATCCTCTTCAAATCTGGCGGAAGGAAGCTGGAGTCCCGCTGCCGGGATGATGGGGGAAGGGAGTCCCCGTTCTGTCGATTCGGATTTTGAGAGGGTTTCCCTGGAATTTCCCAACACGTCCGGGGCGCGATTCTTTCGTCTCAAGGTGACTCTTGACGAGTGATTAGGATTGCGGGTTTGAAGAGGTGCGTTTATTTCCCTCCTCGTTATGGCTCGCATCAACGAAAACTTCCAGAAGCTCAAAGCAGGTTATCTTTTTCCCGAAATCGCACGTCGCGTGAATGCCTACACCGACGCGGAGCCGGAAAAGGCAAAGCGCCTGATTCGTTGTGGAATCGGCGATGTGACCGAGCCGGTTCCGGTGGCTGCGCGCGAGGCGATGAAGAAGGCTGTGGACGAGCTCGGTGATCGGGGAACTTTTCGAGGATATGGTCCCGAGCAGGGATACCCTTTTCTCCGCGAAACAATCGTAAAAAATGCCTATGACGGTCTTGGGATCGATGCCGGTGAAATTTACGTTTCCGATGGTTCAAAGTGTGATTCGGGAAACATTCTCGATATCTTCGGGCAAGGAAACAAGATTGCGGTCACCGACCCTGTTTATCCGGTTTATGTCGATACCAATGTCATGGCTGGAAATACCGGTGAGGCCAATGATGCGGGTGAATACGAGGGGCTGGTGTATCTCAAATGCACGGCTGAGAACGGTTTCGTTCCCGCCATCCCCGAGGAAAAAGTGGATCTGATCTATCTCTGCTATCCCAACAACCCCACTGGAACCACGGCAACCCGCGAACAACTGGAGGCCTGGGTGGCCTATGCGCTCGAGAACGATGCGGTGATTCTTTATGATGCCGCATACGAGGCTTTCGTTCAGGACTCCTCGGTGCCTCGTTCCATTTATGAAATTGAAGGCGCCCGCAAATGCGCCATCGAGTTCCGTTCATTTTCGAAAAACGGAGGTTTCACGGGGGTGCGTTGCGCTTTCACCGTTATTCCCGGGACGGTGACCGGTAGCACGGCTTCCGGTGAGCGAATTCCTCTCAAGCAACTTTGGGGACGTCGCCACTCCACCAAGTTCAATGGGGCCAGTTATCCGGTGCAACGTGGAGCCGAGGCGATTTACTCCGAGGCCGGAAAAGCCGAAGTTGCCGAACTCGTCGAACATTACATGAAGAATGCCAAACTGCTTCGCGAGGCATGCGAGGGCCTTGGGCTCAAAGTCTGGGGTGGTGAAAATGCCCCGTATGTTTGGGTTGGTTGCCCTGAAGGAGTCAGCAGTTGGGGGATGTTCGACAAGATGCTCGAAGGAGCGCAGGTCGTGGTCACCCCCGGAGCGGGTTTTGGTGCGGCGGGAGAAGGTTTCTTCCGCATCTCGGCCTTTAACTCCCGGGAGAATGTCGAGGAGGTTTGCCAGCGACTTGCTTCAATGGTCTAACGTGACAGAGGAACCGGCGAAGCTTCGATGTCCCGGCTGCAAGCGGGATCGCCCCGCGGGGAAGCTTGGAAAATTGCCACGGTTGGTGGCGGGTTTGTTTGGCGCCATTTATCTCCAATCGTTTGAAGAGATGAAAATGAGCTACGGTCGTCGTTGCTTTTGGTCTCAAACAATTGGGGTGATATCCCTGATTACCCTCATGTTATTTGCCGCGACAATGAGGTTGATGGATTGACTCGCTTGATGCTGTTGACAAATGGCCCCGCTCTCTGTTGTTCGGATTGATTGATATTTTTTGCACAAAAATCCGATTCGCAGAGAAGCGGAAGCGTGTATGATCGCAAATCCTGCAGGGTTTATGAAATCCCCTTTCGGTAGCGATGAACATCTTTAAGCGTGCTTCCATTTTGCGATGGCTTTCCTGCGGCCTTGTGGCTGTGGTTTTTGCGTTGATATTGTCCGCTTGTGATTCGGACAAACAAGCGGCCTTGAATCTGATTTCTGATCGTGGAATCACAGCGAGCGACGAAGCTCTTTTCGAGGCGCTTAATTCCGAAGATATGGCACTCTCGGAGGCCTTGGTTTCGCTCCAGACAGATCCGGATCCCCGTGATGCGATGGAGAGAACGCCGTTGATGATTGCGGTCGGTGGGGTGGGAACAAGTTTGGTTTCCCGTTTGATCAGAAAAGGAGCTGATTTGGAAGCGGTTGATTCGACAGGTCGTAACGCTCTAAGCTATGCGGTGGATGCAAATAATCTGGAGCCCATCGTGTTACTCTTGAAAGAAGGGGCGAATCCATCAGTGACTGTGGATACGGGTGGGACTTTGATTGCCTTGGCGCTTCGTCAGAACAAACTGGCAGCGGCCGGGTTGCTTTTAGATGCAGGAGCAAATCCTAATTCAAAGGGGGCTTTGGGCGAATCGATCGTGCGGATTGCCGTCAAGGAGAGTCACCCGGCGATTTTGGAGAAGTTGGTGAGACTGGGGGTCGACCTTGATGAGCCGTCATCGGATGAGAACAGCTTGCTTCATCTGGCTCTGGAATCCGGTCAGGACCGGATGTGCGTCTATTTGCTCGAAAACGGAATGAATCCGGATGAAAAGAATGATCGGGGTGAGACTTTGCTGCACGCTGTTGTTGGAACCGCAAAGCTGCAGCTCCTGCCGCTTTTGAAGAAGCACTTGGCTTCCTTTGACGCGATTGATCCCCGGGGATGGAGTGCGGTTCACCTTGCCATTCTTTCTCACGACTATGAGCTTCTTAATACCCTTCTCGATCATGGCGCGAATGTAGATCAGTATTCGAGAGGCGCGGGGAGTTCAGTGCCTCCTCTCTCGCTTGCCATCGAAAACCGACTATTTTCAATGGCTCGCCTCCTTTTGCGTTACGGCGCAAAACCACGTGATGAAATGTATCAAGCGGTGAGGCGGGGTGGACCGGATGGCCATCACCTTATTAAGCTTCTGCTCGAAAGCGGGGCTTCTCCTTCTCCTTCGCGGGCACCCTCTCTTGACTCTCCTTTGGGGCTGGCGGTCCGTAAGGGTGAGTATGAGATTTCCAAACTCCTTCTTGATGCCGGGGCTTCTCACGAGGTCCGTGACCGTTGCGGTCAAAAGCCCCTCCATATCGCGGTGGCCCAGGGACATCCGGAGTTGGTGGGGCTTCTTCTCGACAAGGGAGCCGACCCGAACGAGCCATTTCATCCGAAGATTTCCGATGCCTTCCTCGATCTGGTGAAGACCGATGGAATAGGGAAATGGGTAATTAAGAAATCGAAAGAAGTTTTTCCGATCATGCTTGCCTCTGATTCCGGGAATGTCGAAGTGGCCCAACAACTCGTTGCTCATGGGGCCAGTACCAAAAAATCCACCAAAGTGGGGTCTAATCGAATGTGGCCTCTGACCTTTGCGACCCGGCGCAGTGATACTAAAATGATGCAGGTGATGCTTGGTCGGAAGCCGGGTCGAAGTAAGCTCTGGATCAAGGTCGATCTCTCGGAACAGCATGCCTACGTTTACGATGGTAGCGAACAGGTCTATAAGACACGGGTCTCGACCGGGAAATCAGGGTATCGGACGCGTCGTGGCGATTTCGTGATTACGAACAAATACCGGTCGTGGAATTCCACGATTTACGGCTCTTCGATGCCTTATTTTCAGCGCCTCAGTGCCAGTGACTTTGGATTTCATGTGGGAAATGTCCCGAGTTATCCGGCCTCCCATGGCTGTATTCGGATGCCTCATTCGGCGGCAAAGAAGATCTTCGGGATGACCAAGGTGGGAGACTACGTCGAGATCGTTCCTTAGAAGTATGGATATCACCAACACGAAGATTCCGAGGTTTAAGGGGCTCCTGTTTCTTTTCCTTGGATTACCGGGTGGGGGCTTATTTGCTCCTCTCCGGAGCGACTGCTATCCCATTGAAAAGATTAAGAATCGCTGGTGTCAACCGAGGGCAAGATCTGTCATTGCCAACCCTGCGGAGAGGGAGTAGTTAGCAGGTATGAGCGGTTGCGGCAGCGGCAGAAATTTCGGTCCCCGGATGAAGATGGATGCATCATTGCATCTGGAAAAGAAGCCGAGTTGGATCAAGGTTCGATTGCCCAACAATCCTGTGTTTTGGGACACCAAGTCCCTGATCACCGATCTCAATCTGGTCACGGTGTGTGAGGAGGCCCAATGCCCGAATCGTTGGGAATGTTGGGGGCAGGGGACTGCGACCTTTATGATCGCCGGTGAGAAGTGCACCCGGGCCTGCGGATTTTGCGCCGTCAAAACGGCCAAGCCCGACGCGCTGGAAGAAGATGAACCAACGCGCGTGGCGGAGGCGACGAAGCGGATGAACTTGAACCACGTCGTCATCACGGCAGTGGCCCGGGACGATCTCAAGGATGGCGGTGCCGGGCATTTTCAAAAGACCATCGAAGCGGTTCGCGAAACCAATCCGGGGATCATCATAGAGGTCCTTGTCCCTGATTTTAACGACAAGGACTGGGCCTTGGACATGGTGATGAAAGCCCGTCCTCATATCTTTAACCACAATCTCGAAACAGTGGAGCGTCTTACCCCTCTGGTGCGGAGCAGGGCACAGTATGCCCGCTCTCTGGCCGTGCTCAAGAAGGCCAAGGAGATGGCCGGAGGACTGGTCGCGACAAAGAGCGGAATCATGCTGGGGCTGGGTGAACGACCCGGGGAGATCGAGCAGGCTTTCGATGACCTGCGGGCAGCCGACGTGACAGTGTTGACCTTGGGGCAGTATCTTCGCCCGACCCAAATGCACCTTCCGGTCGTGGAATATGTGACACCGGAAAAATTTGATGAATGGAAGGACATCGCGCTGGCGAAGGGCTTCCGCCATGTCGCGAGCGGTCCCTTGGTGAGAAGTTCTTATCATGCGGCTGACTTCAAGCCCGAAGAGGATGTGCTTCAGGCCATCGAAGCTGATTTGGCCTCAGCCTAAAAATCACGCACGCGCAAGTACTTCCGGGTGCCGTCCGGGCCAACCACGGTGGCTTCGGTGAGGGGATCGCCGAAGGAAATGACGCTGCTGCCACTCGTCATGTCAGCCCGGGGAACACGGGTCCAGGTGATGAGGTCGTCGGACCACTGGATCTCCACGGCTCCCAAAGCGACATCTTGTCCAATTTTCAAAGTGGCTCCAGCAGAGGAGAAGTCGAAAAGCTGGTCCGGGGAGTTTGTCTCATCGAAGCCGAGGGAAAAGAGGATGCCATTGGGGGTGTTGGGAGAAAGGTCAAATTCATTCCGGCTGGTCGCCCCCACGCCCACTTCGGAGGCCCAATCGGTATAGTCGGGAAACTCGATGAAGGTTTCTCCGACCGCCTTCAAGGTTCCCTCGATTTTGACATTTGCGTCTACCGGCAGATCTTCGGATTCGATGGGTTGCTCGATGAGAGCCGGGAACTCGAGAGTGACATTGAAGTAGAGTTTACGCCCTTCGATCCGGCCCGGAGTGATGGCAACGGAGCCGGTTCCCTCACCGTTGCCGACGAAATTGTCGGTTGCAAAATTGAAGTCAGGAATGTCCAAACTTCCCGTGAGGAGGGTGTAGGCTTCTCCTTCAAGAGTGCCGCGATTTGCAGTGAGTTCATGTTGTGAGGCGTCGAATTCTCCGTTCGATGGATTCACGATGCCGGGAGCTTGCGGGGTGAAGGCGGTGAAGCCGAGATTTTTGCTTTGGAAGGAGTAGTTTGCGAGGAAGCCACCGGCATCAAGTGTGACGTCTGTGCCGTTCACATCGGCCGAAAGGATGGTCATCTCATCTGTGGTGGCGGTGACAGGAGAGATGTTGAGCTGCACCTCGATCGTTCCCGAAAGGTCCGAGGTGTCATTGGATGATCCAATATTCGAAACATCGAGATCGATATCAACTTCGTTTGCGCCGGCTTCGTCCACCAGCGTGAGGACGGCTCGATTGGCAATTTGACCGAAGGAGAAGATAGGGATAGCACCAAGGAAAATGATGAGAAACGACCGCATGGGCGATAATTACCATGAAAGCAGCCTCTTGCGAATGATTTCTCAGCGTCCACAGTGTCCCGGTGACTGACACTTTGGATCCCTTACTTCGCAAGATGCGTCGTATTGCCACCGGCCTTCTTGTGCTGATGGCCTTTCTTTATGTTCTGGCGCGTTCCTTTGAAGGAGGAGGGACGATTTGGCCGTGGTTGGGAGCATTTGCGGAGGCCGCCATGGTGGGAGCGCTTGCGGATTGGTTTGCGGTCACCGCTCTCTTTCGCCATCCTCTGGGATTGCCCATTCCACACACCGCGATTGTGCGGAAGGAAAAGGAACGCATTGGTGCGGCGGTGGCCTCGTTTGTGAGGAAGAGCTTTTTGACTCCCGAGGAAGTGGTGCGTCAGTGGCAGGATTGGCGTCCTTTTAAAAAAGTGGTCCGCTATCTCTCGCACCCTGCACAAGCCAAGCGGGCCTTGCACTGGGGGTTGGAGCGGATGCCGAAGCTTCTTCAATCATCGGATCGGGAAACGCTTTCCCGCCTGGGTGCTTCGGGGATTCGTCACGGGGCGGCGACGATTCCAATGGCCCGGTTGGTCACCATTCTCTTACAGGGTTTTCTTAAGAGTCCGGGAAAGCGAAGCCTGCTCGCGCCGATTCTCGGAAGGTTGGGTGAAAGCGTGACCGCCAATCGGGAGTGGGTCATGGATGAGGCCAGCAAATCGACCAAGCCGAGAAAGCTGAAATTGCTCGGGCTGATCAGCCAGGCTGCCGCTTCTGCCGTTTCGGGAAAAGCGGTTGAAAAACTTTCTGCCGAATTGGAAGCCGCGAGTCGGGATGAAAACCATCAACTTTACCAAAAAATAGAAGATGCCCTTCAAGAAACCGCAGATGAGTTGGAAACCGGGGGAGGGGAAGAATGGGAGGTTCTTAAGAAAAAGGTGATCGACGATCCCGAAACGATGCGGACCCTGGAAGAGGTGATGGATCGGGCTCTTCGATTGATCCTGGAGAGCGTGGAGTCGCTCGAGAAAGACGGGACGCTGGCCGAGTGGAGTCAGGTGCTTTCAAATGCGGCGGCACGTCTCAATGAAGACGAAGCGCGCCTGCATCTCCTCGAAGAGCGGGCCGGCGAATTGGGGGCCCGTTTTTCGGGCCGCTATGGCGCCAAGGTCGAGAAACTCATCAACCGGACCGTGAACAACTGGGAACCTGATGAGCTCATTGCGCGGATCGAAAACCAGGTCGGTGCCGATCTGCAGTTCATCCGGGTGAATGGCACCCTCATTGGCGGCCTGGTGGGCCTGCTCCTCCACGGAGTCGGGATTTTGGTTTGGGGCTAATCCTCGCTTACCCTGAGGGCGAGGTATTCTTCGACCGCCCGGGTGGGGTCCTCGTGGCGCATGAGGGTTTCGCCGATGAGGATGGCACTTGCTCCGGCTTCGAGGGCGCGCTGGGCGTCGTCGGTGTTTTTGAGGCCGGATTCGGAGACCAGAATGACACTATCGGGGACTTCCTCGGCGAGTTGCTCGGTGGCGACGAGGTCGGTGGTCATGGTCTTGAGATTGCGGTTGTTGATGCCGATGAGGTCGGCGCCGAGATCAAGGGCGCGTTCCATCTCGGGAAGATCGTGGACTTCGACAAGGACGTCGAGTTGGATATCGCGCGCGGCGTCGTAGAGTTTTCGAAGCTGGTCGTCATTGAGAGCGGCGACGATGAGAAGAATGGCATCGGCACCGGAGACACTGGCTTCGTAAATCTGGCACTCGTGAACGGTGAAATCCTTGCGGAGAAGAGGGATGGGCGAAATCCTGGAAATCTCCATGAGGTAGGAGAGGTGGCCCTGGAAATATTTCTCGTCCGTGAGGATAGACATGCAAGTGGCTCCGCCGTCGATGTAGCGCTTTGCTTGGCGGACGGGATCAAAGTTGGGATCGATGATGCCGGCGGAAGGAGAGGCTTTTTTGACCTCGGCGATGACTCCGAGTCGGTCCGGGCCGAGATCGAGAGCCGAGCGGAATCCCCCAAAGTCATTGCGCATCAGGGCGGAAGCGCGGAGTTTTTTGGTCAGGGGAATGAGAGGTTCGATCTCCTGCTTTTTGTAAGCGATGATTTCGTCCAGCTTGTTCATAGGCGACGGTTCATCCAATACGCCAAGTCACCAAAAAGGAAAGCGATCAATTCCACTCTTGTCCTTGAAGGCGGGAGGAGGAATGCTTTCCATCCGATGAAAGTGTTTCTAGCGATCGCCTTTTTCCTGCCCGTCCTGGTGTGTGCCCAGCAGGAATCGACCAGCAGCGTGGGAAGTCGTCTTACCATTTTTGGTGGTTCCGCGCCTTTGCGGGTGGCGATGGTTCAGGATGCCGAGATTCTGATCAAAGATTTGGATCGTCTGGCGGGAACGCTCAGCGGGAAGCCTTTTCCCATTGTGCTTCAGCTTCATCCGGAGGTTCAGGGGAAGCCCTCCCGCATTGGCCGGGAGTTTCAAAAGCTGGAAGGAGCGGATTTGCAATATCGGCTCAGGATTGACCTGCGTTTGGGAAGGGGGAATTCCTTTCACCAGGATGGGCTCGATCGCGTTCTTCTGGAGATGCTGCTGATCGAGCGGACCTTGCGTTCACTTCCCGAGGAGGGCGAGGCGGACCGGGTGGAAGTCCGTCCGTGGCTTCTCGACGGACTTGCCGAAGCCATGCTTTGGAAGAAGGGGAAGGGCGACCGGCGCATGTATGCCTCACTGGTTGATAGCGGTGGCTGGTTGGAGGTGGAAAAATTGGTTGACCGGAAGACGACCGGAGACCTTGATATCTTGAGCCGGGAACTGTTCCGGGCGTCATCAGGAGCTTTGGTGATGGCGCTTTTATCGCAACCGCAGGGGCAAATCAGCATGTCCAATTTTTTGGGGAAGGTTGCGGCTTTTGAGGGAGAGCCACTCACTCTATTACGAACCCACTTCCCCCAGGTTAACCTTGGTGCCAAGGGGTTGGAGCGCTGGTGGATGTTGCAGGTCGCGGCGATGTCCGAGCAGCGGTTGGCCGAAGCGATGACAGTGCCCGAGACTGAAACCCGTTTGGTGAAATGTTTTGAATTTCACCTCAATGACCCGAAGGGGCGTGCCTTTACCGTTGGTTTGGATTCCTGGGCGGAGGTGGCAGCGCTGGAAACCAGGGAAGAGAGAATTGAGGCGCTTCGTCCGGCTTCCGATTTACTGGCCCACCTCAGTTTCCGCTGTTTTCCGACCTATCGTCCGGTGATTGGAGGATACGTGCAGATCCTTTCCGAGATTGTCGAGGGCAAGACCGAAAACGTCATCACGGTGATGGGAAATTTGCAGACCTTTCGGAGTGCCGAAGTCCAGCGGCACACCCAACTCGTTGACTTGTTGGATTGGTATCACCTTTCGAGTGTGAAGGAGGAAAGCGGTGAGTTTGACGACTACCTTCGGGTGCAGGAAAATCTTCGAAAGGGGGAGAATGCTTCCGACGATCCTCTTTTAAAATATATTGATCAGGTGGAGAGCATTTTTGCGAAACCGAAGGCCCGGTAAGTCGCTCCGGCGCAAAAAAAAATGCGCCCCGGACGAAATGCCTGCGAAAACATGGACCGCCCGGGACGCGTTGAAAAACGAGATGGATTATTTTCTCGTTCAGCTTTGATTAAGTCAGGAATTGGCCCCCGATTACAGGAAAAGTTTCCAAACTTTCCGATTTTTTTTGGGAGGGCGCCTAATGAGTCTCTTTGCGGACAGAGGGGGTCGCAAAGAGGCTATCCTTGAGTGGCTGCTTCGACCTGCTCGGGGAAGTATTTCATCAACGATTCTGTGACGAATGGAGCTGCCATGCCGAGTCCACAAGCCGAGGTGGCTTTCATCGCTTCGTTGATGTCGTTGACCTCTTCGGTCCAGGCTTCGGTGGTGAGCCCGGAGGCCTCGCCGTTGAGGCGCTCGGTGAGTCGTTGGGTGCCGATTCGGCAGGGGAAGCATTTCCCGCACGATTCGTGGGCAAAGAATGCCATGGCGTCGTGAGCGGCTTTCACCATGTCACGGGTGTCGTCGAAGACCATGATGCCGCCAGCGCCAAGGAAGGATCCATGGGAGCGGATGCAAGGATCATCGAGGGTGAGGCCATCGAGGATTTGATGACCCAGAAAGCCGCCGGAGAGACCGGCCATGGTAACGGCTTGGACGGTTCTGCCTTCGAGAGGTCCGCCGGCCCAATCGTAGAGAAGAGTCTTGAGGGGCAGTCCGAAGGGGACTTCATAGTTGCCGGGTCGGTGAATGTCTCCGGAGAGAGAAATGAGCTTGGTTCCCACGTGCTCGCCAAGGCCGAGGGAATGATACCACTCCGCCCCTTTTGTGATGATGTGGGGAACGGCGCAGAGGGTTTCGACGTTGTTGACCGCAGTGGGTTTGTCTTCGAAACCGTGGGTGACGGGAAAGGGGGGCTTGTTGCGGGGAAAGGGGTGTTTCCCTTCGAGCGAGTTGAGAAGAGATCCTTCTTCTCCGCATATGTAGGCTCCGGCACCGCGGCGGATGTAGAGGTGGAATTCGAATCCGGTTCCGAGGATGTTATTGCCGAGAAGTCCGGCTTCCCGGGCTTCGGCGAGACACTTTTCGAGGAGGATGTTGGTCTCGGGATACTCGTAGCGGAGGTAGATGAATCCGCGGGGTGCTCCGGTGGCGTAGCCGGCGATGATCATGCCCTCGATGAGAGCGAAGGGATCGTAGTCCATGAGTGCGCGATCTTTGAAACATCCGGGTTCGCCTTCGTCGGCATTACAGACAATAGACTTGGGATGGCGGTCGCACTCGGCAACAGCTTTCCATTTTAAACCGGTCGGGAATCCGGCTCCGCCCCGGCCCGCGAGTTTGGAATCGGTGATTTTTTCCACCACTGTTTCGGGAGTGCCGGTGAGAACAGATTTGAGGGCAAAGAGTCCGCCATTGGCCCGATAACCGGCAAGGGTGTTGTGGCCTTCTTTTCGGATGTTGGCAAAGAGAGCTTCTTCGATTCCTCCTGGATTGACCGGGGGAAGAGGTGAAGGGGTTGGCTTGAGATCGGCAGCGGAAGATCCGGCGAGGGTGGTGTGGCCGGTGAGGACGGGGATGGGAGCATCACAGCGTCCCGAGCAGGGCATTTCGGTGGCAGCCTGGCCTTGGGATTTGAGCGTTTCAAGGATCTCATTTCCTCCGCGAAGGCAGCAGATATTCCCGGTGCAAACGCGGGGGGCTTCGAGACCACCCGGAGTGCGTGAAAAGTGGTGGTAGAAAGTGACGGTGCCGTAGAGATCGGCAAGGGGAGTTTTTAATCCCTCGGAAACCGCGCGAAGGGCGTCGTCGGACAAGTAGCCATCGCGATCATGAAAGGCATGAAGTAGGGGAAGAAGAGGAGCAGGCTCGTCTTTCCATTGATCAATGAGTTGCTGGTCGGGTGCTTGAACGGCCATAGCGAGAGGATGACGGAACGGCCCCAAGAGGCAATCCAAGAAAGCCTAAGCAGCAGGCTTTGTTTCGTCTTTTGAGGTGGCTTTGGAGCCTTCCTCTTCCGGTTCGATAATCTTGACCTTGGCTCCATTGGGGGCGGCGGCGAGTCGATTGGTGACGAGATACCAGCCTTCCTTGAGGTCGTCGGTCACGACGAGATTCTCTTCATCGCTCCAGATGGGAACGATTTTTTGGCGGAGAAGGGTGGAGTCCTCGGGATTGATTAGAAGGATTTCGTTGGGACGGCGGAGGGTCTTGCGCGGAATGACAAAGACCTGCTTAATGAGGGAGCCATCCAAGGTGGCGCGAACGGGTTGACCAATGCGGAGAGGGGCATCGATTTTTTTATGCAAGCCGAAGGGGTCGTCGACGCGGGCGATGACGAAGAGTTTCCGTGATTTTTCGTCGAGTGTGCCCTCGGTGCGAACGATGAATCCATCCCAGGATTGCGCGGATTCTTCGGTGAGGGCGTCGGCAAGTTTGACGGGGACAGGTGGGTCGTCGGGATTGTTGGGGAGTTTGACGTGGGTGAGTTCGCGGGCCGAGAGGGAGAGGCGGACTTCGGCGAAGTCGGTTGAAAAGATTTCGCCGATGGTGGTGCCGGGGCCGATGGATTGGCCGAGTCCGACGAGGCGCTCTTTGACCCGACCGGCGTAGGGGGCGAGAACCTTGGTTCGCTCGAGTTCGCGGGTGGCGTCCGAGAGGTCGGCTTTTGCCGCTTTGACGTCGGCGTTGGCTTCTTTGAGCTGGGGTTTTCGAAGAACGAGGTCGGTAGGAGGAGAGGTGTATCCGAGGTCCTGCCAGTCGAGAAGGGCTTGCTTGGCCCGTGCTTCTTCCTGGGCAAGGGCGGCTTCGGCGCGGGCCAATCGTGCTTCCGCGGAGGATTGTGCCGCGATAAAGTCGGAGGAGTCGAGTTCCAGGAGAGTGTCGCCCATCTTGAAGAAGGAACCACTTTCAAAATTGGGTGAGATGTCGATGACCCGACCGCTGACCCGGGGGGTGAGCGCCGTTTGATTGTGAGGCTGCACAATTCCCTGGGATTGCAGGATGACCCGGTAGTCGGAGCGCTTAAGAAGTTCGGCCTCGGCCTCGATCATAAGCGGAGGAGGTCGGCGGGGAATCTCCTTTTCTTCCTTACCCGAAAGGGAAGTGTAGCCCAGATAACCAAGAGCCACAACAATGACGGGGAGGATTAAGCGAAGAAGTTTGTCCATGCGCGCAGTGAATGTATGACCGGATACGCAAAAAGCGAGGCGGGTCTAATACCGGATCGATTATCCCGCCTTTTGCAGGGGCGCGATATGGCGGGTGGCGATCTCTTGAAGCTCCTTGGTGTCGGGGACCTCGCGATTGGGGCTGAAGGAACGGTCCTTAAGGGATTTGATGGAGTCGGAGAGATTGACGCCTTCTTTCTCCGGGAGTTGTCCGTTTCGCTGGAGGTTCTCGAGGAAGGCGAGGACGCTCACGGGGGTGAGAGTGCTGGGGAGGTCGGGGCCTTGGGCGACCTGCTCGACCGGTGATTTTCGGCGGAGAAGGAAGAAGGCTGCGATGGCGGCGAGAATTGCCACAGGAATGAGCCACAGGAGCCAGGAGGGTGAGTCCGATCCGGCGGCGATGGCGGTGGTTTTTTCGACCGAGACGAGGTCAACATCATCGTATTTTTGGAGGGTGAGGCCTTCGTCTTTCTTCGTGGAGAGAGTTGCGAGAACCGTTGGGAAGGTGAATTTGGCAGGGAGCCTGTCGTTCTTGGGCTCTAAAATGAGGCGCCATTCGTGGGTGGAGATGGGGGCTCCGTCGTCGGTGCGGGCGTCGAGTTCATCGACTTGCAATTCACGGTCGTCGGTTGAGGAGATTTCGAAGCCATCGAGCGGGAGTTCGACGAGTTCATCAAGCGAGGGGACGAGTCCGTGGCCGGAGGCGCGGATTTCGAGGGAAATGTGGCCTTCTTTTTCGGACTCCCGTTGATCGAGGATCATGGTGAGGGAGAGATCTCGATAGGGGCGTTCGGGTGCCTCCTTGCTGGCATCAACGGGGATGGCGGCGGAGGAAATGGGGAGGACGACGTAGCCGGAGGTGTCGAGGAAATCGAGGTCGATCTTAAGTGGAGGAATGCTGTCAATTTCCGGACCTTTGGGCTTGAGGAGAAAGTAGGCGTAGGGGGTGAGGGTCCAGCCTTCCTTGGCATCGGTGCGGCTGGTGACTTTGGAATTGTGGAAGGTGAGGGAGATGACTTCAAAGTGCTCTTCAAGAACACTGCGGGCGGATTTCTCAAACTTGTCGCGGTAGTCCTCGGTGGGGCGACCGTAGTTGTAGGAATAGGGCGCGTTGTTCTGGTTGATGAGATAGCGTTGGAAGCCGCCGGATTCGCGTTCGATTTCCTTGGTGTGGCGGAGGTTGACGTAGAGGCCGAAAGGGGCGCTGGCGTCGATCCTGTCGGGACCATCGAGGTGGACATCGAGTTCAATCTCGGTGACGAGATCCTGATAGTATTGGAAGACCCGCGAGGCTTCGTCGATTCGCTCGTGGGGGCCGGTGATTTGAAGTGCGGCCTCGAGGAAGCGGTATTTCAGGTCGGCGGAAACATTGGCAAGACGGGCGTTGAGGGTTTTGGCGAAGTCGTCGAGATGGCGTTTCCGTGCAGGTTCGGAAATGCTCTCAAGGGAGGCCTTGATCTTAGGGTATTCGGCGGGAATGGGTTGGTGTTCGGCCTTGAGAGTGGCGAGGTTTGGCGAGCCGAGGGCGGCGTAGAACCAGGTTGTGAAGGTTTCGGTGGATTCGTCTTTTTCGTCTTCGAGCGGAAGGGTGCCGATGTATTCCGTGGCGGCGGCCTCGAGGTCTTCCAGGGCGCCGCCCTTGGTGGTGGAGTGTTCGGGGTTGGAAGCGAGGCCTGATTTGTAGTTGGACTCCTCGTATTTCAGCGAAGCCAGCTGGACTTTCAGCGTCCAGCTGTCGGGATGCTGATCAAGGGCGTCGAGGCAGAGGTTTTTGGCGGCGGCGTAGCCTTTGAAAATTTGGGCTTCAAGTTCCTTGTCCTTCCGGTTGGTTTTGGCCTTCTCCTGAACCTTGGGGTCTGGCCAGAGGCGGGCGAGATTTTCACGCATGCGGCGAAGAAGGGAAGTGGTGGTTTTTGGGTCGAGCTTTGAGGTTTCACCGAAGACCGCGGTGAGAGCTTCGACCCGCCAGACTTCGGCTTGCGAGTGAGCCTGAATGAAGGCATCGGCAAATTCTTCCTGGAAGTTTTCCTCGAGCCCCAGGGTGCGGACTTCCTGAACCATTTTGGCAAGGAGCTTGAGGTTACGCTCTTGCTTGGAACGAGTCAGAGGGATGGTTTCGGCACGTTGGTTGTAACCGTAGAAATAGGAATAGCTGGAGCGGTAGCGGGACTGCTGGTTGGGGTTGTGGTTTTCCCCCCAGACGCGGATCATTTCACGGACCAAGTCCTTGGTTTCCCCGGGGCGCGAAGAGGCGAGTTCTTTTAGGATGGGGAAGGCTCTTTCCTCTTCCTTGACTTTGAGGAAGAGCTTGGCGGCGCTGATGAGATTTTCGATACGAACGGGAGGATCGATGAGGGCGAGCCACTTTTCGTCGGGGCGGGTGCCGAGGAGCTCGCCCGAAGGGATGGCCGGGGTCGTGCGGGTGTTGGTCTGCTGAACGGGCTGACGATAGCGGGCGTAAAAGATGTTGCCGAAAGGGTCGACCTGGGACTGGGGCCGCAGGGAATTGGAGGAATCGAGGCGGTAGGAGCGCTCGGCTTCGGAGTTCCAATTCAGGACGTAGAGAGTGAGGATTTCCTGCCAAGGGGTGAGATCGATGTCGTCGTTTCCGATGAGAGCGGCGACGGCGGCGGATTGAAGTTTGAGTTGCTCGAGGCGGAAGTCGGGCGAGCGGTGTTCGCGAAGCTGGGCAGCGAGGGTGCCGACGGTGGCGAGAATTTCGAATCCTTCGGCGGAGGCGTTGGCGAAGGTTTTGATGAGCCACTGCCGTCCGGTCCCATCTTCAAGATCGGGGACGAGGGCGAGGGCCCGGTAGAGGGCCTCGGCGCGTTCGGTGAGGGGAGCCTCTTTTTCGCGGATGATTCCGAGGGAAAGATCCCAGGCTTTTTGGAGGTGTTCCTTGCCGCGATCAGCGGTGTGGGATTCGGTGTGATAGCGACCAAGAAGGTTGAGGGCGCTGTGGTTTTTTGAACCAAGGGCTTCAGCCGGATCGGGGAGGAATTGCGATGCTTCTTCGAGGTGACCCGCTTCGATGAGAAGGCGGGCGGAGCGGGTTTTGGCTTCATTGTCCTGGCTCCCGAAGTAGCGGGTGCCTTTGGCAAGAGTGGTGAAGAATTCGCGTGGAGGTTTCTTATCGCCCTTGATAAGTCCGGCGAGTTGGGTGAGGAGCTGGGCGTTGGGCGCTTTTTTGGCAGCGTCGGTGAGGGCGAGGAATTCGGCGGGGCGCAGGTATTGCGCTTGTTTGTGCTGTTTGGCACCAAGTCCGATGAGTTCCTTGCGAGGGCGGATGGTGACGGGGGAATTCAGTTGGGTGACGAGTTGGCGGAAGGCGGCGGTGGCGTCGTTGTCGGGGAGGGCTTCGAGGTAGGCTTTGACCTGGTCCCAACGGCCGAGAACGACGTCGCGCCGGAATGTTTCGAAATCTTTTTTGAAGGAGGTCGCTTTCGCCTGTTTTTCTTTTTGTTTTTGGACACGTGGATCTTCGGGACCAACGATTACGGGTTTTTCGGGTGGGGTGACCGGGGGCTTGGCGGTTTCGTTTTTTTCGGCAAGGCGGGCGGCGAGGATGCCGGAAGCGGTGCGATCAATGGTCATGGTTTGCAACATGCGGGACCGCTGTTGCTCGGGAGTTTGGGGCGCGCGTGCCTGGGGAGAGGCGGGAGGGTTGGGAACACTGCTCTCCCCGATGACGACACCGGAGGCAACGCTCTCGATTTGGAGGGGCAGGGGTTTCTGGGCTGACGCTGAGATCAGGGTAAGCGAAAGCGGTAGGAAATTCCTAAATTTCATGAAGGTGGGATCGTGAGGTGAACGAGAGGGATTTTTTAAGATCCGGAGCCATCAGCAGGAGGTCCCTGGCCGGCACCGCGTGAGTCGCCGGGCTTTTTTCCTGGTTTGGCACCTTTTTTCGGGCGACCGCCCGAGCTGCAGCCTTGTCATTGGCTGGGGATTGGCAGGCCGTAGAGCTCTGTGGGCTCGGCGCGTGCCAGACGGATGGCGGATTCGAGGTCGACGAGATGCTTTTCCTTGTTGGAACCGGTTTGGGCAAGGAGCTTGTATTCCTGGCGGGCTGCTTCGATTTCAGGTTCCCATTCTTCTGCAGGGAGGCCTTCCAGCTTCATGAGATAGGTCATGTAATAGCGGGCATTGGCGAGGGTGGAAATTGCTTCTTCTTTGAGCTCGGAGGAAGCGGAGGAGTCGTCATTGAGCTGCGAGACCAGTTCGGCCAGATCTTCCCGGGCTTCGGGAAGGCGGGAGCTTTGCATTTTGGCTTTCGCGATTTCGAGCTGGATACGGACTGAAGTGTCTCTCTCTTCTTTGGGGAGCTTGGAGAGGGCTTTTTGATAAGACTCGATGGCAGCGGGCCAATTTTCGTCCGCGACTGCAGTCCGGGCGTCCGAAAGAAGGGCTTCGGTGTCATCGAGTTTGACCTGTTCCTGCCCGGGGCCGTAATGGTAGGCGGCGAAACCCAGGGGGACGAGGAGCCAGAAAGTGGCGAGAATAATACGCATGAATTTAAGAGGTTGGCTAGGCTTCTACAAAATCCAGCGGGAAAGGACGAGTTCTAAGGAAGACTTTCTGAGATGGGGCGCTCCAATCTTTGAAGTGCTCGATGAGGGCGGGGACGTCGTCGTAGTCATTGTGGGCATTGGCATCTCCGACGAAGGCGGGGCATTCGTCGGAGGTTCCGGGATTCCCGCCTGTTTCGGAGCTTGCCCGCCAGCTGGGGGGGAGGCTGTGGTCGGGGAGAGAGACGGGATTGAGGAGGACGAGGCTAAAACCATCACCATCTGCTGCGGTCGGCCAGGGTGGGTCATCGTCGTAGGTGAAGGACTGGATATTGGTGCCGGTATTGCTTTGGAGGGTGATCAGTTCACCTCCGTTGCTGAGGACGGTTCCATTCTCGAATTCACCGGAGATCTGGAAACCGCCATCATAGGCCGCGGCAAAGGCGATTCGATTGGCGACGACGAGGATATTGCGGTCAGGGGCGAGGGTGGTGCCTTCGGGGAAAGTAAAGTCGATGCCGGCGGTGAAACGGGTTCCGCTGAGGTCGAGTGCGCTGTCGCCGACGTTACGGAGTTCGATGAACTCGGTTGATTCATCCTGACCTGAGGGATTGTAGTAAATCTCGGAGATGACGAGATTGGTCATGTTCGGAGTTTCAAGCCCACCGTTTCGAGTGATGGTGATGCTGTCGCTGCCGAGGAGATTGCCTTGGCGGTCGTAGGCTTCGAGGGTGACGGGGTGGACTCCCTGACCGAGGGCGAGGGCGAGTTGCCAGTCGTCGGTGGTGGTCCAGGTTGAGTTGAGATCGGAGCCGTTGGAGAGGCGGATTTCGTGAACGTCAACCCAGCCGGTGCCGGCGAGGGTGACCGGGGTTTCGTTGGTGGTGGAGAACTCGGTCGAGCCATCGCTGCCGATGTCATAATTGAGGGAGTAGGTCCGGTTGGTGCCTTGAAAGTCCCAGCCACGTTCGTAGAAGCAAAGGTCATACCATTCGCCGGGATTGAGGCCGGTGAGTTCAACAAAGCTGGGATCGGGACCATTGTAGACCATGTCGCGAAAGACGCTGGCGACATTATCAATCACGCCCGGTGGGTCGTTTCCGGGATGGTCCCGGCGGAGTCGCTTTCAGCACCATGGGTAAAGGAGAGATCGAGAGGGCGGCCGCTCCGATCGGTGTCCCAGACCCGGATATAGAGCCGGGCGCCGTAGGTTTCTCCGATGTCCAAGCCGGTCAAAGAGTAGGTCTGGGAGGCCGGGTTGTCTGCGCCATTGCCGGAGAAGGTGAATCCGGCGAGGAGGCTCTGAAGGCCGGGGCCCGTGACGCCGCCAGTTGCAGGGTTCCAATCGCCATTGTTCCGCCCCGATTTGGTTTTTGTTAAAGCACCGGTATCCCAGACGAAGTTGGCCGGGGTGAGAGAAGAGGTGAGAGAGTCAAAGGCGACGCCATTGACGGTTGCGGCATTTCCACCGCTGATGGTGTGAGTGTAGGCATTGCCGCTGGAGATGCCGGAGCTGGCATCATCGGTGAGAGGGACGACGGAGATCGTTCCCCGTGAAGGGTGCAGGCTCCTGCAAGCAGGGCCGCCCCAATGGTAGGTCGTATTGTGTTCATGTTATTTATTGGTAGCTTTTAAAATTCGATTGGAAATTTTTCAGTTGATCTTTTGTCTTCGTCATCAACAAGAAGAAAGATCGCACAGTACGGGAAAAAGCGAAAAATAGCCGCTAAAAAGAGGGTTGTTCCCCGATGCGAAACGCCGCAGCACCCGGGTGAATCAAAATTGCCGCGAACGACTGCACTCTCTGGTTTGATCATCCTCGTCTTGTTGAGAGGGCTTCCGCCTGATATTTGGACGACGGTCATGCCGCCGATGGGAGAGATTGAGATTTCTTTTATTGATCCTCAGGGAGACCTCTGCAGTTTTGGGGTCCTCAGGAATAGAGAGCCCAACAAGAGGACGGAAAGTGATTCAGAATTAGACCGCACAGGTAGCGCCGGATTCAGAGCTGTCAGGAAGCAGGCATCCAGAGAGATGATATTCCTTGTCTCACTCACTCTGCTGAGTGCTTTTCTTCTTTTTCAAGTTCAGCCTGTCATTGCCCGGTATATCCTTCCTTGGTATGGCGGGAGTCCGGCCGTATGGACGACCTGTCTTCTCTTTTTTCAGTTGGGCCTGCTGTTTGGATACGGATACGCCTACGGAATGGTCAGATTTCTGCGCGAACGTCGAAACTTGCAAGTTGGAATTCATCTCTCTCTCCTTGCCATTGCGGTCTTTTTTCTCCCGATTACTCCGTCGGTTGAGTTGAAATCTGATTCCTCTATCACAGACCCGGTTTGGGGAATCGTGAGACTTTTGTTCTTCACGGTGGGGCTCCCGTATATTCTCTTGTCGGCCACCGGCCCGTTAGTGCAACACTGGTTCAGCGAGATTTATCCTGATCGTTCCCCTTTTCGACTCTACGCGTGCTCAAATTTGGGCAGTTTGCTGGGTCTTCTCACATACCCCTTCATCGTTGAACCGATACTCGGAGTTTCAAAACAAACATCACTATGGTCGGCTGGATTTGTGGCATTTGGATTCCTGGCAATTCTCACAAGCTGCTTCTATTTGAGAACCGTCAAAGGGAATAAGTTATCCTTGCCGAATTTAGAATCGCCCTTTCGATCGGCGCCGGATTCCAAACCAGGTTTTTCCCGGGTGGTGTCCTGGATCGCCTTTAGCGCATGTGGCTCGACTCTCCTCCTCTCATTAACGAGCCAAATGTGCCAGGATGTGGCGGTCGTGCCCTTTCTGTGGGTCCTTCCCCTTTCACTTTACCTGGTAACATTTATCATCGCGTTCGATCACGCCCGCTGGTACTTTCGCCCGCTGGCAGTTCCTTTGTCTGTGGCAAGCATCGGGGTCACCATATACCTGATGAATAGGCAGTTTGCTGATGATGACTGGCCATTAGTCTGGCAAATTGGGATCTATTGCTCTGCGGTCTTTTTTAGTTGCCTGATCTGCCATGGGGAAATCGTGCGACTTAAACCGCTTCCAAGATATCTCACCGGCTTCTATCTGGCAATTTCCCTTGGGGGGGGGCGATCGGTGGGATTTTTGTCAACCTTGTTGCTCCATTTCTATTTACGGGATACTGGGAGCTGCACCTTTCCTTCGTTTTTCTTGCTGTTCTCGTTAGCATTCGGTTGTTCAAGCCGGTCACTTCTTTCCCGCGAACTTTTTTAGGCGTCGCCGGGGTTGCTACATGGGTTGTTCTATTGACGGTAATGATTTTTGGTTTGCGTCATCATATTCAAGAATCGAAGAAAAAGGGGATCATGATGCGCGGGTTTTATGGTGTTTTAAAAGTGGGGGAAGGGCACGTGGGAACAGACAGAGAATACCGCATATTGTACCACGGACGTATCAATCATGGCCGCCAGTATAGAGACCCCAATCATCGTAGGCTTGCCACCACCTATTATCATGTCAAGAGCGGGGTTGGGACGGTCTTTGAACTCCTGCCTGAACGGAGTTCACCTTTTCAAACCCCCATCAAGACCGGGGTTGTGGGTCTTGGCGTCGGGACCATCGCAACCTATGCAAAACCCGGGGATCAATTTCGATTCTATGAAATAAACCCGCAGGTTGAAGATCTGGCCCGTAGTCATTTCACCTACTTGAGCGACTGCGAGGGTGACGAATCAGTGGTCCTTGGTGATGGCCGGATTTCGCTTGAACGTGAACTGGAAACCGGAGGTAGTCAGGAATTTGACGTTCTGATTGTTGATGCCTTTAGTGGTGATTCAATCCCGATTCACTTGCTAACCCGGGAAGCATTCGAACTCTATTTCAAACATCTCAAGCCGGATGGAGTTCTGGCCATTCACATTACAAATCGACATATTGACCTCTCGGATCCGATCCGGAACATCGTGGCACAGTTCCGGCAGCAGGCATTTCGCATTGCCTACAGACCGGGTTCCAAAGGCTATTCTTCATTGTGGGTGGTCATTTCAAAAGACCCCGGGTTCGTGAAATCTTTGATGAAGGTGGAGCGTGTGTCATATTGGCCGCGCAAGGAGCCCAAGCCTATCCACTGGACCGACGACTATAGTAACCTTTTTGAGGTTATCAACTAACGCCCAACAATGTGCTTCACGAGGTTTTATCAGTCGTGGGCTCTTGCCCTGGCTTGAAGGGAGAGGCGAAGAAGTAGAGGAACACCGGTAAAAGGGCCAGGCCAAGGGCGGAGGTGACTCCGGTGATGAGGGCGTATTCGCGGAGGGTGAGTTTAAAGATGTCCTGATCGGTTTTGAGCGAGCCGAGTTCATTGAGGACCGAAGTGGGAACGTGGCGGAGGTTGCCGTCGTGATATTGTCCGCCGAGGCGGGTCGCGATTTGCTGCAAGGCGCCGACATCCTGTCGGGATTGGCGGCCGTCGATGAGTGACCCCTTGGTGGGGTTGCCCACGCCCATGACGAGGGCTCCGTCGATGGAGGGAGGCATTTTGGGCATGCCGGTGGCGGGAACGGTATCGCCATCGCTCACAAGGAGGAGGGTGGCGGAATTGGGTGGCCAGTCGCGGGCGATCCTGGCCGCTTCTTCGAGGCCATCGAAAAGACGGGTTTTGCCAACCGGGAAAACGGATGAAAGCGGAAGTCCATCGAGGAAATTGAGGATGACTTCGACATCGCGGCTCTCCTGGACGACGGGTTTGGCTCCGTTGTAGACCGCGACCATGGTGATGTGGAGTTTGTCATCGGTCACTCGTTTGAGAAGAGATTGGACCAGTTTTGAGGCGCGTTGGGTGCGGGAAAGTCCTTCGCCTTCCCCGGAATCCTGGAGGCGCATGGAGGGGGAGACATCGACAACGAGGAGAAGGTGACGACGTTCGTTGGCTTCGATTTCCTTGACCTGGGCGCGGTGGGCTTTTGGTTCCAAAAGGAAGAGGGTGGTGAGTGCCCAGGCGAGGGCGGAGAAAAAGAAGACCCGGAGGAGGGGGGTGAGAATGGTGAGCGCGGAGAAGCTGCCACCGGGTCCAAAGGCAAGATGGCGGACTTTGGAGATGCGACGGATGTGCAAGGCTTCGGCACCGGAGGCGAGAACAGCGGTGGTGGCAGCGGCGAGGATGGGGATGAACATTACCAGGGGGTGTAGCGAAGACCAAACAAGGTGAGGAGGTAAACCCCGGCGAGGGAGAGGGCGGTGATGATGTAGGGGCGGAAGTGGTCGACCGGATCGGGAGTGAGGCGAACGAGAGAGGCCTGGGCCATCTCGTCGATTCGTTGGAAGACGGTTTTGAGGGATTCGGGATCGCCGGCGGCGAAGGTTTCTCCTCCGGTGATGGAAGTGATGACGGAGACCTCGGCAGGGGGCGCGCCACCTCCGATGTGGATCGCGAAGACGGTGATGTTGTTGTCCTTGAGGCTGCGGGCAATCTTGACGTCGTTTCCGCCGTTGAGGTCGAAGCTGGCCCCATCGGAGAGGAGGATGATGAGGCGGTCGCCGGTCTCGGTGGTGAGGAGGTCTTTCTCGGCCTGCTTGAGTGCTTTTCCGATGAAGGTGCCTCCATTGAACCAGCTGGGGAGTTTGCTGGGATGAAGGAAAGGGGGAGCGTGGCGGAAGGCGGAGACGTCGGTGGTGAGAGGGACCCAGCGGAGGTTATCGCCACCGAAGACCATGAGGGAGAAGGCGTCGCCTTTTCGGTAGTCGAGGAATTCGTTGAGGGATTCCATGGCTGAGTCGTAGCGATCGCCGGGGCCAAAGGAAGCCGACATGGAGCCGGAGACATCGAGGCAGAAGAGGATGTTGGTGAGTTCGCGTTCGCTCTTGGGACGTTCGAAAGTACGGGGGCCGGCGGCGATGAGGATGAGGGTGGCGAGGACGAGGAAAGGGAGGGTGTTGACGAGGTTGAGGAGCAGGGCAAGCCACTTGCGGTGGGGTGATTTTTGGTGGTCGAAGGGAAGGGGGAGGGCACGGGCGCGGGTCATCCATTGGAAAACGATCAGGAGGACCGGAATCGCGAGGGCGGGCAGGACGAAGGGGTGGGCGAAGGACACGAGGTGGAATTTGAGCAATGAGGATTGGACAGAGCTCTAGGAGCGCGAGTTTTCGAAGGGCTGCAGCAGGGGGAGGATTTCTTCGTGGGAAATGGATGGGGCAGGGGCGTGGAGCCACTCTTCGAGTTTCAGGATGAGGGGGGAGGCTTCAGGGTGGCTGCGGAGTTGGACGAGGGCGCGAGCTGCCGGGAGATTTTCGAGGCCGGGGAGCTTTTCCTTCCAGTGACCGAGGACAAGGCGTTCGAGGCTGGCCCGTTCATGATCGGTGAGATTGCCGCGTGAGGCGTTGGTGACGAGGACTTGAAGTCTTTCGTGAAGGGTGGGCGGAGGGCTTTCAGCGGTGAAGTCGGCGATTTGCTTTTTACGGTAGAAAATGATGAGCAGGAGGATGATCAGCCAGAGGATGCCCAGAACGATGATGAGTGTTTTGTAGCCTCCAAGCTTTTCGGGGGGCACGGCTTCCGGATCGGAAGGTTTGGGGAGGGTGTCGAGTGGATGTTGGGTGGTGACCGTGAAGGTGACGGGGAGGTTGGAAACGGGAGATTTGGAGTCAGCGTAGCGGAGAAAGTCGGAAAGTTTGTGGGTGCCGGGGTCGAGTCCGTAGATGTCGAGATCATAGCGAAAGCCGTCGGCGGCGGACTTGATTTCGAGGATGCGGATGACGAGGGAAGAGTCGCTGTTTTTGCGCGGGATGACTTCGATCTTGGAGCCGGGAATGTAGAGGTCGGTGACTTCGGTGGGGAGGCCAAGAGGGGAAGTGGGGTTTGAGATCTGGGATTTGAGATCCGGGATTTGGAAGAAGGCGAGAGTGATGAAAAGGAGGAGTGATCTGATCATCGGGCGAGGAGGTTGCGGGATTGGAGGTAGAGGCGGAGGGAAGCGAGGAAGGGGCGGTGGGTGTGGATGGGGAAGTGGTCGAGGGAGGCTTTCTTGAGAGCGGAGGTGAGGTCTGCCAGAGAGGTGAATTGTCTTTTTGCGGAGAGGGTGGTTTCACGACCGGTTTCGACTTCGCGGGCCCGGATATAGCCGGCTCCGGTGAGCTTGTCTTCAGCAGGGTCGCGCAGGGGGATGACGACAATGTCGTGGCGGTGGCCGAGGAGTTTGAGGGCGGGGAGGGCGTCGGGATCGTGAAGATCGGAGAGGATGAAAATGAGGGAGCGCTCGGGAAGGGAGGGATTGAGGGAGAGAAGTTTTTTGCCGAGGCGGGTCGGTTCGTGGAAATCGTAGTGCCGAAGCTCGTGAAGCCATTGGAGGATGGTTTCACGGGAGAGGGAGGGCTTGATATTGAGATCGCGGGAGCCGGCTCCAAGAATGCCGACGGGCGAGACCCGGTCGAGTGAGGCGAGGGCAAGTCCGCCGGCGATCTGGGTGGCGAGTTGGTATTTGGAAACCTTCGTGGACGAGAGGGTCATGGAGGCGGAGGTGTCGACAATGAACCAGACGGGGAGGGATTTGGGGGATTCGTATTCCTTGACGTGGACCTTGCCGGTGCGGGCGGTGACGCGCCAGTCGATGGTCTTGACGGGGTCGCCGGGGACGTAGTGGCGGGATTGTACGTATTCGAGACCCTGGCCGAGGAAGGGGGAGCGGTCGGTGCCATAAGACAAGGAGTCCGCGAGCCGCTTGACGGCCAGAAGGAACTGGCGGGAGTCGAGGGGCTTTGTTTGGTCTTTGGTGAGGCGGGGCATTAGAACGTCGAACGCTGAGCGTTCAATATCGAATTATGAAGACTTGGTTATGGGGCGTTTAGGAAATGGAGTCGTTGAGGATTTGCTGGAGGACGGCTTGTGGGGTTTTCCCTTCGGCGAGAGCCTCGTAGGAGAGGCGGATACGGTGGAGGCAAACGTCTTCGGCGAGGGCGAAGAGATCTTCGGGGATGGCGTAGTCGCGGCCGTGGATGAGAGCGCGGGCACGGGAGGATTTCAGAAGGGAAATGCCGGCGCGGGGGGAGCAGCCGAGTTCGAGATCAGGGTGCTGGCGGGTGCGTTCGACGATGTCGACGACATGTTTGAGGAGGACTTCACTCACATGAATCTTGTGAGTGGCTTCCATGGCGTGGACGAGATCTTCGGGGGTGCCGACAGAGTCATCAGTGACGAGGTCAAACTCGGTTCGGGCGACGGCTCCGGAGCCTTTTTTCTCAACGCCGAGGTTGAGGTTACGCCGGAGGATTTCCTCTTCTTCGTCGGGAGTGGGGTATCCGAGCCGATGGCAGAGCATGAAGCGGTCGAGCTGGGCCTCGGGGAGTTCGAAGGTGCCGGATTGCTCAATAGGGTTTTGGGTCGCGATGACGAGGAAAGGGGTGGGGAGGGAGAAGGTTTCGTTTCCGAGGGTGACCTTACGCTCCTGCATGGATTCGAGGAGGGCACCCTGGACCTTTGGGGCGGCGCGGTTGATCTCGTCGGTGAGGAGGAGATTTGTGAAGATGGGACCCTTGTGAGTCCGAAACTCACCGGACTTCTCATCGAGGATCTCGGAGCCAAGAATGTCGGATGGGAGGAGGTCGATCGTGAATTGGACGCGGCGAAAATCGAGGTGAAGAGCCTTGGAGATGGTGTTGACGAGGAGGGTCTTTGCCAAACCGGGCATGCCTTCCAGAAGAAGGTGGCCGGAGGTCAGAAGGGCGATGAGGGTGCGTTCGACGACAACATCCTGACCGACAATGATCTGACCGACACGATCGCGGATTTTTTGGAGGTAGGCGGCGGTGTCTCCTATTGATTCGGATGGGGTGCTCATAGATGCAGAGACAGTCGCTTAGCGTTTCGCGGAGGAGAGGGAAAGAACGGAAGAGATGAACTGGTGGAGCTAGCGGACTTCACCGCGGCCAAAGTTGATGCCGAATTGGAGCCAGATGGAGTCGTCTTTTCCTTCATCGGTATCATCGTGGGAATACTGGAGACGGACGTGTGAGAAAAGTTCCTTGTATTCAAATTCGCGGGTGAGGGCGATGGAGAAGCGATCGCGCGTGGGGGAGGCGAAGGCGTATTCGATCTCTCCCCTATCGATTTCAGGGCCTGCGGAACGGCCCTGGAGGTGTTCGTAGCGAAGGTCGGCGATCCATTGATCTGCAAAGCGGTAAGTGGCGAAAGCCATCACTTCATTCTGGGAGGAAGAGCCACGGTTGACGGCATTTTCGGGATGGGCCCACTGAACATCGCGGTGAAAGTATTCGGCCCCGATTGAGAAAGAACGTCCGCCCGCTTCGAGACCGTTTTCCCGCCAAGTGTAGGAGTAGTCGATGGAATGGAGCGAGGAGTTGCGATGATAGCCGTTGTCGCCCCAGGCGGCGTTGAGGCCAAAGCGGTGTTGGTGGAAGTCGGTGTGATTGTATCCGAAGAGGGCACGGGCGGTGACGAGGTCGTCGGTGAACCGGGCATCGTCGGATGATTCGTGGTCATGGCCAAGGTGATCTTCTTCTTCGTGAGCGTGCACGGCCGCTTTGCCGTAGCTCGTGGTGAGGGCGAGAAAGGATTGTTCAAATTCGTGCTGCCAGGTGAGTTCGATGCCCTCGGTAATGAGACCTTCTTCCCCGAGGAATTGGGAAGTGGAGAGGTTGGCGTTGACGAAGTTCCAACTATGGAGGTGGAGGTTGTTTTGGAGGCCGAGGCGATTGAGGAAACGTCCGCCACGGATCTCAAAACCGCCGGGGAGATTCTTGAGTTTGACGAAAGCTTCCTCCCACTCGGATTCGAGTTTGTGGTCGGAATTGGTGAAGATGTTGCCGTTGACGAAGGCGGCGAACCAGTCATCGATGCGGAGGTTGAGGCCGAGGTCGAGGCCCTGGAGGGCGAAGTTTTCGTTTGGATCGTGGGCATGGCCTCCGATGTCTTCGAAGGATGGCGCCGAGGTGTCGCCGATGAGCCCGTTGAAGTGGAGAGTGGGAAAGAGGTCGATGTCGGCGAGGGACAGGGAGGTGGTCAGAGCGAAAAAAGGCATTGATTTCATAAACGCAAGTAAGTTGCGTTAACGGAAAAAAATGTCAAGGAGAGGATGGCGAAATATGGGTCCTTTGGTTCGTGAAGAGGGAGTTTTTGAAAGCTTGCTGTGACGCTTGGGGTTACGTGGCAGGCGATTGGATTCGATGACGGAGGTTGGATCAGTGGAACGACCGGGGTGGGATACGAGCGGAGCAGCGGGTATGACAGTTCCTTTAATATCGACGTCGAGGGTCAGATGTATAATCAGCGGACAAGTGTCTATGTGAGGGTGCCGTTCACGGTGGCGAACAAGGAGGAGATTTCAGGTCTGGAGATGCAGTTGTAGTATGATGATGGCTTTGTGGCTTATCTGAACGGGATTGACGTCGTGGTCGGGACCGATTCAAGGGACCTTTATTGTGGAAACACCAGCCTTGGCCGCGAATCTCGTAGTCAGTGAGATTCAATATGCTCCGGCAATCCCAACGGGAGCGGAATTGGCAGTTTCGAGCGATGTCTCGGACTACGAATGGATGGAGTTGATGAATGCGGGAGACGAAGTGATTCAACTCACGGATGTCCACTTTGAGACGGGCATTAATTTCTCCTTCACCGGTTCGGCGATCACAATGTAGGGTCCGGGTGCACGGGTTTTTTTGGTGAGGAATCAAGCGGCGTTTGAAGCACGCTACGGGAACTCGCTTAAAGGAATCATTGCCGGGGAATTGGCGGAGTAGCACTCTGGTTGATGGCAATCCGGGCACGACCGACAGTGTGGCACTGGCGGGAGATCCCTTGGGTGATGACGACGGGGATGTCTTGGTGAAGCTGCTGGAACATGTTCTGGGAACGAGTGATGACAACGCGAGCGAGGGAGGTGGGGTGATTTCAGTGGGAGTGGAAACAATCCCCGTCAATGATGTCGCCAACGATTATTTCGTAATTTCCTTTTAGCGAAGACTGTCCGCGGATGACGTGATGGTGCGGGTCCAAAAGGCACCCGATTTGGTTGTATGGAGTGGCGAGGTGACTGACGTCGCTTTTGTTTCCCAAGTGAATCATGGCGATGGTTTCTCGACGGTGAAATACCGGAGTGCGAGCCCGTATGATCCCGACCTTGAGCCCAGGATGTTCTTTCGCCTGGCAGCTGGGGAGAGGTAGGGGCAATCTTTAAGTTCTACTTGGATCTACCGGGGGCTTAAGTGATCAGCCTTTGGTTGAATAATCTCCGCCGAGGGCGAGGTGGAGATCGATGCGGTTTTGAAGCCGTTCGTTTTTGAGCCGGATGAGCGAGATGCCGGCGTTCTCGGAACGACGTTGGGCTTCGAGGTATTCGAGGAATGAAGCTCCATCGATGCCGAGGGTGATGTCGCTGAGGGCACGTTTTTCAGCGAGCTTGGTTTGCTTCACTTCCTTTTCCAAAAAGCCCTGCTGTTCTGTCAGTGATCTGTCGGCGGCGATGGCGGATTCGACTTCGCGGAAGGCGAGGAGGGCGACGCGGGCGTAGTCTTCAATGGCGGCGCGATTGCGATCAAGGGCAGCGCGGGCGCGGGCGGAGAGGGCTCCTCCCTGATAGATGGTTTGAGCGAGCGAGGCGGCGATGCTGTAGACGAGGTAATTGGGATCGAAGGCGCGGCCGATGTTGGCGGCTCCGTTGGACCCTCCGCCGGTGAGCCGGAGAGAGGGAAGGAGGTTCTTTCTTGCGGCTTCGGCAGTTTGCGCGGAAGCGAAAAGGTCGGCGCGCGCGGCGACGAGATCGGGGCGTCGCTCGACGAGTTGGGAGGGGAGGCCGACCGGGATTTTTTCGGAGAGAAAGGGGAGGGCGTTGGAAGAGGAGACGGTGGCGGAAGGGTAGCGGCCAAGGAAGATTTCGAGTGAGCGGGCCGCGTTGTCCCGGTTGAGTTTGCGGACGCTGAGTGAGCGCTCGGCTGAGGCGACGTTGTTGCGGGCAAACTGGACATCGACGGCGCGGAGGGTTGTGGCCTTATAGCGTCGCTCCACGACGGGGAGGGCTTGTTTGTAGGAATCGACTGTTTTGATGGCGAGGGCGAGTTGTTGCTCGGCGGTGATGAGGTTGCACCAGGCTTGGGCGGTGTTGGCGGCGAGGGAGAGGCGGGCACCGCGAAAGTCGGCGACGGAAGCGGCGTAGTTGGCCTGGGTGGAGAGGTCGAGATTGCGGAGTCTTCCCCAAAGGTCGGCCTCCCAGCTGGCATTGAGAGAGATGGAATAGTTTTCGCTGGCGGCGGTGTTTTTGCCATCGCTCCGGCGGTATCCGGTTGAGGAACTGACAGAGGGAAGACGAGCGGCGCGGCCGATGATGGTGCCTTGTTTGGCGGCTTTGAGGCGATGGGCGGCGGCTTTGAGGCTCTGATTGCGGGTCAGAGCTTCATTGACGAGCTTGGTCATGCGGGGGTCCTGAAATTCGCCCAGCCAACCGGTGCTAATCTTGATGTTTTGATTGGAGCGTGCGGCGGCGAAAGCTTTTGGCCCGGTAATGGTGGTGGTGGCAACGGCTTGAGGGTCCTTAAGTGTCTGGCAGGACACGAGGGCTGCGGACAGGCCGGCGATGAGAGCGATGGCGCGCTTTGACGAGGGACGGAATGACATAAGAGCGGTCGGCATTCTGCCTTGAATGCCGGAGGATGCCAGCCGGGAAATGAAATACAGTGGCGAGCAAAAGCTCTCGCCTCGCAGAAGTGAGGGCACTATTGTTCCGGAGTGGACGAAACGACCTCTACCTTGATTGATTTGGCGCTGGCCGAGGACATTGGATCCGGCGATGTGACTTCGAACTATTTTGTGCCGGCGGATCGGAAAGCGCGGGGATTGATTGTGGCGAAAGCGGATGGGGTGGTGGCCGGAGTGGAAATTGCGGAGGAAGTTTTCAGACGTGTCGATGAGGACACGATGGTGAAGGTCTTGCTTGAGAGTGGGAATCATGTGAGTCCACGTGCTTATGTGATGGAGGTGAAGGGGAAGGCGCGTTCGCTTCTGACTGCCGAGCGGGTGGCGTTGAATTTTTTGCAACGCTTATCAGGGGTGGCAACGAAGACGCGTCAGTTTGTCGAATTGACGGAAGGAACCGGGGCGAGGATTTTAGATACGCGCAAGACCACGCCGGGATGGCGGTCTCTGGAGAAAGGGGCGGTGGTGGCCGGAGGGGGAATGAACCACCGGATGGGGCTTTATGACCGGGCGATGGTTAAGGACAATCACTTGGTGGCCGAAGGAGGTCTTGCCGCTTTGCAGGATGCGATCAACCGACTTAAAGCTGATCACCCCGGAGTCGAGGTCGAACTTGAAGCAGATCGCCTTGATCAAGTTGCAGATTTTTTGAAGTTGAAAGGGGTGGATTACATCCTCCTTGATAACATGGATAATGAATCGCTGGGTAAGGCGGTGGAGATGAGAGATGGGAAAGGTCCGTTGCTGGAGGCGAGTGGCGGGGTGAATCTGACCACGGTGGCGGATATTGCGAAGACCGGAGTGAATTTCATCTCGGTTGGCGCGGTGACACATTCGGCATTGGCATTGGATCTTTCCCTGGAGTTTTTGGAAATTTCGGATGACGAGTGAGAACGAATGGGACGGAGTGGCATTGCGGGAGATTTCCCCGGAGTGGGCGCGGCGCGTGATTTTTTTGCCGGAGTGTGGGTCGACCAATGACGAGGCCCGGCGATTGGCGATCAAGGGCGCTCCGGGTTTGAGTGTGGTTCTCACCGAAAAGCAGACTGCGGGCAGAGGGCGAAGGGGGCAGCCCTGGACCTGTCCTCCAGGTGAGGGGTTGGCATTTTCGTTGATCTTGAGACCGCAGGAGCCGATGGCTTTGTGGTCCCGGTTTGCGCTGGCGACGGGATTGGCGATGGCAGAGGCGCTTGATTCCTTCGGGCTCTTCGCGGGAGTGAAATGGCCGAATGATGTCTGGGTGGCCGGGAAGAAAATTTGCGGGGTCTTGGTGGAAGCTGACGCAGGATTCGTGGTGGTGGGAGTGGGACTCAATGTGAATGTGGTGGAGTTTCCCAATGGACTGGCACATCCGGCGACCTCGTTGGCGTTGGAGCTGGGGGAGAAGGTGTCACGCGAGGAAGTGCTGGTATCGTGTCTGCAGAGATTGCTTCTGCGTCTTGATCAAATTGGGGCTGGGTTTGGGGACCTTATGGAGGAGTGGTCGACACGATGTGTGTTGGCGGGGAATGATGTCAGGCTGGATGCGGGAGGGGTGTTGAAGACGGGACGGGTTGAGGGACTTTCCAGTCAGGGGGAGTTGTTGTTGAGGACGGAAGAGGGATTGGAGAAGGTTCTGCAAGCGAGTGAGATCCGGATGCTTTGAGAATTGATGGTTACTCCGGCCCCTTGCCGACCGGGGTTTTGTTATTCTGGTCGGTGATGTTTTTCTCGGGGGTGTTGTTGAAGCGGAGGTGAGGGGTGGCTTCGTTTTTTCGGTAGAGGGTGTTGTTGCGGACGAGAATTTTACCAGCCTGATGAAAGCGAAGGGGGGAGCGGGCAATGGCGTAAATGGTGTTGTCCTCGATGGTGATGGAGGTGCTGCCTTGATCGAGGAACATGCCATTGGATTCGGCCCGACCGGCATTGACGGGGACGTGGTGAATGGTGTTGCTTCGAAGGTAGGTGTCAGGTTGGAGGCCCAGGGTGTAGATGCCACCTCCGTCGGAGAGTTTTTGCATGATGTGGTGGATGTGGTTGGCGACGATGAGGTGATCGCGCGAGGGGGTGGGGGTGGGACTCCACCGCCAGCCGAGGGAGATGCCGGTGTACGGGAGATTTCGGAGTTCGTTGCCGGTGAGGCGGGTTTCGGCGGCGATCCCGATCCAGATTGCGACGGCGCCGTAGTCGAGGGTGCCGATGTTTCGAATGAGATTGCTGTAGAGTTGGATCCTCTTTGAGACTGTTTCGTCGGTTGCGTTCGGCTCGCCGATCATGATGCCATTCGCTGCGATGTTTTTGAAGATGGAGTGTTCGACTTTGATGTTGCGGCACCCGTTGGCGATCCAAAGTCCGGAAGTGCCGAGGTTGGCGAAAGTGCATTTGTTGAAGGCAATATTAGACGAGTTTGTGATTCGAAAAGCGGCGGGTTTTGGGTCGCGGGCATTTTCGTATTGGCCTTGAGCGGGGCGACGTTGATGAAATGCAGCTTGAACGCCAGCCGAACCACCGGGAGGGAGTTCGTAGCGACAGTGCTGGAAGGAGAGGTTGTCGAATTCGATGTCCTTGCAATCGATCATGGAAATGAGGGCTTCGACCTTTGGGGCGATGAAGGTCAGCGCGTTGGGATCCTCGCCTTTCCGGGCGAGGTAGCTGAGGATGCCTGTTTTTGTGTCGAGATGCCATTCGCCCGGAGCGTCGAGGAAGGCGTGGTGGTTTTCGAGATGGAAGCGAGGTTGCTTTTCGAAGTGGGACATCGCGTAGTGCGCGGCGGTCGTTTGACCGACGGGGTCACGGAGAAAGGCCTGCTTGTTCTCGATGTCGATGGTCTTGAGGTTCACCCGTGAAAGTGACCAATCGTGATAGAAAGCAAACTCGATCTGACCGGGATCGGGCCAGTTTTGCAGGTCGCCTTCGTTGAAGAAGAAGGAGGTGCGATTGTCGGGGCCGGCTTTTGCGATGCGGAGAGTTCCCTGATTGGGGTGTCGGGCGCGTTGGCGGGCCTGGCCATCAAGAAAGAGTTCCCGGAAGGCCCATTTTCCGGATTTGACTTCGGGAAGGGTGGTTTGCCAGAGGTTGTTTTTGATGAGTTTCCATCCGGTGATGAGCTGGCCGCCGGAAATGACAGGACGGGTGCCGGGTTTTGCCCGAACCGTGATATTTGAGAGGTTTTGGAACTCGATGGGCTTCGTGATGAAGTGGATGTCATTCCCCAGGGCGAGGTCGAGTTTGGTGAATTCGGTTTTTGAGATGAGATCGGAAAGATCAGCGCCGGGAGTGGGTTCGAGAAAGACTTCTTTGGCCCTGAGGACAGGAGATAGGAGGGCGATGAAAATAAGGACTGATTTCATGACAGTTTAAATGTGAATAGTTCGTTTTATACAAAAGCGATTGATGTTAACCATGCCAGTGCAGATTTTTAAAGGCTCTCTTCTTCCTCTCTTGTGTCTCGGCGCGCAAGCGGCTGAACCCATTGGTTTTAACAGGGATGTTCGGCCGATTCTTTCGGACAAGTGTTTTGCCTGTCATGGAATGGATGAGGAAACGAGGGAGGGAAAGTTGCGGCTGGATACGCCGGAAGGAGCCTTTCGAAAGAAAAGGCGGGGGAAGGCGGCCATTGTTCCGGGGAAGTCGGAAGAGAGCGGGGCGTGGATGAGAATTATTTCGAATGATGAAGAAGAGGTGATGCCTCCGCCGGAGTCACACAAGTCACTGAACGACGAGGAGAAGGCAATCATCAAGCGATGGATTGATGAGGGGGCAACGTATCAAAAGCACTGGGCGTTTGAAGCGCCGGTCAAGGCGGAGGTTCCTGCGGGCGAGGGGAGCGAAATTGATCGCTTTGTGGAAGCGGCCTTGAAGAAGGATGGCTGGGGATTTTCTCCCGAGGCCGATCAGACGACTTTGATCCGCCGGGTGAGCTTTGCGCTGACGGGATTGCCTCCGACGATTCAGGAGGTGGATGAATTCCTGACGGATAAGGTCGACGGAGCCTACGGGCGGATGGTGGATCGGTATCTGACGTCGCCCAGATATGGAGAGGAGATGGCGCGGTATTGGCTGGATGCGGCTCGTTACGGCGATACCCATGGGATGCATTTGGACAATGAGAGACAGATGTGGGCCTATCGGGATTGGGTCATCGAGGCTTTTAACGAGAATCTGCCCTACGATCAGTTTACGATCGATCAGTTGGCGGGAGATCTTCTACCGAAGCCGGAGCAAAGCCAGATGGTGGCGACCGGTTTCAATCGCTGCAACGTGACAACGGGCGAGGGCGGAAGCATCGCGGAGGAGTTCGTTTTTCGTTACGCCGTGGATCGGGCGAGTACGACGGCGCAGGTTTGGCTGGGGCTGACGGCGCAATGCGCGGTTTGTCATGATCACAAGTTTGACCCGATTTCGCAGAAGGATTTTTATTCCCTCTATGCATTTTTCCATTCCAATGCCGACCCGGCGATGGATGGAAACAAGCTTTTGACGGCTCCCGTGATCAAGGTGAAACCGAAGGGGTATGATGCGAAGATGGCGGAACTTGATCAGCGGGCGACTGAGATCAAAATTAAGATGAAGGAAGTGGCGGGGTGGTCTTCCTATCAGGATCCCGCCGAGGAGGTGGGGCGTCTTCCTGTTGTCGATTCCGAGGCGATCTGGTTTGACGACGGTTTTCCAAAAGGAGCGACAGTTGGGAGTTCGGGACATCCGGTGACTTTTGTGACTGATCCGGTCTTTAGCGGTGAGAAGTCGCTGAAACGTGGAGGAAAGGAGATGGCGCAGGATTATTATCAAGCGGGAGCGGCAGCGTTGACCGTGCCGCCCGCAGCGAATTTTTTCCTGCATGTCTATCTCGATCCGAAAGATACGCCGGAAGAAGTGATGATTCAGTTTCTCACGAGCGAATGGAGTCATCGCGCGCTTTGGGGGGCGGATGTGATTGAATTTGGAAAGAAGGGAACGACTGAAAGATTTTTGGCGGGTCCGCTTCCTGAAACCGGTAAATGGGTGAAGCTGGAGGTGCCTGCTGAAAAGATGGGGCTTAAGGCCGGAATGCAAGTGGTGGGTTTCGCTTTCACGGTTCATGGAGGGACCGCTTACTTCGATCAGTTCGGGGTCACCGGCCGTGAGGATCCTGCGAGCGATCCCAAGGCATCGTTTCTGGCGTGGAGAAAATCACAAAAAGGAAAGCCTTCTCCGGGAATTCCAGCTCCGCTGAATGAGTGGTTGAAAGAAGGTTCCGGGACGGATCGGAAGCCGGAAGAATTGGTGCGATTGAAAGACTACTATCTTGAGAATGTGTGTATGACCCTGGGTAAAGAGATCGCATCAAGAAGAGCCGCTTTGTCGAAGATCGAAGAGGAACGGAAGGGATACGATGGAGCTGCTCCTTCAACTTTTGTTTTCCGGGATCTGGCCAAGCCCAGGCAAAGTTATGTCATGACGAGAGGTGAGTATGATCAACCGGGTGAAAAGGTGGACCCGATGACTCCGGCGGTTCTTCCTCCGCTCAAAAAAGCGGGAGAGCGGGCCAATCGGCTCGATCTTGCGAAATGGTTGGTGTCTCCCGAGAATCCTCTCACCGCGAGGGTGGCGGTGAACCGTTTCTGGCAGCAGATTTTTGGAATGGGGCTGGTTAAGACCAGCAATGATTTTGGGACACAGGGGGACTTGCCGAGCCATCCGGAATTACTCGATTTTCTGGCATTGCGTTTTCAGGAAAAGAAGTGGGATGTGAAAGGCGTGATCAAGGAATTGGTCATGACAAAGACCTTCCGGCAGGAAAGTGCGGCGGCGAGCCCGCGATGGGATGCCGACCCTGAAAATCGACGTCTGGCACGGGGGCCGAGGTTCCGTCTTGATGCGGAACAGCTTCGCGACCAGGCCCTTTTCGTGAGTGGTTTGATGGATCTCAAAATGGGTGGGAGAGGGTCGATGCCCTATCAGCCACCCAATATCTGGGAGCCGTTGGCCTTCGGTGGTTCCAACACCCGGTTCTACAAGCAAGGGAAAGCCGGGGATCTTTACCGGAGGTCGGTTTATACTTTCTTCAAGCGGACGGCTCCTCATCCGATGTTTGCGAACTTTGATGCTCCGGCGCGTGAGCAATTTTGTCTCAAGCGGGAACGAACCAACACGCCCTTGCAGGCCCTGCAGTTGATGAATGATGTGCAACATTTTGAGGCGGCACGCGGCTTGGCCCAACGGTCCATGAAAGAAAGAACGACGCTTAAAGAGCGGATTGACTTTTTATTCCGTTCGGTGTTGGCGCGACCTCCCGGAGAGGAAGAGCTGAAGATCGTGAAGAGCCTCTTTGACCGGCAACTCGCGAAGTATCAGGCCGAGCCGGAAGAGGCGAAGAAGGCGATCAATTTTGGAGAATCAATGCCAGCTGTCGACCTGAATCCGGTTGAACTGGCGGCGTGGTCACTGGTGGCCAACCTTGTTTTGAACCTGGACGAAGCAATCGTCCGTAACTGATCTTTTAAGTCCATGAATCCCTTTTTTGAACATCAGCTCTTGCAGACCCGCCGCCAGTTTTTTGGAGATACCGGAATCCGTCTTGGAGGAGCGGCGCTTGCTTCCATGCTGGCGACCCCTGGCTTGAGTCACGGGGCTTCGGAGGTTCATCCCGCGCTGCCGGGACTGCCGCATTTCGCCGGGAAAGCGAAAGCGATCATCTACCTGCATATGAATGGCGGGCCGTCCCAGCTCGATACCTGGGACCACAAGCCGGACCTGGTGAAGCAGTTTGATAAGGATCTCCCGAAAGAGTTTTTGGGCAATCGGATTACGACCATGACGAGCGGTCAGGGGCGGTTCCCTGTGGCACCATCGAAGTTTAAGTTCTCCCAGCACGGTCAATGTGGTCGTTGGGTGAGTGAACTTCTTCCCCACACTGCGGGGATCGTTGATGATATTGCAGTGGTGAAGTCGGTGCACACCAATGCGATCAACCATGATCCGGCCTGCACTTTTGTGATGACCGGAAACGAAGTTCCGGGGAAGCCGAGCATGGGATCGTGGATTTCATATGGTCTGGGAGCCGAGACCGAAAACCTGCCGGCTTTCGTGGCTTTGACGCCCAACTTTCCAAATGGTTCGAATGCGCAGGCGCTCTTCAGCCGAATGTGGGGGCCGGGATTTTTGCCGGGACGTCATAGCGGAGTGGTTTTGAGACCGGGAAGCGATCCGGTGCTGTATCTCGAGAACCCTCCGGGGGTGAATCGAAAGGATCGGCGATCGATGCTCGATGCTTTGGGGCAGCTCAATCAGAGGGGATTTGAAAAGTTTGGCGATCCCGATATCCAGACACGGATTTCGCAATACGAGATGGCCTTTCGGATGCAAGCGAGTGTTCCGGATCTCACCGACTTGAGCAAGGAGAAGCCAGCCACTCTCGAGATGTATGGGGATCGGGTGAAGACGCCGGGATCCTTTGCTTCGAGCGCCTTGTTGGCACGTCGGTTGGTGGAGCGAGGGGTTCGGATGGTGCAGATTATGCATCGTGGTTGGGATTCCCATGGGAACCTGCCGAAGGAGATGGGAAACCAATGCCTTGATACGGATCAGGCATGTGCGGCCTTGATCAAGGATCTAAAACAGAGGGGGATGTTGGATGAAACGCTCGTGATTTGGGGCGGGGAATTTGGTCGGACGGTCTACTCCCAAGGCAAGCTGACGAGGGAGCAATATGGTCGGGACCATCATCCCAAAAACTTCTGCATGTGGATGGCCGGCGGTGGCATCAAGGGGGGGACGACGATTGGGGAAACCGACGAATTTTCCTACAACCCGGTGAAGGACAAGGTTCACATCAACGAAATCAATGCGACGGCGCTGCATTGTATGGGGATTGATCACGAGAGATTCGCGCTTCGATATCAGGGGCTGGACCAGAGGCTCACCGGCGTGGAGCCCATGAATGTGATCAAGAAGATTCTGGCTTGATGTTGCCATGGCACAGCAAGGCGCGGGGAAGCTCCTTGAGGTGCATCTGTAAAAGTTCCTTCAGTTTTGGATCCGAGGGACGGGGGCTGACCAATCGCCCTGAATACCATGCGTCTTTCCCGAATTCCTTGATTGATTCTCCCAAACCCTTGCCTCAAGTGCAGAATGGGCGGCTTCAGCCTCGGCGGCTTTTTTACTGTGGCCGGTGCCTTGGCCGAGTTCTTTGTCTTGCCAGATGACGACACACAGGAAGATGCGATCGTGGGGAGGGCCCTCCTCTTTGAGGACCTTGTATATGGGTGCCTCGGGAGTGATTTGTTGGAGAATTTCCTGAAGCTCGCCCTTGGAGTTTCCCTGGGCGTTGGCAGGGTTGAGGTCTTCGAGCTGGGTGGAGAGGAGTTGAAGGATGACAATCGTGGCCGATTCGAGTCCGCTATCGAGATAGATCGCTCCGGCGATGGATTCGAAAGCGTCAGCCAGGTTGGAGTCACGTTCCCGACCTCCGCTCCCGTCTTCGCCATTACTCATGAGGAGAGCGCTGCCGAGGTTAATTTGACGTGCGGCCGAGGCCAGTGCGGGTTTGGAAACCAGAGAAGCGCGAAGCTGGGTGAGACTACCCTCCTTGAGATCGGGAAATCGTTGATAGAGGTGGGTGCTGATGGTGAGTTCGAGGACGGCGTCTCCGAGGTATTCGAGTCGTTGGTTGTCGGGAGGCGCGGGACGGATCTCGGAAGAAAGGCTGGGATGTGAGAGGGCCATTTTCAAAAGCTCTTTGCTTTTGAAGTGATAATTCAGTCGATCTTCGATGCTCATTGGGCTGTTTTCATTTGGAGCCAGTCATCATGGTCCAGTGGTTTCCGTGTGGACCGATCCCGATCAGGTTTGGACCGTTGGCGAACATGATGAATCGATGGCCATCGGATCCAAACCAGGCATTGTAGGCTGAAACGGGGGAAGATGATCCCATGAAGATATTTTCTCCGGACCAGCGGTGTTTGAAGCCTGCGAGTCTGGCACGGTCGCCGGGAGATTTTTTTCCTTTGACCGGTGACTGGTGGGCGAAGAAGCCCATGGCAGCCATATCCTTGGAATGCCCCAAGGCGGCGTCCGATAGTTTTTCCTCCAAGCGAAGCGGAGTGAGTGCGAAGAGTGAGCGGAATTCGTTGAGGTGGTGGGTGAACTCCTTCTGCGGGTTGTTTGCCCATGCGGCGGCATCATTGTCGGTGCGGGCTGATACAAGGGCTGCGATTTCCTTTCGGATTTTGCCGACAGCATCACGGTTTTTGAGATAGATTTCACCTTCGTAAACTTCCCTGAGCGCGGAATCGAGGTCGGGTTTTACGCGGTCTACTTCGACTTCATCAATAAGATTGATCTCGCGGGTGACTTCGGACAGAGCCGTGGCGATGATTGCAACTGATTTGTCGAGGCTTTCAGGGTCGTTTCCAGCAATTTTTCGTGCCCGCTGATTGAGCTTTTCGAGTGAGCCAACTTCGCGATGAAGCATTTGGATTTTGTCCGCCGCTTTTTTGTAGTCGGTTTTAATGAGGGCGTAGATGCGCTCGCGTTCGGTTTTGAGTTCTTCGGCGATTTCAGGAAGTTCGGAAAAGGGATTCGTGCGTTCGTTGTCGAGAATATCGGAGAGTTTGTTGCCATGGAGTTCGCGGGCCTTTTCGAGGGTTCGACGGTAGATGGCCCCTCCCTCGTCACCGAAGAGTTGGAAGGTGCGATAGGCGGCGGCCCTTTTTTCGGGTTCGGCATTGAGCATCCATTGAAGAGCTTTTTTCTGGGCCAGCGGAGGAATGGCGGGGTCAGTCTCCAGGGCGGGCAGAAATGGCGAGGCCAACCCGAGGAGGAGGGGGACTGAAATCTTCATGGTGTCGGGAAAACGATACGGATCGGGGTGTTTTTTTCAATCGCGGAGTTTTTCATCGCTTGACCGGAGGGGGCATTCCTTCTTTCGTCTCCTTATGCAGCGCATTCAACTGAAGTCCAAACTCCATCGTGCCATTATCAAGCAGGCAGACATCGATTACGAAGGTAGTATTGAGATTCCCTCTGATCTGATGGAGGCCGCTGGCCTTTGGGAGGGAGAGAGGGTGCTCGTGACGTCAATGACTTCAGGGAATCGTCTGGAGACCTATGTTCAAGCCGGTGATCCTGAAACCGGCCATATCATAATGAATGGCGGTGCCGCTCACTTGATCAAGAAAAACGAGTGTGTCACCATCATGTCGTTTGGGATCTCCGCAGAGCGGATTATCCCGCTGCGTCACGTTTTAAATCCGGACAACGAGATCATCAAATCGACTCACTAAGAGTCATTCCGGGATTTCCCTGTCCGTCAATTCGATGGCGGACTTTTCGAGCAGAAAGCCGCCTTGATAGAGTCGGCTCTTTTGGAGGACAATGCCCACCTTGATCGCAAACCAGTAGTCTGTGATTATGAGTCTATCGGCTTGTGCTGCGAGGTAGCTGATCTTTTGGGCTTTGAAAGTCCCTGCTTTGGTTTTGATTTTTTCCTGTCCGAGGACGAAAAATCCGGATGTTGAACGTGAGTCGGGAGGCCAAATACCAGAAATCTCCCGCAATCATGATGTTTGTTGCGAGCGGAATGGGGGTATTTGACAATGTTGCGTTTTGCTCTTCGTCAAATGAACCTTGGAGAGTGAGGGCGGTCCTATCCCAATCAACGAGGAACCCGCTTTCGAAAATTCCGTCCACGGTGACTGAGAAACGATGGAGCTGGGTGCCGTCGATATCCGAATGGCCTTGGTAGATCAGTTTTTTTTGAGAGACGATCTTTTGGATTTGATTGTTTGCCAATGGTTATGATGGATCCGGAGTGAGAAATTCTCTGGTTTCATCATAAATGAATGTTTCACCGACCTTTGGAGCAAAGAAAGAAACTCTCCAGTAAGGTGTGTTCGCCATTTTCATCGGTGTCCTGCGAGTTGCAGGACGCCAAGAAAAAGCAGATGAATAGAGTAGGGAATCTCGCGGCTGGGTTGAGGGGGGATTCTGATTGAGGGATGAGCCTCCGGAGTGAGGTGCTTCGAGCCGGGGAGACCATTGGGTTTCGGGGAAGCGATTTTTTCGAACGGCGAGGAAAGCTCTGCGGAGCAGGAAGGCCAGAATCAAAAAAACAGCGAATCCGGCCAAGGAGATCCGGAGGAGCAGGTTCTGACGGGCGGCTTTGGCCTTGCTGACCACTTCCTTTTTGTCGTTTTCGATGCGGACCAGAGCGCGTGCGGTTTCATCGGCACTTGTGGAATAAAAAAGCACTGGCGTCGGAAATTCGATGGATGAGGAATTCAATATCCGGTTTTCCGCTCCACGTTTGGATGGAGATGTCTTGAAAAAGCGCCACTTGTTCCGCCCATTTCTCCGTGTCGGCGAGTTCGAGGAAGGGGCCTCCGGCGACGACGACAGATCTCCCGATGCGCTCGGGTTCATAGGCAATAATGGCCCGATTATTAGCGGACCAGTGGCTACCCTGCTGAATAAGCAGGGCTCTGAATTCTTTTGTCGGGATGTCCGGAATCCTATCGATTCGGACGAAGATTTCGCAATCGTAGTCGTCTCGTCGCAGGATCAAGCGATCTTCGAGGGCCCTGCGTGCTTCCCGGGATAGGAATTTCAGACGATCGGTAATCAGTGATTCTGGTCTTGGCGTGACTTGATCGTCGCCATGTGCCACCAAGAGTGTTAACAAAAAATCAGAAAATTCCTTGCCGTCATAGTTTCGAGATTTGGATCAGTGCTCGTTTTTGAGTCTTCAGGGCTTCTTGGTGGGCTTTTACCAGGATCTCGTAAAACTCGTTGAAGAAGTTTGTGATTCCGCCGGCCCATTCTCCAAGAGAGAACCATTCCCCGCACTCGTTCAGGAGGAGTTAGAGATCGGTTCTGGGGATGAAAGTCTCGAGCTCATAACCGGATTGGAACGTCATTTGGCAGTTGTGTGAATCCAAGAGAAAAAGACCGGTCCAGGATCGGTTTGCCGGTTTTTTTCCATTGTTGAGCATCCACCAGGCCAAGAGGGCGGGCTGGAGGTTTGGGGGGCAGGTTGCTCCGCAAAAGTATAAGGTGAGCTGCGGGAATTTTTTTCAATTCTGGAGATCGCCTTTTCGATTGGTCGTGGTGAGCCCTTGATCAGGTCATGGTAGTCCATAATCCTTTCAAGGTTCGGCCCCTCGTTCCCGAGAAGTTGATTGAGTCCGTGAACATTGCACCGGCAGTGGGGACACTCGACGGGTGAATCAATCAATTCAGCTCCGCAAAGAGGACAATCATGGATAGCTCTTTGAAAGATCTTGCCGATCAGTTTTGTTGCTGCCGGATCGTATTGAAAACTCTCCATGGTTGCTGATTTGAAGTTAATATCTTGATCCCCGGGGGATTTCAAGCTGTCGATTGGTGAAAACTCCCTCTTTACAAGTTGGGCGGAGGCACTAAAGTCCCGTCCTTCCATGCTCAATATTTCAATCACTCTCGTGGTCATCGCTCATATCGTTGTGAGTCTTTTACTGATTCTTGTGATCCTGATGCAGCGACCGAAACAGGAGGGGCTCGGTGCCGCTTTTGGATCCGGTATGACAGATGCTGCCTGGGGTGCCCGCACTACTGATGTCTTGCAAAAGGGAACGGTCTATCTTGGCGCGCTTTTCTTTGTCTTTTCTCTGGTTCTCGCGATTTTGATGGGCAAGCGAAATGCCATCGAAGGCAAAAATTTCGCCTCGGACGGTGGTTCGGCTGCTAAAGCTCCCACGGAAGCACCGGCCGCTCCGACTCCCGAGCCTTCTCTTGCCGAGGATGCTGCCGCCAAGATTGCCGCTGAATTGGAAAAGGAAGGGGGCACTGCTCCGACCGGATCAACTGATGAGCCGGAAACCACCGGGGAACCTGCGCCCGATAGCACCGAGGCTCCGGAGTCAACCGAGACTCCTGCTGAAACTTCCGGAGAAACTCCCGTTGGGGAGTAACTTCGCCTCACCGGCGCTATGAGCGATCCAGGTCTGCCAGCTTGGGCGCGTGATGGGGCCTTTCCGAAGAAGCCGGAATCGTTCCCTTTTGGGACAGTTGATGGTAAAGGGGAGATTGAGGGGTTTGATACACTCGAGGATCTGAAGTCTCGTTTGGGATCGGGAAAAGGGCGCTTGGCTTGGGTTTGGGTTCCCGGGAATGATCGCTTGGTTGCGCCGGAAGAAGTTCCCGGTTTGCTCGACGTCCTGAAAAAACGGCGTTTGTTTTTTGCCAAGGAAGATGTGGAGGAGGCCGGGAAGACTGCTCCTTTCACCGGAGCTCTTTGTCTCTATGCTCTTTATGCTGTTTTGAAGGGGGTGAATCCCCTCGGTTTTCCAGCGCCCCAGTTTTTAGCAATTTCGGGGTTCGCTTTCCTGTATTTCACGGCCCGCCCCTGGTGGGAGGCTCGCAAGGGGCGAAAGGAAGCGGATTTGTTAGAGGAGGGAAATTTGGAGGATGAGGTTCCTGAAGCCCGGTTTGATCTGTGGATGGGTTCTCAAAAGTCAATGCTCACAATCGGGTTGGTGATCTTGGTTGGTTTGGTTGGAGCGGTTCAGCTTCTGACTCCGGGGAAAGGAATCGCGGAAGCCGGACTCGATAAATCGGCCTACGCACTTGGCGAGACCTGGCGCGTTTTCACGGCGGCCTTTCTCCACGGTAACATCATTCACTTTTTGCTCAATGCGAGCGCGCTCTATTACCTCGCCCGGCGAGTTGAAATCCTGGCGAGGTGGCCGCATCTGGCGGCAACGTTCTTGTTCAGTGTCATGGGCGCGGGTTGGGCCACGGTTGCCTGGCTTCCAAAAACCTCGGTTGGAGTTTCAGGAGTGGTGTGTGGCTTGCTGGGGTTTCTTCTCGTGTTTGAGACCCTGCATCGACGATTGGTTCCCCGATCGGCGAGAAGACGACTTTTGGGGATTTTGGTGTCATTGATTGTGATTGGATTTATCGGGTTCCAATTCGTCGACAATGCCGCCCACTTTGGCGGTTTGGTCGCAGGAGCGGTTTATGCTTTTGTCGTTTTTCCGAGGTCATCTTCGCCACAACGGCCGGTGGTTTTGAAACGTGATATTGCCTTGGGGTCGATTTCACTGGTTCTGATTTTGGTATCAGCGCTCGGGGCGGTGATGGTGATGACGGCCCGGTAGCGATGAAACCGGAGCTGAAGACCTCAATACCGGGCCCGCGTTCGCTGGAGCTGGCCAGGCGGCTTCGTGAGCATGAAAGCCGGAATGTGACCTATTGCGATGAGTCCTGGCCGGTATTTTGGGAGCGAGCCGAGGGGACGAATATTTGGGATGCGGACGGAAATCGCTATCTGGATTTTACGAGTGCCTTTGGAGTGGCGGGATTGGGTCATCGCCATCCGGAGATTGTTGCGGCAATGAGCGAACAAGCCGGGTGCCTTTTGCATGGAATGGGCGACGTCCATCCGACGGCATTGAAGGGAGAATTGTGTGCGAAACTATCGGCACTGACTTTCGAACGGTGGAATGCCGGCAAAGGGAAGGTGGTGCTTTCGAACTCCGGTTTTGAAGCGGTTGAGACGGCGTTGAAAACAGCCTGTCTGGCGACCGGGAAGAGTGGCGTGATGGCTTTTTCGAATGGTTACCACGGTTTGGGTTACGGGAGTTTGTTGGGAACTGACCTCGATAAATTTCGGGGCCCCTTTGTTGATCAGCTGGCGAACGTTACGACCCGGGTGCCTTATGGTTCGTTTGACCTGCCTGACGGAGGGGAGATTGGCGCGGTTTTGGTGGAGCCGATTCAGGGGAGGGGTGGCAAGGTTGTGCCGCCGCAAGGATTCCTGGAATCATTGCGGCAATGGTGCGATGACAATGAGGCTCTTTTAATTTTTGACGAAATCTATAGCGGCTTTCACCGTAGCGGGAAGTGGTTTGCCTGTGAGTGGGATGAGGTGATTCCGGACCTGATCTGTGTGGGGAAGGCGTTAAGCGGTGGCTTTCCCATCTCCGCGTGTGTGGGGAAGGCCGAGGTGATGGATCAATGGCCGGAGAGCTCCGGGGAGGCACTTCATACGAGCACGTTTCTCGGCCATCCGGTCGGGTGTGCGATGGCCTTGAAGTCCCTCGAAATATTGGCAAGGCCGGGAACGGGAGAGATGGTTCGGAAGGCTTCAAAAAATTTGAGAAAAGTTCTCCGGAATTTGGATCAGAAAGCCATCGTTGAAGTTCGTGGCCGGGGGCTGATGCTGGGCCTTGAACTCGACAAAAATGCCGGGCCGCTTCTGGCGAAACTCCTCGCAGAAGGGCTTGTTTTTCTCGCAGACGGACCAGCCGGGAATGTCCTCTCGTTCACTCCTCCATTTGTGATCTCGGAGGAGGAAGTTGAATTTGCAACGGGGGCAATTTCCCGGCTTTTACAGTCCTAGGCAAGAACGAGGCGCTCGTCGGTATCCAGTGTCTCCGCGATATTTTCCC